>RPOR01000063.1 GCA_003820645.1 Betaproteobacteria bacterium
AGCATCGCGACATGGTCCTGGTCGATGATGATCCGGCACGGCTGATCACGCGGCTGCAGACCTGGTCCCTGCCCGAGATCAGCAAATGGATGGACCGCAAGCCAGGCTGACGGCGGTCCGGCGTCTAATGGCCGTATAAGTAATTTCAACAGGATGGGCAGGGCGCAGCGATTACAATCCTGTGCATTGCCCAGCCCGCGGTATCCGATGCATGAATGCCCCCTTGCAAGCCGTGCCTGACCGCACCGAGACCAAAAACACCACCTGCTACATGTGTGCCTGCCGCTGCGGCATTCGCGTGCATCTGAAAAATGGCGAGGTGCGTTATATCGAAGGTAATCCCGAACACCCGTTGAACCGGGGGGTGATCTGCGCCAAGGGTGCGTCCGGCATCATGAAGCAGTATTCGCCGGCGCGGCTGACGCAGCCGTTGCGGCGCAAACCCGGTGCGGAGCGCGGCGCCGGGGAGTTCGAACCCATCAGCTGGGACGAGGCGTTCCGGCTCATGGAAGAGCGCCTGCGGAGCATCCGCGCCACCGATCCGAAGAAGTTCGCGCTGTTTACCGGACGCGACCAGATGCAGGCGCTGACCGGCATGTTTGCGCGCCAGTTCGGTACGCCGAACTACGCCGCGCATGGCGGATTCTGTTCGGTGAACATGGCGGCCGGCATGATTTACACCATCGGCGGCAGCTTCTGGGAGTTCGGTGGCCCCGACCTCGACCGCGCCAAGCTGTTCGTGATGATCGGTACGGCCGAGGACCATCATTCGAATCCGCTGAAAATTGCCATCTCGAAGTTCAAGCGCCGTGGCGGCCGTTTTGTTTCGATCAATCCGGTGCGCACCGGTTATTCGGCCATCGCCGACGAGTGGGTGCCGATCCGTCCCGGTACCGACGGCGCATTGCTGCTGGCGCTGACGCACGAGATCATCAACACCGGACTCTACGATCGCGACTTCCTCGCGCGTTATACCAACTCCGGTTATCTGATCAATCTCGATCCGGCAAGTGATCAGTGCGGCATGCCGATCCGGTCCGGTGCAGCGCAGGCCGGTGACAACCCCGACCATCGCCACGACCAGCTGTGGTGGGATCGTCACAGCAGGCGTGCGGTGCCCAATCACACGGCCGGCGCCGATCCCGCACTCCTCGGCGACTACCGGCTGGAGGACGGCACGCCGGTGAAGCCGGCGTTCCAGTTGCTGCTGGAGCGGGTCAGGGAATACACGCCGGAGTGGGCGGCGGCGATTACCGGCATCCCGGCGGCGCGTATCCGCCGCCTCGCCCACGAGATGGGCATCACCGCACGCGACCAGAAAATCGAGTTGCCGATTGCGTGGACTGACTCCTGGGGCAAGGAACATGACACGGTCACCGGCAATCCGGTGGCCTTCCACGCGATGCGCGGACTCGCGGCGCATTCCAACGGTTTCCAGACCGTGCGCGCGCTGGCGATCCTGATGTCGGTGCTCGGTACCATCGACCGGCCCGGCGGTTTTCGCCACAAGGCGCCGTTCCCGCGGGCGATTCCCCCGGCGGCCAAGCCGCCCAAAGGGCCGCAGGCCGTGCAGCCGGATACCCCGCTGGCCGGACTCGCGCTGGGCTGGCCGGCGGGTCCCGATGATCTGTTTGTCGATGCCGATGGCGGGCCGGTGCGTATCGACAAGGCGTTTTCGTGGGAATACCCGCTCGCCGTGCACGGCATGATGCACAACGTGATCACCAACGCCTGGCGTGGCGATCCGTACCCGATCGATACGCTGCTGATTTTCATGGCCAACATGGCATGGAACTCGACGATGAATACCGTCGAGGTGCGCAGGATGCTCAACGATCGCGACGGTGAGGGCGAATACCGGATTCCGTTCCTGATCGTCTGCGACGCCTTCCAGTCGGAGATGACCGCATTCGCCGACCTGGTGCTGCCCGATACCACCTACCTCGAGCGCCATGACGTGATGTCCATGCTCGATCGGCCGATTTCGGAATTCGACGGCCCGGTGGATTCGGTACGTATCCCGGTGGTGCCGCCGAAGGGCGAGTGCAAACCCTTCCAGGAAGTGCTGATCGAACTGGCGTCACGGTTGAAATTCCCGGCATTCGTCACCGCGGACGGCGCGCGCAAGTACCGCGACTATCCGGATTTCATCGTCAACTACGAGACCGAGCCCGGTTCGGGCATCGGCTTCCTTGCCGGCTGGCGCGGCCGCGGCGGGGAGAAGGCGATGGTCGGCGAACCCAATCCGCGGCAATGGGAGATGTACGAGAAGAACAACTGCGTGTTCCATTACCGGCTGCCGCGCTCCTATCAATACATGCGCAACTGGAACCAGGGTTACCACGAATGGGCGCAGCGCACGCGGGTGCGTCGCTATACCGATCCGATCGTGATCCAGATTTATTCCGAGGTGCTGCAGAAATTCCGCATGGCGGCCGAGGGGCGGGGTGATTCGCAGCGCCGGCCGCCGGCGCATTTGCAGGAACGCATTGCCACCTACTGTGATCCTTTGCCGTTCTATTACGCACCGCTGGAAGTGCAGACGACCGATACCGCGCGGTATCCGCTGGCGGCGATTACCCAGCGACCGATGGCGATGTATCACTCCTGGGATTCGCAGAATGCGTGGCTGCGCCAGATACATACTCATAACTATTTGTTTATAAATGGAAAAATGGCTGCCACCCAAGGCATCGCCGACGGCGACTGGATCTGGGTCGAGTCCATGCATGGCCGTGTGCGCTGTATGTGCCGCACCAGCGAGGCCGTGGAGCCGGGCACCGTGTGGACCTGGAATGCCGTCGGCAAGGCGCAGGGCGCCTGGCATCTGGCGCCGGACGCCAACGAGGCGCGGCTCGGCTTTCTGCTGAACCATGTGATTGCCGAAGAACTGTCAACGGCCGACGGCCGGCCCATCTCCAATTCCGATCCGGTGACCGGGCAGGCGGGCTGGTATGACGTGCGCGTGCGCATCACCAAGGCGGCCGCGGACGAACCGGCCGCAACCTCGCCGCAGTTCGCGGCGCTGCCGGCGGCCCCGGGCACCAGTGGTGTGCGCCGCCTGTGGCAGGCCTTTGTCGCCGGCAAGGGGGACTTCCGATGACCCGGGCCGATCGGCAGGAGGCTCCGCGATGACCCAGCTCGCGTTGGTGATCGACCTCAACGTCTGCGTGGGCTGCCATGCCTGCGTGACCAGCTGCAAGGAATGGAATACCTCCGGCGCAGCGGGTTTCATGTCGGACGACAATCCCTACGATCGCGATCCGACCGGGACGTTTTTCAACCGGGTGCAGACTTTCGAGGTCGGTGAATTTCCGAACACACAAACGGTGCACTTTCCGAAGTCCTGTCTGCATTGCGAAGATCCGCCCTGCGTGCCGGTATGCCCGACCGGCGCCAGTTACAAGCGGCCGGAGGATGGCATCGTGCTGGTCGACTATGACAAGTGCATCGGCTGCAAATACTGTTCGTGGGCCTGCCCGTACGGTGTACGCGAAATCGATGAACACCAGAAGGTCATGAAGAAATGCACGTTATGCGTGGATCGCATATACGACACCAAACTGCCAACAGCCGAGCGCAAGCCGGCCTGCGTGATGGCCTGTCCGACCAATGCCCGGCTCTACGGGGATATCCACGACCCCGAATCGGTGGTGTCGAAGGCGATACGGGAAAATGCCGGTTACGCGCTGATGCCGGAATGGGGCACGCAGCCCGCCAACCACTATCTGCCGCGGCGCAAGACCGAGATGCGCATCCACGAGGACGAACTCGAGCGCGCCGACAATCCGCTGAAGATCGACGGCCGCCTGCCCAAGCCCGGCATCAAGGATCCGTCGCTGGACGACGTTACCTCATGGTAGCGGCGACGATACGCGGACGGGCGTTCTCGCGCTGCACTCTGCACCTTGCACACATCACTGTCCGGTCATGAATCCTGCGTTCTCGGTGATTTTTCTGACCACCCTGCTCGGCGCGGGCCAGGGTGTGTTCCTTGCGCTGTTCGTGATCGAGGCGCGGGCGGCCGCCGGCCTGCTGACCGCGCCATCGGTGATGTTTTACTGGATGGGCAGCGCGATCGCGCTGGCCTTGCTGGCGGCAGGATTGCTGGCCTCTTTCCTCCATCTCGGGCATCCCGAGCGGGCCTGGCGTGCCGCGGCGATGTGGCGCACGTCATGGCTGTCACGCGAGGTCATCGTGCTGCCGGCGTTCATGGTGGCGGTGGCGGGTTATGGCTGGGCCCACTGGCAGGGTCTGCCCGGCACGCTGTGGCTGGGCGCTGCGGGCGCCGCAATTTGCCTCGGACTGTTCCTGTGCACGGCGATGATCTACGCCTGCATCAAGTTCCTGCAGGAGTGGGCCACGCCGCTGACGCTGGTCAACTTCGTGGTGCTGGGTTGCGCCTCGGGGGTGACGCTGGCCACCGCACTCGCCGCGGTCCTTGATGAAGCCATCACCGGCATCACGGGGGCCTGGGCGATCGCACTGACCTGCACCGGGCTGCTGACCCGCGCTGCGTCGCTGTGGCGCAATGCCCGGCTGAAACCCCGTTCGAGTCTGCAGACGGCGATCGGTGTCAAGCACCCGCGCATCGTGCAGAAGGCCCAGGGTTTCATGGGCGGATCGTTCAATACCCGGGAATTCTTTCATGACCGCACGCCGGGCGCGTTGCGCGCCGTGAAATGGGTGTTTCTGGCCTGTGCGTTCGTGATCCCGGTCCTGTTGCTGGCGGCGGGGCTGGCGACGGCGGTGCCGGTGCTGCTGGCGCTGGCCTGCGCGGTGCAGTTCGGCGGCCTGATTGCCGAACGCTGGTTCTTTTTTGCCCAAGCCAATCATCCGCAAAACCTTTATTATCAGGCGGTCTCCTGAACACGCGTTTTTCAGTGCGATGCCGCCGTTCCAGCTCCTCAGCATTCATGCCCGCCGGACCTTCCTCTCGGTCAACAGCCTGACGCGGCGTGAAAAGCAACGCCTGCTCGCTGAAGTCCAGCAGGCGCGCGGCCTGATGGCCATCCTGATGAAGCAGCGCAACGGCCAGCGCTGGAGCGCCCAGGACCGGGCGCAGTTGCGCGACCATTTCGTCCGCCTGTCGCGGCTGAGTCCGTATCTGGTGCTGGTGGTCATGCCCGGCGGTTTCCTGATGCTGCCGGTGTTCGCATGGTGGCTGGACCGTCGCCGCCTGCGCCCGGCGGCAAGGCCACCCGGGCCGTAGCGGATTTCCCGGCAGCACCCGCAGCTGTGCCCAGGATGTGGCTGGCTGGCCGGGACGTTGCGGCGGGCCGTTACAATATCGCGCTGGATGACATTGCGGCGGCCCCCCCGGGTGTTGCCGCAGAACCGGGAGTGCAGCATGACGGACCCATCACTGGGGGCATACAACATCTTCGACCTGCGCCTGCAGGCGATGCGGCGGGTACCCAAGGGGCTGTTCGAATTTGTCGATCGCGGCACGGAGGACGAGGTGTCGTTGCGCAATAATCGCGCGGCGTTCGACCGCATCAAGTTCAAGCCGCGCACGCTGGTCGATGTGTCCGGGCGCAACCAGGACATCACGCTGTTCGGCAACAGCCACAAAATGCCGATCGCGATTGCGCCGACCGGCATCGCCGGGCTGCTGTGGCACGAAGGTGAAATCGCACTGGCGCGCGCCGCACGGGAAGCGGGCATCCCGTTCACGCTGGCCACCGGGTCGATGACGGGCATGGAGCGGGTGGCCGAGGAAGCGGGTGGTGAGTTGTGGTTCCAGCTCTATATGTGGCCGGACCGCTCGATGTCCCACAAACTGGTGGAGCGTGCGCGCAACGCGGGCTACAAGGCGCTGGTGGTCACCGTCGACGGCGTGGTGTCGGGCAACCGCGAATACAACCTGCGCAACGGTTTCACGATCCCGTTCAGCTTCACTCGCAGGAACGTCACCGACGTGCTGCTGCACCCGCGCTGGATGTTCGGCACGCTGGCGCGTTACGTGTTGACCACTGGCATGCCGCGTTATGAGAATTACCCGAGCGAGATCAAGTACAAGGTGACTGCGCGGCCGATGGGGCGGTCGCAGATGCGCAACGATTCGCTGAACTGGGACGACCTCAAGGTGCTGCGCGAGATGTGGCCGCACAAGCTGATCGTCAAGGGCATCGTGCACCCGCAGGACGCACTGCAGTCGATCGAATGCGGTGCCGATGCCGTGGTGGTGTCCAACCACGGCGGGCGCAACCTGGATGGGTCGATGGCGCCGCTCGAAGCGCTGCCGGACGTTGTCGGTGCCGTCAACAAGCGCATACCGGTGATGGTCGACAGCGGTTTCCGCCGGGGCTCGGATGTGGTCAAGGCGCTGGCGCTGGGCGCCGATTGCGTGCTGATCGGACGCTCGACGCTCTACGGGGTTGCCGCCGCCGGCCACGCCGGCGCGACGCGCGCACTGCAGATCTTCCGCGAAGAAATCGACCGCGTAATGGCGTTGAACGGCTGCCGCAGCATTGCCGGCGTCGGTCCGCAACTGCTGCATATCGCCGAAGGGCCGCTGGCCCGCCGCGCGGCCATGGCCCGTCCCGACCTGCGCCTGACGGAAACGGGCAAGGTCGCCGGAAGCTGAGCCGCGCATGGTCGCGATCTGGTACTTGCTGGTACTGGCCCCGTTCATCGCGATTCCCATCTTGTGGTGGAACTATCGCCGCAAGGTGGCGCAGCGGGAGGATTTGTCCGGCGTCCGCTGGGGGCAACTGGTCCATGCCGCCACGGCGGATGCCGGCAACACGCCTGCGGCACCCCAGCCATTGCCGGCCGTGCAGGGACGTTATGCCCGGCGCGACCGCCTGCTCGATCCCGCCCAAACCGTTCTCTATTACCTGTTGAAAAATGGCTTGCCCGATCATGAGGTCATGCCCCAGGTCGGTCTGGCGAACCTGCTCGAAGTCCCTGCGGCGGCCGGCAGCGACGGGGGGCTGCGCCTTAGGGGTCTCGTCCAGCACCAGGTCGACTTCGTGATCTGCAACAAGGCGATGCAGCCGGTCGCCGCCATCGATCTGCTCGAGCACGAGGCGCCGGCCGCCCTGACCGCGGCGCCCGACTTCAAGACACAGTGCCTGGCGCACTCCGGCATCCGCTATGTGCGCATCGCGCGCACCGCGCTGCCGAAACGGCATGAGGTGTGCGCGGTGGTGCTGGGCCCCTGAGCCTGAGCACCTGCGGTTACTGTTGCGCGGTGATGGTACGCAGCCAGCTGCCGCCTCCGACCATGATCATCTCGATCGCGATGGTTCCGATCAGCAGGGCGGAGATGCGTCCGACCACTTCCATGTAACGGTCAATCAGCCTCGCGTTGCGCTCCTTGACGTAGTCATGCGCCACCTTCAGCGCGACGACCAGTGTCATGGTCAACGCCAGGGTGCCGAAGATGACGAGACCGGATAGCGGGGCGCCGTGGCGGGATCCGATGACCACCGCCGCGCTGACCGTGCCCGGTCCGATCAGGAAAGGCATGGCAATGGAGCCTGCGAGGTGCTCCGGTGCCCCGCGGGTGGAGCGGATGGCATCCACCCCGGAAAAGACGAATCGCACCCCGATCAGCAGGAAAATCACGCCTCCGAACAGTTGAAAGGAAGCGAACCGGACCTGCAGGTATTGCGTGAAGATCGCTTCCCCGCCCCAGGCGAACAGCCAGAACACCGAGCCGCTGATCAGGGAGGCGCGGACGAGCACGCGATAAAACGTGCGTGTGTCCAGATCCGAAATCAGATCCAGCAGATAGATGCTCAGCAGGAAAGGATTGAGGAGGGCGAAAAAAAGGGTGAAGGACTGCAGCAATACCTGGTCGTTCAGCATCTTGAAATAGGGCTCCGGCAGCTTAAAAAGATATATAACATGTTGAATATTAAGAATAATATGGTTTGACCCAAATGCGGATGTCCATTATAATAGACATTCTGTTGCCGGTGCATCGATTATTGACTTAACTCATTGTTTTAATTCAATATATTGCTAAAAACGCTGTCCACTGCGTCACTGGTGGCGCCAGCGTCGTCAAACTCTCATCTACGAGAACCCCGTATTACCGACGGCGCGGCTATCCACAGGCTGGTCCGCGCCTGTCCGCCGCTCGACCTGAACTCCCCGTACGCCTATTTGTTGCTCTGTGCGCACCACGCCGCTACCTGCGTGGTCGCCGGGCGGGGTGCTGATCCGGTCGGGTTTGTTTCGGCCTACCGCCCGCCGGCCCAACCCCACACCGCCTTCATCTGGCAGGTTGCCGTGGCGCCCGAAGCGCGCGGACAGGGGCTGGCGCTGCATATGCTTGACCACCTGCTGGCACGGCCGGCACTGGCCGGCTGCCGCTGGCTGGAGACCACGGTAACCCCTTCGAATGCCGCCTCGCGGCGTGTATTTGAATCACTGGCAGTACGTCTGAACGCGCAGTGCGCCGAGCGCACTTTTTTTACCAAGGAGGACTTCCAGGATCCGCATCACGAGCCCGAGATGCTGATTCGCATCGGCCCATGTTTTGCATGAGCCGGACTGGACAACCGGGCAGAGGAGAACCAGACCATGAATCTCAAAATATTCGACCGCATGGAATCGGAAGTGCGCGGTTATATCCGTTCCTTCCCGACACTGTTTGACAAGGCGCGTGGCTCCACCCTGATCGACGAGGCGAACAACAGCTATATTGATTTTTTTGCCGGCGCTGGCACGCTCAATTACGGGCACAACAACCCGGTGATCAAGCAGGACCTGATGAATTACCTTGAGGCCGACGGCGTGATCCACGGTCTCGACATGGCTACCGTGGCGAAAAAGGAGATGCTGGAAGCCCTCGATCGCATCATCCTCAAGCCGCGTGGCATGAACTACAAGCTGCAGTTTCCGGGACCCACCGGCACCAATGCCGTGGAAGCGGCGCTGAAGCTGGCACGGCTGGTCAAGGGGCGCAGCAACATCGTGTCGTTTACGCACGGTTTTCATGGCGTGACCGGCGGTTCTCTGGCGGCGACCGCCAATTCCAAATACCGCGACGCCGCCGGCACATCGCTGGACAACACCACCTTCATGCCCTATGACGGCTACCTCGGCGAGGGTGTTGATACCACGGAATACCTGGAGCGCATGATTGCCGACCGCAGCAGCGGCATGGACCATCCGGCGGCGGTGATCGTCGAAACGGTGCAGGGCGAGGGCGGCGTCAATGTTGCCAGCGCTGCCTGGCTGCGTGCGCTGGAGCAGGTGTGCCGGCGCCAGGACATGCTGCTGATCGTCGACGACATCCAGATGGGCTGTGGTCGTACCGGACGGTTTTTCAGTTTCGAGGAGTCCGGGATTTCACCGGACATCGTCACGCTGTCGAAATCGATCAGCGCGTTCGGTTTGCCGATGGCGCTGGTGCTGATGAAGCCCGAACTCGATGTATGGACGCCGGGTGCGCACAACGGCACGTTCCGCGGCAATAATCTCGCGTTCGTCACCGCACGCGCGGCATTGCTGCATTACTGGAGCGATGACGCCTTCCAGGAAACCGTGCGGCGCAAGGGCATCATCATGCGCAACTGGCTGGAGCACATTGCCGCGGATTACCCGTCCGGCGAATTCGGGGTGCGCGGGCGCGGCATGATCCAGGGCCTGGCGGCGGCCGACGAAACACTGGCGGATCGCATCGCCAGACGCTGTTTTGAAAAAGGCCTGGTCATCGAAACCTCCGGCGCCGACGACGTGCTCAAGCTGATGCCGGCGCTGACCATCGACGAGAAGCTGCTGTGCCAGGGGCTAGACATCATCGAGGACAGCGTTGCCGACGTGCTGGGCGTGCCGCGGCTGCAGGGGCGGGACCGCAAGATCAAGTACATCAACTTCCGGGCCGCAAGATGATCGTTCGCAGCCTCGCCGACATCAAGGGCACGGCGCAGGACGTCGCCGCGCCCACATGGGTTAGCCGGCGCCTGCTGCTGGCCCGCGACGGCATGGGTTTTTCACTGCACGAAACCATCATTTTTGCAGGTACGGAAACCCATATTCATTACCGCAACCACCTCGAGGCGGTGTATTGCATCGAGGGCGAGGGCGAAGTCGAGACCGTGGCCGACGGCAGAGTCCATGCCATCACGCCGGGCGTGACGTACGCGCTGGACCGGCATGACGAGCACTACCTGCGCGCGCGCACCGAACTGCGGCTGGTCTGCGTGTTCAACCCGCCGCTGACCGGGCGCGAAGTGCATGACGAAAAAGGGGTCTACCCGCTGCTCAGCGAAGCAGCCGACTGACGCTGCATCAAGGAGGGAAGGTACAAATGGTACTGGTTTCAGACATTTATCAATCGCGCACCGACAACGGGGCGGCGATCATCCTGCGCCAGGATCCGGTGGTGTATCACGGGCCATACGCGACAGGCGAACTGGCGCTGTCGGAGCACCAGCTGCGCAGTTACCGCAGGAATGGTTTCATCCAGTTGCGCGGTTTGCTGCCGGAGGCCGAGGCGGCGGACTTGCTGCGGGAGGCCAATCGACTTGCTGCGGCGTGTGGCCGTGGAAAGTCCCCCGAAGCTGTTTTCGAACCCGATGGTCCCGAAGTCCGGTCGGTATTCCGGGTGCATCGGCTGAGCGCAGTGTTTGACCGGCTGATGTGCGACGGCCGGTTGCTGGATGTGGCACGCCAGATCCTCGGCAGCGATGCTTACATCCACCAGTCGCGGCTCAACCTGAAGCCCGGATTTTCCGGCAAGGAATTCTACTGGCATTCGGATTTCGAGACCTGGCATGTCGAGGATGGCATGCCGCGGATGCGCGCGGTGAGTTGCGTGGTGCTGCTGACCGAAAACAACGAATTCAACGGGCCGTTGATGCTGGTGCCGGGTTCACACATGCATTATATTTCCTGCGTCGGACAGACGCCGCCGGATCATTACAAGCATTCCCTGCGCAAACAGGAATATGGCGTGCCGGATCCGACCAGCCTCGGTTTCCTGATCGAACGCGGCGGCCTGCAGTCCAGCAAGGGTCCTGCCGGTTCCGTGGTGTTTTTCGACTGCAACACCATGCACGGGTCGAACAGCAATATCTCGCCGTTTCCGCGGGCCAATTTGTTTTTCGTCTATAACAGTGTGCACAACCGGCTGGGCACCCCGCAGCAGGGGTTGCGGCCACGCCCGGAGTTCATCGCGGCGCGCGATGATGCGGCGATGCTCGAGCGCATTGCGCCGCTGCACAGTTGACTGCCCGACGCGGTCACGGCAAGGCCGTGACAGTCCGCGCACGACGCGGTTTTCTTGCCGGCATCGCCGGAGTGGCGCTGGCGCCACTGATCGGCGGGTGCGATTCAGGCGGCGATACTGCATCCCGGGTGAGCACGCTGGCGTGGGCGCTGCGTCAGGGGAAGCTGCGCATCGGTTATGCCAACGAGGCGCCCTACGCCTACTACGATACGGCCGCACGCCGGGTGACCGGCGAGGCGCCGGAGATCGCGCGGACCGTGCTCGGCGACCTGGGAATCAGGGAGATCGAGGGTGTGCTCGCCGAATTCGGTGCGCTGATTCCCGGATTGAAAGCGCGCCGTTTCGACATCATTGCGGCAGGGATGTATGTGTTGCCGGAGCGTTGTCGCGAGATTGCTTTTTCCAATCCTACATACCGTGTCCGTGAGGCATTCATTGTTGCGCCGGGCAATCCCAAGGCACTGCACAGCTACGCGGATGTGGTCCGGCGAGCCGATGCCAGGCTGGCGGTTGTGGCCGGGGCCGTGCAACGCAGCTATGCGCGCCGGAACGGTGTGCCCGATGAACGGGTGATCGTGTTTCCGGATGCCGTCAGTGCCATGGAAGGCGTCGTGGCGGGCCGCGCCGATGCCTATGCGGCGACCAGCCTCACGATCAACGATCTGCTGGCGCGCGGCACCGGCAAAGTCGAGCGTGCGGTGCCGTTTGCGGATCCGCAGATCAACGGTGCCGTGGTCCAGGGTTATGGTGCGTTTGGTTTTCGAAAGACCGATGCGGACTTGGTGGAAGCATTCAATGGTGGGTTGGCGAGACTCATCGGCACGCCGCGTCACCTCGACCTCGTGCGTCCTTTCGGGTTCACCGAAAACGAATTTCCGGGGGAGATCACTGCGGCGGCGCTGTGCCGGGTCTGACCGCCGCTTCCGGTGATCATCATGGACTACGGCGATCTCGCAGCAGCACTGGCGCGCGGCATGTGGGTGACGGTGCAGATTACCGCCGGTGCGGCGGGGGTAGCCGTAGTGGCGGCATGTGTAGCCGGACTTGCGCGCAGTTCGGGCAAACGGCTGTTGCGCTGGCCGGCAGTGGTCTATGTCGAACTGTTTCGCGGCACATCCGCGCTGGTGCAGCTGTTCTGGATCTATTTCGTGCTGCCGCGTTTCGGCATCGACATCGGCGCGATGACCGCGGCTATTGTCGCACTCGGTCTCAATGTGGGCGCCTATGGCGCCGAGGTGGTCAGGGGCGCAATTCGTACCGTGCCGCAGGGGCAGCGCGATGCGGCGGCGGCGCTCAGCTTGACGGCGGCGCAGACTTTGTGCCGCGTGGTGTGGCCGCAGGCGGTTCCGGCGATGCTGCCCCCTGCGGGCAATCTGGCAATAGAGCTGCTGAAGAATAGCGCGCTGGTGTCACTGATTGCGGTGACCGAACTGACGTTTGCCGCGCAACTGGCGCGTACCGCGACATTGCAGACCAGCCAGATTTTTGTGCTGGTGCTGCTGGCTTATTTTGCGCTGGCGCTGTGCATCACGGGCGGCGTGCGTTTCCTGGAAAAGCGTCTGGGAGCGACGACCTGAGATGATTTTCGACTGGGCCTATGCGATGGACATACTGCCGCGCTTCGTGCCCGCGCTGTGGGTGACCGTACAGGCAACGCTCGCCGGCATGCTGATCGCCCTGACACTGGGTATGGTCCTTACGCTGCTGCGGCGCTGTCGGCTGATCTGGGTGCGCTGGCCGACCACCGCGCTGATCGAGTTCGTGCGCAGCACGCCGCTGCTGGTGCAGATGTATTTCATGTTCTACGTGTTGCCGGAAGCGGGCGTACGGATGTCGGCTTTCACCGCAGGCGCGCTGGCGCTGGGCTTGCACTATGCGGCCTACTGTGCCGAGGTTTATCGCGCGGGGCTGGAGGCGGTGCCGCGTGGCCAGTGGGACGCCGCGGCGGCGCTGAATCTCGGTCATTGGAGCACGTTGCGCAGGATTATCGTGCCGCAGGCCGTGTCGCGAGTCGTGCCCGCGCTGGGCAACTATCTGGTCGCGATGTTCAAGGATACGCCGCTGCTATCCGCCATCACGGTCGTGGAACTTCTCCAACTCGCGAAAATGATCGGTGCAGAGTCGTTTCGTTATGTGGAGGCCCTGACGATGGTCGGTGTGCTTTTCCTGATCCTCAGTCTGGGCGCCGCATCGCTGATCCGTGCGCTGGAGCGGCGGATGCGGGTGGCGCATGCGTGAGCAAACTCCGATGATCCACCTGCGTGGCGTGCGCAAGTCATACGGTGCGCTGCAGGTCCTGCGCGGCGTGGATTTGGACGTGCCGCACGGCCAGACCGTCAGCGTGATCGGCCCCAGCGGGTCGGGTAAATCGACACTGCTGCGTCTGTTGATGATGCTCGATGCACCGGATACCGGGGAACTGGTCATTGATGGTGAGCGGCCCTGGTCAACGGATGATCATGGCCGTGTCCGTGCCGATGCGGCGCAGTTGCGGCGCGCACGCGCCAAGGTGGGCATGGTATTCCAGCACTTCAACCTGTTTCCGCACATGAGCGTGCTGGACAATGTGATGGAAGCACCGCTGAGTGTACTGGGACTGCGGCGGCCAGAGGCGCGGGACCGGGCACTCGAATATCTGGGGCAGGTGGGTCTGGCGGACAAGGCCCAGGCCATGCCAGGACAACTGTCCGGCGGGCAGAAACAGCGGGTAGCCATTGCCCGTGCGCTGGCGATGCAACCCCGCATTATGCTGTTCGACGAGGTGACCTCGGCCCTCGATCCGGAACTGGTTGGCGGGATTCTGGCGTTGTTGCGCGGCCTGGCCGAGCCGCAAGACATGACGATGCTGATCGTCACGCATCACATGCGCTTTGCGGAGCGTTGCGCGGACCGAGTGTTGTTCTTTGATGAAGGCGTCATCGCCGAGGACGGCACGCCAGCCGAGCTGTTTCATGATCCGCGCCACGAACGCACACGGCGTTTCGTCGCAGCGGTGGCCGGGGAGTAGCGCCGCGAGCTGGCCCACGGAGTGCGCCGGCGCAAGCGGCACGGGCAATGCGTTTGTCGATTGGCGCACGGAATTCCACATTGAACTGGTGACCGACGGCCCGAGCTTCAGGCATCATGGTTTCGGCCAGACTGCGCGACAGCGGGAGCTGGCGAAAATCGGCCAGCGTGGCATGTCGCAGGGCGCTGATTTCATCGCTGACGGCAGAGAAAATATATCTCAAGGTATTAAAACCGATGGTGCCGGAGCGCTTCAGGCGGCAGCATCCGGATCCCTATGACCCATTGAATTTGAATCGTGGTTGGTTCCCGATTGTGCAGGGCATAATCACCGGATTTGGTCTGCCGGCAGCGCGTAGGCGCATATTGGCTGCGGCATGTCGCACTCATATCAGGAGATTCATGTGAACAGGTTTATCGGCGCAGTGCTGTTGTGGGCGATCGCCGGCCCGCTGGCGGCGCAGGGCAAGAGCCCGGAGCAGATCTATCAGGAGACCTCGCGCAGCATTGTCACTATCCAGGTGCTGGACCGGGAGGGGGGGGTCGCCAACTTCGGCAGCGGCGTGGTGACGGCGGCACAAAGCGTGATGACCAACTGCCATGTGCTCGAAGGCGGTGCCGAGTATTCAGTGGTCAGTGCCCGCACCACACACAAGGCGACGCTGCGCGCGGCCGACCATGACCGTGATCTCTGCGAACTGCAGGTGCCCGCGTTGCAGGCGCCGCGTGTGTCCCTGTTCACCGGCAGGCTGCGCGTCGGGCAACGGGTTTATGCGGTGGGCGCTCCCGAAGGCCTGGAGCTGACGATCAGCGAAGGCCTCGTCTCCAGCATCCGTGAACTCGACGGTGCGCACTACATCCAGACCTCGGCGCCGATTTCCTCCGGGTCCAGCGGCGGCGGCTTGTTCGATACGGAAGGCCGGCTGGTTGGTCTGACGGCATTCATCATTCCCGAGGGGCAGAATCTGAATTTTGCGCTGCCGGCATCATGGATCGTCGAACTGGCGGCACGCAGCGGTTCCACTCCGACGCTGGCCAACCGTGACGCGGTCAATGAAAAATGGCAGGCCCGTACTGCCGCCCTGCGCGCAACGAAAGACTGGACCGGACTGCTCACCGCAGCGCAGCAGTGGGTGCGGGCCGTGCCGTCTGCGGTGCCGGGATGGACCGCACTGGGCGAGGCGTATGGACTGGTCAAGCGCCCGCGGCGGGCAATCGTGGCGTATAACCAGGCGCTGAGGCTCGACGGCGACAGCTATGAAGCCTGGCTGGGTGCGGGTAAGACCTACCTTGCGCTGAACCAGTACGACCGCGCAGTCGAGGCGGCGCAGGAAGTGCTGCGGCTGCGGCCGAACGACATCGCGGGCCTGGTGCAACTGGGCACCGCTTACCATCACCAGAATCAGCGCGCGCGCGCGCGCGAAGTGCATGCGCGGATTGCAAAGCTCGATGACAAGGCTGCGCGCGAGTTTGCACGAAAATTCATAACTAATTGATTTTATTGAATGTTTATTTTTCCATGGGAGCGGATTCCACGATGTGCTTGACGCTGCGCCGGGCTTTACGTATAACGGCGACGCGTGTTTGGTTTCTAAGTACTTGAAAGTCAGCGGTTCCCGTGGTTTTGCAGTTGTCGGTGTTCGTGCTTTTGGGGCTGTGAGATTTAAATACGATGCTCGGCGCAAGCCGAATATTATTAATCCTCAAAAGGAATACAACATCATGGCAACTGGTACTGTTAAGTGGTTCAATGACTCCAAAGGTTTCGGCTTCATCACCCCGGATGGCGGTGGCGAAGACCTGTTTGCCCATTTCTCGGGCATCAACATGAACGGCTTCAAAACCCTGAAGGAAGGCCAGAAGGTGACGTTTGATATCACCGCCGGCAACAAGGGCAAGCAACAAGCCAGCAACATCCAAGCTGCCTAAGCTGGATCTGGCAGAAGAAACCGGGCGCAAGCCCGGTTTTTTTTCGCCTGTTGTCCACCGAGCGCATCACCATCACCGCTCGCGCATCGCCTAACGCAAACGTCACGGCATGGCAGTTACGCTGGATTCATGTCCATTGCCAATAGTGGGACAGTGCAATCAGTCTCGTACCCATGGCCGGTGTGAACAGCGGATCGCATGAAGCAAGCCGGCGCGAAGCAATTGAACGGCGCGCACGATATACTGTTCCGGTGCTGCCTAGGGAGTCCTATTTGCGCGACTGGCATCCGCGATTGACGCTGGCTCGGGATTGAGAACCCTGATGCTCATCTCCTATCGGCAAAAAATGTTGCGGGTTGCCTGTGGCTTTGCCCTGTTGCAGGCAGTCTGCGCCAGCGCGGCCGATGATTTTGCCGTCAGCATCGAGGCGCGCGGTGCGGCGGTGGCCGTAAATGCACGGGCGACCCTCGATGTGCCCTATGCATTGATCTGGAGCACACTGACCGACTACAGCCGACTGGCAGATTTCGTTCCCGGCATGCACAGCAGCCGAGTTGTCGAACGTCGCGGGGCGTCTACCATCGTCGAACAGCATGGCAAGGCGGGCTTCCTGATTTTTTCGTCTCCTGTCGATGTGGTCGTGGCAGCGACCGAGCATCCATCGGGCGTCATCGAAATGCATGCCATAGAGGGCAATGTGAAGCAATTGTATGGCCAATACCGCATCGACAAGGGGGGCAGGGACGGAACCTGGGTATTGCGCTGGGTCGGTCTGATCGAACCCGCGCTGCCGCTGCCGCACTTCGTCGGGCTGCCGATGATCCGCAGCAATATCGCCGACCAGTTCCGTGGCATGGTCGACGAAATCGAACGGCGCGCCGTAGTCGCTGCAAGAAACTGACGTGATGTTGTCATCGCGGTCGGTCCAACAGGGCCTGCGTCTTGCCTGTGCCGCGGCGCTGCTGACGCTCGGTGCATGCGCGACCGTGCCCCATCCCCGGAGCGGGCATCTGCAGTCTGCGGACGCGACCGTGCGCGAATGCGCACAATGGTTCGAGGACGTCGCTGCTGCAGTCGCTGCAGCCGGCGTACGCGATCGCGAGGCGGCGCCGGTGTCGGGTTTTCCCTATCTGCGTAGCACCCGGTTCCTTGCGGCATTCGGTCCGGCTGCTACGCTGGATGATCGGCTCCGGCGATCGTGGATGGAACTGATGCGCGCAGCCGATCAGCGGGCACGCGAGGCCGAGTTGCGCAATCTCGACGCCGGCAACGCCCAGCCCGAAGTCGCGCAG
>RPOR01000064.1 GCA_003820645.1 Betaproteobacteria bacterium
CACCGGTCCGCCCATGCCGAAGGCGAAGGTCATCAGCCCCATGTGTTCGACCGACGAATAGGCGAACATGCGTTTCGCGTCCCTCTGGCGCGACAGGAACAGCGCGCCGACGACCACCGACAGCAAGCCGAAGCCCATCATCAGGTCGCTGGCGAAACGCGTGCCGAGCGCGCCATCAACCAGCACCTTGCTGCGCACCACGGCGTAGAGCGCGACGTTGAGCAGCAGCCCCGACAGCACTGCCGACATCGGCGTCGGGCCCTCGGCATGCGCATCGGGCAGCCAGTTGTGCAGCGGCACCAGGCCGACCTTGGTGCCGTAACCGACGAACAGGAAGACAAACGCCAGCGACAGCACCGTCGGCTCCAGCTCGCCCTTGACCGCATTCAGATGCGTCCACAGCAGTGCCGTGCCGCCGGCACCGAGCACCTTCTCCGCTGCAAAATACAGCAGTATCGTGCCGAACAGCGCCTGCGCGATGCCAACGCCGCAGAGGATGAAATATTTCCACGCCGCCTCCACGCTGGCCGGCGTGCGGTAGAGGCTGACCAGCAGCACTGTCGTCAGCGTCGCCGCCTCCATCGCCACCCACAGGATGCCCATGTTGTTGGTCAGCAGCGCCAGCAACATCGTGAATATGAACAGTTGGTACATGCTGTGGTAGAGCCGCAGCATGCCCACGCTCAACTTGCCGTGATGGTGCTCGTTCATCATGTACGGCCGGCTGAACAATGCGGTGGTAAAGGAGACGAACGCCGTCAGTGCCACCAGGAACACGTTGAACGAGTCGACGAAAAACATTTCGCTGAACGCGAGAATCGGCCCTTCGCCGACCACGCGCAGCGCGAGCAGCACACCTGCAATGAACGTAAACAGGCTGAACACGGTGTTCAGCGCGGCGGCACCCGGACGCCCGCCGGAGAACGCCAGTACCAGTCCGCCGACCAGAGGAACACCGAGCACAAACAGGATTTCGTTCATCGCGAGCGTCACTCTTCCTTGAGCCGTTCCATGTGCTTCAGATCAAGGCTGTCGAACGCCTGGCGCACCTGAAAAAAGAAAATGCCGAGGATCAGCATGCCCACCAGCACGTCCAGCGCGATGCCGAGCTCCACCACCATCGGCATGCCGTACGTGGTGCTGGTTGCGGCAAAGAACAGGCCGTTCTCCATCGCCAGGAAGCCGATGACCTGCGGTACGGCCTTGCGCCGCGTGATCATCATCAGGAACGACAGCAGCACGATGGCGACTGCAATGCCCAGCGTGCTGCGCGTAATGGTGCCGGCAAGCTGGCTGATCGGCAGCGCGACATTGAATGAAATGACCACCAACGCGATGCCAACCAGCATGGTCGTCGGAATATTGATCAGGGTCTCGACATCCCACTTGATGTTGAGCCGGATGATCAGCCGGTGCAGGATCAGCGGCATCACGATGACCTTCAGCGCGAGGGTCAGCAGCGCCGAATAGTACAGATGCGTCTGGCCGGTGGAATACGCGACGATCACACTGTTGGCCGTCAGCACCGCGCCCTGCCAGGCGAACAGATGAATCAGTGACAGGATGCGGCGCTGGGCCAGCATGGCGAACGCGATCAGCAGCAGCAGCGCCGCCATCAGGTTGATCAACTGCGTGCTCAGCGTCATCGCGTCAGGCTCCGAGCAACTGCCGGATCAGCATGCCGAGCACTGCAAACAGGAACGCCATGCCCAGGAACTCCGGTGCCCGGAAAATGCGCATCTTCGCCGAAACCGTTTCCAGCACGGCCAGCCCGGTCCCCGCCAGCGCAAGCTTGATCACCAGCGCCCCGGCGGCAGCGGGGAACATCAGCCAGTTCGTGCCCTCGACCATGCCCCAGGGCGCGAACAGCGCGATGCCGATGGCACAGTAGACGGTCAGCTTCACGGCGGTCGCCCACTCGATCAGCGCGAGATGGCGCGCCGAATATTCCAGGATCAGCGCTTCGTGAATCATCGTGAGTTCGAGGTGCGTCGCCGGATTGTCGACCGGAATGCGCGCGTTCTCGGCAAGCAGCACCATGATGAACGCAACAGCAGCGAAAGCGAGGCTCGGATAGATCGCAAAGTCACGGTGCGCGAGCGCGTCGACGATGCTGCTCAGCGAACTCGACTGCACGATCAGCAGCGGCGTGAAGAACACCATCAGCAGCGCCGGCTCCGACAGGCTCGCCACCAGCATCTCCCGCCTTGCGCCCAGGCTGCCGAATGCGGTGCCGACGTCCATCGCCGCCAGCGAAGAGAACACGCGCGCCAGCGCGAACACGCCCACCAGCGCAATCACGTCGGCGGCAGGCGAGAACGCCAGATTGGTGCCGAGCACCGGCACGATGCTCGCCGCCAGCACCATGCAGCCGAACTGGATATACGGGGCGGCACGAAAAATCACCGAGGCATTATGCGCAAGCAATGCGTCCTTGTGAAAGAGCTTGTGCAGGACCCGGTACGGCTGCAGCAGGCCCGGCCCGCTGCGGTTCTGCAGCCAGGCACGGCACTGATTGACCCAGCCGAGCATCAGCGGCGCGAGCAGCACGACCAGCACGGTCTGCGCGAGTTGCGACAGGAAGGACTCGACGAATTCGGCCATGGTCAGAGCATGAACATCAGCAACCCGAGCAAGGTCACGAAACTGTAGAGCAGATAGAGATAAATGCGGCCGTGCTGCAGGATGCCGATCCACGCCGCGAGCCGCTCATTGAGCCGGGCCACCGGCAGATACAGCCAGTACCACAGGCGGTCTTCGGTCGTAGCGGAGTAGGTCGGCCGCGCATCAAACGGGCCGGGCATCTGGCGCCGGATGCGAAAGAAGGGTTCGAATATCTGCTTGATCGGCTGACCGAAACCCTCCGCGGTGTCCTGCATGCGTGCATTCTGCGCCGGAAATCCGCAGTCCCAGGCAGCAACGCGCCGCTCGCGGCCGTGATAGAAACGCCGCACCAGAAAATACGTCAGCAGCACGGTGCCCGTGATGCCCAGCAGGAACAGCAGCGGCCCGTAACTCGAACGCTCCGGCGAAATCGGTGCGATCAGCAGCCAGCCGGTACGCTCCAGGTTGCTGCCGATCGCAAAATCGACCAGCGGCTGCGTCACGTTGTCGAGCAGCCGGATCACGGTGGCCGGCAGTATGCCCAGCAGCACGCACCATGCCGAGAGCCACACCAGCCCGGCGCGCGCCCAGGGGCCTTCATCGCGCGCTTCGGCAAGGCTGGGTTCGCGGTACTGGCCGAGGAAGATCACACCATAGAACTTGACCATCACGTAGGCCGACAGTGCGGCAGCGAGCACCAGCGCGGCGGCAGCGACCGGCACCAGCATGTTGAGGTAGGGATTGGCGATGCCCGGAGAAAACAGAAAGGCCTGCAGCAGCAGCCATTCCGAAACGAAGCCGTTCAACGGCGGCAGTCCGGCGATCGCCAGCGAGCCGATCAGCGCGGTCATCGCGACCCAGGGCATGTTGCGGATCAGCCCGCCCAGCTTGCCGAGACTGCGCTGGTGCGTCGAATGCAGCACCGAGCCGGTGACCATGAACAGCAGGCTCTTGAAGCAGGCATGGTTGAGGCAGTGATAGAGCGTCGCGACCAGCGACAGCGCCGCAAGGTGCGGCTGCTGATACACGTGGAAAATGATGGTCAGGCCGATGCCCGCCACGATGACGCCGATGTTCTCGATCGAAGAATAGGCGAGCAGGCGCTTCATGTCGGTCTGCACCGCGGCAAACATCACTCCGAACAGGGCCGTCAGCAGACCCAGCACCAGCGCGAGCACGCCCCACCACCACAGCTGCACCTGCAGCAAGTCGAAAGTGACCCGCAGGATGCCGTAGATCGCGGTCTTCAGCATGACGCCGCTCATCAGTGCCGAAATCGGCGATGGCGCGGCGGGATGCGCTTCCGGCAGCCACACATGCAGCGGCAGCAGGCCGGCTTTGGCGCCAAAGCCGAACAACGCGAGCGCGAACGCCGCGCTGCCCCAGAACGCCGAAAGTTCGATCTGGCGCATCGCCGCAAACGTGTAGTTGCCCTGCCCGCCCTGCAGTACGCCAAAGCACAACAGGATCGCGATCGCGCCGACGTGCGCGATCAACAGATAGAGGAAACCGGCGCTGCGGATTTCCGGAACCTTGTGGTTGCTGGTGACCAGGAAATACGAGGTGATGGCCATGGTTTCCCAGGCGACCATGAACAGATAGGCATCATCGGCCAGCAATACCACGGTCATCGCCGCAAGGAACAGGTGATACTGCAGGCACAGCAGGCCCGGCGGCGAACCCTGGACGCGCCGGAAATACCCCGCGGAGAAAAATGATATGCCGACGGCAGCGATACCCAGCAGGCCGACGAAAACCGCGGCCAATGGATCGAGCCGGATGTGAAACGGGAGATCAGGCAGGCCCAGCGGCAAAACCAGGTCCGCAGGCTGCGATGCAACACCCTGTAACGCGGCAAGGATCAGCACCATGCCGCCGAGGATACCGAGCGGAAAAAGCACCCGGCTGACGAAATAAAGGCTCAGGGGCCGCAACAGGCCCGCGAGCCCGATCACCATCCAGTACGACACCACGCCAACGATCAACTCGAGGGGGGGCACCGCTGCTGGGAGCATTATGATTATTCAGCCTGAATAAGAGCAGCCGCGCGCAAACACACCAGCGCACGGCACGAATTTCAGAAAGAATTGTAAGCGGTTTGGGGCAACCGGCGCAATTGACCGGCGCCCCGTGATGCAACGGAAGTGCTATGGTCGCAGTTCAGGGACGCAAATACGCATACCCTTCGCGCTGCTGCAGGCGCGTGATTTCCGCAACACCGGACGGCACGAACGTCGCTTCCGGTATGAACTTGTTCTTGTCGAGCTTGCGGTTGCGCAGCGTGATCTGGCAGACATCGAACTCCACGCCCTTCGCTTTCAACTGTTCAACCGGAATGTTGTACGGATTGCCGCCCTTGTCCTTGGCGCCGTCGAACAGGAAATCGACCCCCTGCGCATGGGTCACGACGACGATTTTCGCCTTCGGGTTGACCTCGAGGTGGTTGCCGATGTTGCGCAACGCATTCATCGCCTGCACGTTCGAGTCATTGACGTGATAAACGACTTTGTCCTCGGCAATATTGGGGTTGCCGCCGGTGGCGGCGCAACCGGCAGCCAGCGCCGCCACGACCAGCAACGATGCGATCGATACCTGCTTCATAAGCTCCTCCAATCACAAAATTGAATAAAATTATTATGCGAACCTGCAGCAACACCGCAGCGCAAGCCTACACCGTGATCATCGCTGCGACAACAGGAGAACCCGCCACTCATGATTGAAAGCAAAACCCGCCATCTGGCGATCCGTGGCCGCGTGCAGGGCGTGGGGTTTCGCAACTACATCGCCTACAAGGCGCAACAGTTCGGCATCTGCGGCTGGGTGCGCAACCGCGCCGACGGCAGTGTGGAAGCCGTGGTCCACGGACCGGCCACGGCAGTCGACGCGATCATCGCATGCGCACAGCGCGGCCCCCGCGCCGCGCAAGTCACCGCGGTCACCGTCAGCGATGCGGTAGGGAGTTACGCCACGTTCGAATTGCGCAGCACAGAATAGTTATTTAAAAACAATTAGTTAGATCACGCACCCGAGGCACGCTTGCCGCCACGATGGATCGCGGCAGCGCGCGCGGTCAGTCTGTCGGCCTCCGCCTGGCGTCCCTGCGCCGCAACCACCTGCGCCAGATTGTTCAGCGTATGCGCGACGCTGGGGTTGTTGGGCCCCAGCGTTTTTTCCTTCATCGCCAGCGCACGGCGCAGCACCGGCTCGGCTGCGGCATGCCGCCCCTGGGCGTGCAGGGTCGCGCCGAGATTGTTCAGGGCGGCCGCGGTCTTGGGATCGTCGCCATAGCTTTTCTCGAACACGACGAGCACGCGGCGATACAGCTGCTCCGCTTCGGCGTATTTTTTCTGCGCCTGCACCACGTCGGCAAGGTTGTTGACCAGGATCGCCGTCGCCGGATCACGCGGGCCCAGCGATTTTTCGCGCAGCTCCAGCGCGCGGCGCAATTCCTTCTCGGCCTCCGGATAGCGCTGCGCGAAGCGCAGCACCAGACCCAGCGTGGCGAGGCTCTGGTCCAGCGCCCGGTGACCGGGGCCAAAACTGCGCCCGGCCTCCGCGATGGCTTCCCGGGCAAACAGTTCGGCCTGCTGCAGGCTGCCGCGCTGCAGGTGCAGGTTGGCCTGGTCGATCAGCATCTTCCACTCGACCTCACCGGCGGCGACCGGCACGGCGCCGCAGACCAGAACCGTGACGGCGGCCGCCAGCAGCGCGGCCCGCAGCCGCCTACTCAGAGTTTCCATAAAGCACGTGCACATTCTCCGGCTTCAGCCAGTCTGCCAGCGCGCGCAACAGATCATCATTGAGGTTGACCTGCCATGCCGCGCCCAGCTTGATTTCGCAGCGCGCGCCGTTGCTCAGGTATTCGACGGCCACCGGGCACTGACCCTGGCGGTGCGGCCCCAGCAGTTCCTTCAGTTTGCCGCCCGAGGACTGGCCGTTGCAGGTCAGGCGGAGGCTGCGGGCGTAGCGATTGCGCGCCTCGTTGAGGTCGAGGATATTGATGGCCTCCAGCCGCAGCGAGTTGTCGCCGCCGCCGTTGCCCGCTTCGCCCTCGGCCTCGGGGTTGCGGTAGCGCTGGCGCCCGCGCACTTCGATCACCAGCAGTTCGTCCTCGCGCAGCTTGTGGCGGTGACGGTCGAAGACTTCGCGGAACACCACGACCTCGTGCTTGCCGGTGTCGTCGGCGAGCAGCACGATACCCATACGCCCGCTGGCGGTGTTCTGCACCCGCACCGACAGCACCACGCCGGCAATGCTCACGGTGCGCCCGGCGATATCGCCGGCCGTCTGCAACTCGCCGAGTTTCTTGCCGACCATGCGCCGCACTTCATCGCGATAGACGTTGAACAGATGGTCGCTGCGGTAATATCCCAGCGCGAGCTTTTCGTTCTGCAGCAGCTCTTTCTTGCTCCAGCGCGGCACGTTGGCCGGTGCGACCACCCGCGGTGCGTCGGCCGCATCACCGAACAGGCTGTTCTGGGACGCGGCGCGACTCGCCTGTTCCGCGCTCTCGAGCGCGAGCGCAACGCAGGCCATCAGCTCGGCGCGATTGTCGTTGACGCTGTCGAAGGCGCCGGCACGCACCAGCGACTCGACGACCCGCCGATTGACGACGCGCTTGTCGACGCGATGGCAGAAGTCAAACAGGTCGCGGAACGGACCATCCTTGGTGCGTGCCTCGACGATCTGGATGATCGCACCCTCGCCGGTGCCCTTGATGGCGCCCAGCCCGTAGCGGATGCGTTTTCCGTCGATCGGCGCAAAGCGGTAGTCCCCGCTGTTGATATCCGGGGCGAGGACTTCGAGCCTGTTGTCGCGCGCATCGTCGACCAGCTGCTGCACCTTGTCGGTATCGTTCATCACCGCCGACATGTTGGCCGCCATGAACGCGGCCGGGTGGTGCGCCTTCATGTATGCGGTCTGGTAGGCCACCAGTGCGTAGGCCGCTGCATGGGACTTGTTGAAACCGTAACCGGCAAATTTTTCCATCAGGTCGAACAGTTCGTCGGCCTTGCGCGCCGACAAACCGTTTTTCGCGGCACCGGCCTGGAACAGGCTGCGCTGCTCGGCCATCTCTTCCGGCTTTTTCTTGCCCATCGCCCGGCGCAGCAGGTCGGCACCGCCCAGGCTGTAGCCGCCGATGATCTGCGCCATCTGCATCACCTGCTCCTGGTAGACCATGATGCCGTAGGTCTCCGCCAGGATGGTCTCGACGCGCGGGTCGGGATAGGCAAAACGTTTGCCGTGTTTGCGCGCGCAGAATTCCGGGATCAGTTCCATCGGACCCGGACGGTACAGCGCGACCAGCGCGATCAGGTCGCCGAAGCGGTCGGGCTTGGCACTTTTCAGCATGTCGCGCATGCCGCGCGATTCAAACTGGAACACGGCCGAGGTGTTGGCCTTGGCGAAAATCTCGTACGCAGCCTTGTCGTCGAGCGGCAGCGCTTCCAGACGGATGTCGGCCGCGGGATCGAGCTGGCGGATGTAGCGCAGCGTCCAGTCGAGTATGGTCAGCGTGGTCAGGCCGAGAAAATCGAACTTGACCAAGCCGATCGACTCGACGTCATCCTTGTCGAACTGGCTGACCGCCGCGTTCGACGCATCGGCAACGTAGAGCGGGCAGAAGTCCGTGAGTTTGCCCGGCGCGATCAGCACGCCACCGGCATGCATGCCGACGTTGCGGGTCAATCCCTCCAGCGTGCCGGCCAGTTCCAGCAGCTCCGCGACCTCCTCCTCCTTCTTTTCGCGCTCGGCGAGCTGCGGCTCCATCCGGCGCGCGTCTTCGAGCGTGATGTGCTTGCCCGGCTGGAATGGAATCAGCTTGGCCAGCTGGTCACAGAAGTTGTAACCCAGATCGAGCACACGGCCGACGTCGCGCACAACGGCTTTCGCCGCCATCGTACCGAAGGTGGCGATCTGCGACACCGAATCCGCGCCGTAGCGGGTCTTGACGTAATCGATGACCCGGTCGCGGCCGTCCTGGCAGAAGTCGATGTCGAAGTCGGGCATCGACACCCGCTCCGGGTTCAGGAATCGCTCGAACAGCAGGTTGTAGCGCAGCGGATCCAGATCGGTAATGCCCAGGCTGTAGGCCACCAGCGAGCCCGCACCGGAACCCCGCCCCGGGCCCACCGGCACACCGTTCTGCTTCGCCCAGTTGATGAAATCGGCAACGATCAGAAAGTAACCGGGGAAACCCATCTGCATAATCGTCTTGGTTTCGAACTCCAGCCGCTCGCGATACACCGGCTCCTGTGCCGCGCGCTCGGCGGCATCCGGATAGAGCGCGGCGAGACGCGCCGTCAGCCCGTCGCCCGCGCAGGCGCGCAGATGGTCCTCCAGGCTGACGTTCTCCGGCGTCGGAAAATGCGGCAGGCGGCTCTTGCCCAGCGTCAGCCCGAGGGTGCAGCGCTTGGCGATTTCGACCGAGTTTTCCAGCACCTCCGGCACGTCGGCGAACAACTCGGCCATTTCGCGCTGGGTCTTGAAATACTGTTCCGTGCCGTAGCGCCGGGGCCGGCGCTGATCGGACAGGATATAACCTTCGGCAATGCACACCCGCGCCTCGTGCGCGCGGAAATCCTCAGGTTTCAGGAATTGCACCGGATGCGTCGCCACCGCCGGCAATCCCAACTCGCCGGCCAACTGCAACGCCCGGCCGACATGCGTCTCCACCGGTACCGCAGCCGCACCGCCCGTCATCGCCTGCGGCCCCAGCCGCTGCACTTCGAGGTAATAACGGCCGGGAAACAGCGCGGCCCACTCCCGCGCCAGCCGCCGCGCGACGGCAACATGATCCGCCACCAGTGCCTGGCCGACATCCCCGTAATGCGCCCCCGAGAGCGCGATCAGCCCGTCGCTACCGACCTCGGCAAACCACGCTTTGAGCACCTCAGCCCGCCCGCGGTACTGGTTACTGCGATACGCGCGCGTCAGCAACTCGCACAGATTCAGATAGCCCTGGTAATTCTGCGCCAGCAGCAGAATGCGGTAGGGATTGTCGCGGTCGTCCTCGTTGCTCAGCCACAGGTCGCAACCGATGATGGGCTTGATGCCCTTGCCGCGTGCGGCCTGGTAGAACTTGACCATCCCGAAGACATTGGCAAGATCCGTCAGTGCCAGGGCCGGCATGCCGTCAGCCGCGGCAGCAGCCACGGCCTCGTCGACGCGCACGATGCCATCGACGATTGAATATTCGCTGTGCAATCGCAGATGAATGAACGCAGGCTGCATGGGACGGTATTTTAGTGCATCGTCCGGATCAAACCGCGCACTGAATCGGGCACCTTCGGATTAGGCCGAAAAATCCGCAACATAGCGCAGCCGGCTGCGTACTGCGCATGCAGCACGGACATCCGGCGCGCCGCAGGCATCGTTCAATGCATGCACGGACTGCGCAATGTGGAATGACACGCTATCACCCGGGCGACGGCATGCCACAATCACTGCCGGCTTCGGCCCACGTCACCCATCCCATCAACCCGCCCTGATTCCGGCAAACATTCGCGGCGCCAATGCGCAGCGCAAACCCGACCGCGATGCCCCACACGCCCCTGCCCCGCTCCGGCATTCTCGCCCTGATCGCGCTGTGTGCCGTCTGGGGCTATACCTGGGTTATTTTGAAAGAAGGTGTGCGTTTCGCCGACCCTTGGGATTATGCGACGCTGCGCACCCTGCCCGGCGCCATCGTGCTGTTTGCGATCGCCGCCTGGCGCGGCGAACCGCTGGCGCTACGCTCGCCTCGACACGTGTTCATCCTCGGGCTGTGGCAGACCACCGCCTTCAACGGCCTGGTGTCATGGGCACTGGTCTCCGGCGCAGCCGGCAAGACCGCGGTGCTCGTCTACACCATGCCGTTCTGGACAGTGCTCATCGCCTGGCCGGTACTGGGCGAACGCATCCGCGGCACGCAGTGGCTGGCTGTGGCGCTGTCCGCCGCCGGACTGCTGCTGGTGCTCGAACCCTGGAAGCTGCAGGGCACACTGGCCGCGAATACGCTGGCGGTGCTGACCGGTGTCAGCTGGGCAGTGGCTGCGGTACTGACGCGGCGCTGGCGCGAGCACCTTGCCGTCGGCACCTTTGCGCTGACCGCGTGGCAGATGCTGCTCGGCGGACTGGTGCTCGCCGCGGCCGGTTTTTTCCTTTCGGCACGCCCGATCGAGTGGACGCCCTATTTCTGGTTCCTGCTGCTTTATGCGACGCTGTTCGGCACCGTGCTTGGCTGGGCGTTATGGTTCTATGTGCTGAAATTGCTGCCAGCCGGTGTCGCCGCGCTGGCGGTGATGGCAGTACCCGCGATCGGCGTACTCTCATCGCGGCTGCAGCTGGGCGAGCGGCCGGGTACCATCGAATCCCTGGGCATGCTGCTGATCGGCGCCAGCCTTGCCGTGCTGTCCTGGACGGCATTACGTAACCGCGCTGCCGCGAGGAGCCACTGACTGATGCAAACCAGCCGTTCGACGTTTCACGAATTCAACGGACTGCGCCACCATGTGCGCATCTGGGGCAAGGCCGGCGCGCCGCCGTTGTTTCTGCTGCATGGCTGGATGGACGTGTCAGCCTCGTTCCAGTTCGTCGTCGATGAACTGCGCCGCGACTGGAGGGTGATCGCGCCCGACTGGCGCGGCTTCGGCCTCACCGGCTGGTGCGCCGGCGGCTACTGGTTCCCGGACTATTACGCCGACCTCGACACACTGCTGGCGCTGTACTCGCCGGAGCAACCGGCGCAGCTCGTCGGCCACAGCATGGGCGGTGTCATCGCCTGCACCTATGCCGGCATCCGCCCCGACCGCGTGGCGCGGGTCGTGTCACTGGAGGGTTTCGGCCTTGCCCGCACCACGCCGGCCGAGGCCCCGGGCCGCTATCGCCGCTGGCTGGATGAGCTGGTCGCCGAACCGCGTTTCCGCATTTATGGCTCGTTCGACGCGCTGGCTGCGCGACTGCAACGCGACAACCCGCGACTGACACCGGAAAAAGCACAGTTCATCGCCCGCGCCTGGGCGCGCGAAACGGCACCGGATCAGATCGAGATGGTCAGCGATCCGCGCCACAAGCGTGCCAATCCGGTACTGTTCCGCATCGAGGAGCTGATAGCCTGCTGGCGCGACGTCACCGCACCGACATTATGGGTGTTCGCCCGCGATTCGCAGGGCAGCGGGTATCTGAAGGACACGCCGCAGCAGCTCGCAGAGCGCAAGGGCGCATTTCGCGATTATCGCGAAGCGTGGATCGAGGACGCCGGGCACATGATGCACCACGACCAGCCCGCTGCAGTAGCGCGGCTGATTGAAGATTTCCTGGCGGTGAAAACGGCACCGGCGCGCGGACGCGCGCCGGGCGCTGCGGTCTAGTCGGTAAAGATGTTCGGAAAGGCAAAGCCGAGCGTCAGGAAAAACACGCACGCCTTGCCGATATGCGCAAGCTTCTGAACCATGTTCATGCTGCCGAATGTAACCTTGGCTTTTGCCGCCGCCGCACTCCCCTGCGCAGCTTTGTGGTGCTTTGACATGTCTGAACTCCTGTGGTTGGATTGATTAAAGTCCGCAGCGAAACGCCAGCGCCGGCTGTCGCCGGAGCCGCGGGAGCAAGCCATCCCGCCATGGATCCGCCGAGCATAATACTATCCACCACCTTACGTGAAGCTTGCGTGAAGCTTGCAGCCGACGCCGGTGACACCGCAACGCCCTACTCATAAGCCAACCCCGACATCCGCAGATGACCAAACCCGCTATACCTCCCCTGCTCGGCGTCCTCGGCGGCATGGGGCCGCTGGCCGCCGCCGATTTCCTCGCCAAACTGGCCGCCGAAACCCCGGCGACCCGCGACCAGGACCACATTCCCTACATCGCCTGGGGCGTGCCGCAGATCCCGGAACGGCCCGCTGCGATCCTGCAGAACGGCGAATCGCCGCTGCCGCACATGCTGCGCGGCATCGCCGTGCTGAAACAGGCCGGCGCCACCACGGTCGCGATTGCCTGCAATACCGCGCATTACTGGTATGACGACCTTGTCCGCCATGGCGGTCTGCCGATCCTGCACATCGCCGATGCGGTCTGCGACCTGCTCGCCGCGCGCGGCCTCACCACCGGCACGGTCGGCCTGCTGGGCACCGACGGCACTGTCGCCGCAGGATTTTTCCAGCAACGCTTCGCCGCACGCGGCCTCAGCTGCGTGGTCAGCAGCCGCCCGGATCAGGACGCACTGGTGCTGCCGGCCATCGCCTGCGTCAAAGCCAACGATTTGCCGCGCGCGCATGAACTCGCGGTACGGGCGGTGATGCGACTGCAGGCCGATGGTGCACAGGCGGTGGTGCTCGCCTGTACGGAGACACCGCTGGCCATCGAATATGCCAGCAGCCCGGTCACCCCGCATTGCGTGGACGCGACGCGTGCGCTGGCACGGGCCTGCGTCGCCTGGCATCGGCGCGCCACCGGTAGCGCAGGCCGTACTGCCGGGGTTCCTTAGACGGTAGACTCGCAGCATGGACATTTCGCTGACATCCACCATCGTGATCCTGCTGATGGTGATGGACCCGCTGGGCAACATCCCGGTGTTCGTATCGCTGCTGCATAACGTTCCGGGCCGCCGCCGCAAGCTGGTCATCCTGCGCGAATGCGCGATCGCCTTTGCAACGCTGGTGTTCTTCGTGTTCTCCGGCCGCCGCATCCTGGATGTGCTGGGCCTGTCGGATTCCTCGCTGAACATCGCCGGCGGCGTGATTCTGTTCCTGATCGCGCTGCGGCTGATCTTCAAGCATCCGGAAGGCGTGTTCGGCACCGACGGCAGTGACGACACGGAACCCTTCATCGTGCCGCTGGCCATCCCGTCGATCGCCGGTCCCTCGGCCATCGCCACGGTGATCCTGCTGGTTTCCCGCGCACCGGCGCGCGTCACCGACTGGATCCTCGCCTTGGCGATGGCCAGCATGATCACGGTGGTGCTGCTACTCGCCGCAGAACGCATTGCCCATATGCTCGGCACCCGCGGGCTGGCGGCACTGGAGCGGTTGATGGGCCTGATCCTGACTGCGATTGCCGTCGAAATGCTGTTGAAGGGCATCGAGAGTTTCGTCAGCACCCTCTAGCGCGGCCCCGCCGGGCGCCCGGGTCCGGGGGAAATCAGCATTGAAATGGCTTGACAGTCCGTTTTTCCCGACTGTTGATATCTCCTCATCCCCGAGCCGCTGTGCGGCGACCGAAACAGGGTGCCTGTTGTCAATCGGCTTGCAGCACAGCCAGCCGCTCCACGGGCTAATGCGCGCTAAGTGATTGACATTAATAAGCTTTTGGATGGCGCCGCCGATGCCATGTAAGGTATTGATTATATTGATACTTTTACGGTTCTCCCAGTGAGCACTTTGCATCACCTGGAACGACCGTGGAAAACGGACATCCGCATCATCATCATCATTGCTGCGATATTCCCCATTGCGGTGCATGCTGTAAAAAATGATTCACAATTTCTGTGGATATATCTGTGCGCAACCCCAAAAATCCGCAATTCGATGGACACCACGCCCGTGGTCACATTAGATTGCCTATTTTTTCAGCACATCGGTCAGCTCAGGCGCCAACCGGTCGAGTTCAGGCCGCTTCATTGATCGTCGGCTGCGCCCTCATGATGCTGGTTCCGGCGCTTGCGCCGACGGCCCGGGCTGCTGCGCCATTGTCGATCAACATCGAGAGTCACCAGGTGATCAATGACTTATCGCGGGCCACCGGCATCAAGCCGGCACATGAGTTGACGTTGTCCGTCGCCAACATCGGCCATTGGGACGATGCAACACTGGTCGCCGCGTTGCGCACTGCCGCAGACATTCTTGCGCAGTGCCGCATCCGCATTGCCCATGCGGAATTGCTGCGGGTTGCCGTGGCCCCGAAACATCGCGACTTCGACACCCCGCGATCGCGCGAACTGGCCCGCGCGCTGGCGCTGCCGAAACCAACGCTGTACTTCGCCGCCGGCACCCGCCAGGTGCCGGCCTTCGACGCCGAGGCCATCGGCCGCGGCAACAGCCGCACCCGACCGGAACTCCGCGATACCGTATGGATTGCGCGCGGCGCGCGCGACCCGGGGCTGGTGGTCGCCCACGAGCTGGCACATGTACTGATGGACAGCGGCGAGCACGACCGGACGCCGGGCAACCTGATGGCCGAGGCGACCTCGCCACACCATACGCAGCTCACTGCCGGACAATGCGCACGAATCAGCGCCACCGGCGTACGTAACGGGCTGCTGCAACCGAGCGTAGACTGATCACGCCGTCATGCACGATTTACCGCCGCGCTCCGATAGTACGACCATGCCCGAAGGGCCGTGGCATCCCGGACTGCAGTCGCAGATTCCGGCGCAGCTGCTGCCGCTGGCAACCCTCTACCGGCCGGAACATGTGTCGACGACGCTGGATCAGGCCCGGGAACTGGCCGACCTCACCGGCCTGCCGATGGAGGATCTGGTGGCCTTCCGCCCGGAACGGCTGGTGGTCCACGAACTGCTGGCACGGGTCACCGCGGATTTCAGCGTCGAGGACGGACAAAAAACCGAAGACCTGGGCATCAACTTCAGGCGCATGACTGCAGCAATACTGACCCGCCACATCGCGCCGCATATGACCGAAATCAGCGCCGCATACGACATGCTGCGCACGCAGTTGTTCAATGCGGTGGCGATGCAGCTCGCCGCCGGTCTGCAGGACCCGGCACCGCCGGCACCGCCGCCGCGCGCCGGCTTCTGGTCGCGGATGCTCGGCACGCACAGCCGCACCGCCGGATCCGCTGCCATTGACGAGCGCGAATCCCGCGACGTGCGCGCGATCCGCTACTGGGAGAGTCAGGCAGACGCGGTGGCCGATCCGGTGCAGCGCGCGGCCTGCCTGGCCCTTGTCCGTGTCAGCGGCGCGATGCACGCGCGCCATGGCCGGATCTGGGGTGACCGCGCGCTGATCGCGGCAGTGGCGACCGACCTTGCCTGCAACGATTATGGCAGCGAGGAACTCGGCCGCGGCATCGAGCCGCATGTACAGCGCGCGGCTCAGGCCGAAGGCTTCCGCTTGCTGCCGGTGCAGACACAACCCGTGGTGATGAACACCAAGGGCGCCTCCGCTGCCGGCAAAAGCACGCTGCGCCCGCTGCAACGCGCGCTGGCAGCGCGCATCGGCGTGAGCTGGGAGGATTTCGCGCTGGTCAGCCCGGACATATTCCGCAAGTTTCTGCTCGACTACACGACGCTGGGCAACGCCTACAAGTATGCCGGGGCGCTGACCGGCCATGAACTGCACATCGTCGATCACAAGCTCGACCGCTACATGGCGCGCAAGGCCGCCCGCGGCGCGATGTCGCACCTGCTGATCGACCGCTTCCGCTTTGACACCTTTGCGCCGGCCTCCGATGTCGCCGGCAGCAACCTGCTAACGCGCTTCGGCAGCCTGGTCTACCTGTTTTTTCTGATCACGCCGCCGCACGCGACCGTCGAACGCGCCTGGCAGCGTGGCCTTGAAGTCGGCCGCTACAAGGCGGTCGACGACCTGCTCGCCCACAACATCGAGGCCTTTACCGGCATGCCCGAGGTGTTTTTCACCTGGGCGCTGGCCGCTGACAAGAAGGTGCATTACGAATTCCTCGACAACAGCGTCGCCCTCGGTGAGCGGCCGCGCACGGTGGCCTTCGGCTGGAATGGCGAGATGAACGTGCTCGACATCCAGGGACTGCTCGATATCGAGCGTTACCGCAAGATCAATGTCCATGCCGGCAACGCGCGGGAGGTCTATCCCGATGCAGCGAACATGGCGCCGGCAAGCAATACGCAGTTTCTTGCGCAATGCGTGCGCCGGCTGCCGGCCGTGAATTTTGCCGATCGCGCCAGCGGTCGGATTTATCTGCGCACCGAACAAGGCAGGCCCGTATGGACCGATGCGCAGGCGCTGGCCGCCGCGGTGAGCGACGCGGAGACGCGGGCCGGCATCGCCGCCGTCGCCCCCCAGGTCCTGCAATCGACAGGCGACGCAACCGTGCCGCGCCTGCTGCAGGAACTGATCGGAGCCGACCGCATCCACACCCTGGGCAACTGGGGCGGCACGGCGGCACATGCCTGATTTGTAAGATTTTGTTGCCGATGCGCGCACCGTAACATCCCCTTACAACATCGCCGCACACGCCGTGGCCCGTCGCCTAGTATTGCCCCGTGACCAGCAGCAACGAGTCGCGATAAAGAAAATCTTCAGACAGGGGCAAACAGGAAGGCGCAATCGCGTTCCGCAAAGGAGAATCACGATGAAATTTCTGACAAGTGCAGTGTTATCGGCAGTGCTGCTCGCGGCTGGCCCGGCATTTGCAGATCGCGGTTATTACCGCGACTACCACCAGGATCGGCACCACTGGAAAAAATCGCACAATTTCCACAAGCACCAGCGGCTGCCGCAACATGTAGTCCGTCAGGAAATACATCACTACTATGTCGCCCAGCCGGCGCCGGTGTATTCGTCACCGCAGCCATTCGGCATCAGTGTAGTGCTGCCGAACATCTTCATCCCGCTCGATTGAGCATGTGGCGGCAGCCGGGCGTGCCCGGTTGCCGCCCGGGAAATTAGGCCAGGTGCCGCGGCAGGCCTTACAATCGCCGGAC
>RPOR01000065.1 GCA_003820645.1 Betaproteobacteria bacterium
CGCGGCGAGTCAAAATGTTCAACCAATATGGCCTAATGATTGACTATTGGTTGAGCCAAGGCTACGATTCCCGGCGTTTCGGATGTACCGCGCGGGGATGGTGAACAGTGCGCGGGCGGCCGCAAATTCACCACCGTTGCATCACATCCATTGCGAGGGGACATGTCCGCAGCAGGTTCGACGCCGGTCAGGCTGGCCATCATTTCCGAGGGCGTCAATGCCTGGCCGCTGTACGTGGCCCAGGGCCGCAAGCTGTTCGAGCGCGAAGGCGTCACCGTCGCGGTCACCCTGACCGGTTCCTCGACACACCAGCTCGAGCAGATGCGCAGCGGCGGTTACGACATCGGTTTCCAGCAGTCCGACCACGTGGTGCGCGCCGTCGAAACCGGCAGCGACCTGTGCATCGTGATGGCGCAGGGCCACGCGCCGGAACTGTCGCTGGTGGTCGCCGCGGGGATCAAGACCTTTGCCGATCTCAGGGATCGTGACATCGCGGTGGACGGCGCCAATACCGGTTACGCGCTGTTGCTGCGCAAATTGCTGGCGGAAAACGGTTTGCCGAAAACCGCTTACCGTTTTGTCGAAATCGGCGGCTCGCAGGAGCGTTTTGACGCGCTGAAAAACGGGCGCGCGGTGGCAAGCTGGCTCAATCCGCCGTTCGACCGCAACCTGTTTGCCGCAGGGTTCGGCGCACTGGGCACGACCACGCAGTTTTTTCCGACTTACCCCGGCTCCATTGCCGCGGCGCGCCGCTCATGGGCGGTGCAGCATGCCGACCAGCTGGTGGCCTTCATCCGTGCTTTTCGCGGTGCCTGCCACTGGCTGAGAGACCCGGCGCACAAGGCCGAGGCGATCGCGTTGCTGCCGGAGCGTCTGAATATTTCCGCCGATCTCGCCAGCCGCGCGTTCGATGCGTTCGTCAACAAACCGCTGCCGGTGATCGATGCGGCCGGCCTGCAGCAGGTCATCGACGTGTATTGGGAGGCCGAAGGGCTGCAGCGGCCCAAGGGGGCGCCGGCAAAGTATATGGATCTTTCATACCAGCAGCGCGCAGGACTTTGAAGTGGCCCGACAACAAACTCCCGCAGGGGAGCATGCGTAACGTGAACCCGATTTGCCGGGCATGATGGTGGGTGCGGCATCGCCGGCCCTGCCGGTGATGGCTGCGGAATCAGCGGACAGGTTTTTATTGGAGAATTGTTGATGGCACGGAAAGCGAAACCGATGGAGCCGAAGAAGATCAAGACTTCGGGTATTGATCCCAGGCGGCGGATCTCGACGGCGCCGGACGGCTTGTACGATCCAGCGAATCCCGGGCATCGCTGGGATCGCCCGCTGCAGGCGCCGGGGCGCATGCAGGTGGATTTCGAGGAACGCGTCGATTTCCAGCGCCTGCACGAGTACCGTCTCGCGCGCACGCGCAATTCACTGGCCAAATCCAAACTGGGTGCGCTGCTGGTGTTCGATCAGGCCAACATGCGCTATATCTCGAGCACGGTGATCGGCGAATGGGCGCGCGACAAGCTCACGCGCTGGTGCCTGCTGACCGGCAACGGTGAGCCCTGGGTCTGGGATTTCGGCTCGGCGGCGCGCCATCACAAGCTCTACGCGCCGTGGCTGCCGAAGAACCATTGCCTGGCCGGCCTCGCCGGCCTGCGCGGCGCAGTGTCGCCCAAGGTCGGGTTGTTCGAGCGGGCGGCCAAGGAGATCCATGACATCCTGGTGCAGGAGGGTGTGGCCGACATGCCGCTGGGCATCGACGTCGTCGAACCGCCGTTTCTGTTCGCGCTGCAGAAGCTGGGCCTGAAAGTCATGGACGGGCAGCAGGTGATGCTAGATGCGCGCGAGATCAAGAGCCACGACGAGATCACGCTGCTCAACATGGCGGCGGCGATGGGCGACGGCGTCTACCAGGATATTTTCGAGGCGCTGAAGCCGGGCGTGCGCGAGAGCGAGATCGTTGCGATGGCGACCAAGCGCTTCTATGAAATGGGTTCGGACTGCGTGGAGGCGATCAACGCGATCGCCGGCGAGCGCTGCAGTCCGCATCCGCACAATTTCACCGACCGGCTGATCCGGCCCGGCGACCAGGCCTATTTCGACCTGATCCAGTCGTACATGGGCTACAAGACCTGCTATTACCGCACCTTCACCGTCGGTTCGGCGACGGCGGCCCAGCACGATGCCTATCGCAAGGCGCGCGAATGGATGGACGGCGCCATCGATTCGCTGAGGCCGGGCGTCAGCACCGACCGCGTGGTGCAGGCTTTTCCCAAGGCGCAGGAAATCGGCTTTGAGTCCGAGATGGCGGCCTTCGGCCTGAACTTCTGCCATGGCCTCGGCCTCGGCCTGCACGAGCGGCCGCTGATTTCGCGGCTGAACTCGTTCAAGGATCCGTACGAACTGAAGGCCGGCATGGTGTTCGCGGTCGAGACTTTCTGCCCGGCCAGCGACGGCGTGTCGGCGGCGCGCATCGAGGAAGAGGTGGTGCTGACCCCGGACGGCGCCAAGATCATCACGCTGTTCCCGGCGCTGGACCTGCCGATTGCCAACAAGTACTAGGAATGGATACCAAAGTGAAAAACAAGAAAGACGCCGTGGCGAAAGAGGACATCGGCCGCGACATCCGGCTGGAGTTGTTCCGGCTGCAGCTGGAACTCAGGCTCTGCGAGAAGCGTGCCTACGACCTGTTCCTGCAGAACCTGATCAAGGGCACCAGCCACCTGTCGCTGGGTCAGGAGGCGATTGCCGCGGCCTTCGGCGTGGCAATGCGGCCCGATGACTGGACGTTCTGCACTTACCGCGGGCACGCCCATACGCTGGCCCGTGGCGCGTCGATGAGCGGCGTGCTTGGTGAACTGATGGGGCGCGAATGCGGGCTGCTCGGCGGCAAGGGCGGCTCGATGCACCTGACCGACGTGGCAAAAGGTGCGATGGGTTCCTACGCGATCATCGGTGCCCACCTGCCGGTGGCGGCGGGTGCGGCGTGGAGCGCGCAGTACCGCGGCACCGAACAGGTGGCCGTGTGTTTCTTCGGCGACGGCACGACCAACATCGGTGCTTTCCACGAAGCGCTGAATTTTTCGGTGGTATGGAAGCTGCCGGTGATTTTTGTCTGCGAAAACAACCTGTACATGGAATATACGCCGATCAGTTCGGTTACTGCCGTCGAGCATCCCGCGGCGGATCGCGCCGGCGCGTACAACCTGGAAAAAATAGTAGTCGACGGCAATGATGCCGATGCGGTGTATCGCACTGCGACCAAATACATGGATCGCGCGCGCAAGGGCGGCGGCCCGGCGCTGATCGAGTGCATGACTTACCGCCATTCCGGCCATTCCCGCGCGGACCCGGCGAAATACCGCCCGGAAGGCGAACTGGAAAAATGGCTGGAGCGCGACCCGATCAAGATTTACCGCGAGCGCCTGCTCGGGCTGGGCATCGTCGAGGCCACGCTGACGGACATCGAGAATGAAGTCATGCAGCAGGTGAACGAGGCGACCGAGACCGCCAAGGCCTCGGCGCCGCCGTCGCTGGACGGCATCCATCAACATGTGTGGGCTGACGGGGGTGCCGCATGGCGGAACTGACTTACCGCGACGCGGTGGCCGCCGGCATCGCGCAGGAAATGGCGCGCGACGAGCGCGTCGTGTTCCTCGGCGAGGACGTCGCGCATGCCGGCGGCGTGTTCAAGGCCACAGTAGGCCTGCTCGACAAATTCGGCCCGAAGCGCGTGCGCGACTGCCCGATCTCGGAGCAGGCCATCCTCGGTGCGGCGATGGGCGCGGCGATGACGGGTTTGCGGCCAATCGCCGAAATCATGTTTTCCGACTTTCTCGCGGTGTGCTGGGACATCGTCGCCAACGAAATCGCCAAGTCGCGCTACATGACCAACGGCCAGGTGTCGGTGCCGCTGGTGATCCGCACCGCCAACGGCGCCGGATCGCGATTCGGCGCGCAGCATTCGCAGTCGGTGGAGAACTGGGCCATGATGATTCCCGGCATCAAGGTGGTCGCGCCGGCTTTTCCTGCCGACGTCAAGGGCCTGATTGCCGCCGCGGTACGCGATGACGATCCGGTGCTGATCTTCGAGCAGAAGTCGCTGTATTCGCTGAAGGGCGAAGTGCCCGATGGCGAGCACGTCGATGAACTGGGCCGGGCGCGCGTGCTGCGCCAGGGCAAGGACTGTACCATCGTCGCGCTGGCGCTGATGGTGCATCGCGCACTGGCGGCCGCCGACATCCTCGAACGCGATCACGGCATTTCCTGCACGGTGATCGATGTGCGTTCGCTGGTGCCGCTGGATACCGTGACCATCCTCGCCGAGGTGGCGCGTACCGGGCGGCTGGTGACCGTCGAGGAAAACCCGCGCCTGTGCGGCTGGGGGGCGGAGATCGCGTCGATCATCGCCGACGAGTGTTTCTGGGAGCTCGATGGCCCGATCATCCGCATCACCACGCCGCATATTCCGCTGCCTTCGGCGGATGCGCTGGAGGACGCGACGATTCCCTCGGTCGAGCGCATCGTGCGCGAGATCCGGGAAAAGATCGATTGAAACCGATGAACCGCCAGGACGCCAAGGGCGCCAAGGAAAAACGAACACCATGAATAACGATCCGCGATTCTTGTTGAGCGGTTTTTGTCAGGTTCCGGGTTTTGCCTTTCTTGGCGCTCTTGGCGTCTTGGCGGTCAATGATTTTCGGGAGTGCTGAATGGATGTGATCATGCCGCAGCTCGGCGAAACCGTGACCGAGGGCGTAGTCGCCAAGTGGTACAAAAAAGTCGGCGATACGGTCAAGGCGGACGAGACGCTGTTCGATGTCGAAACCGACAAGGTCAATACCGAAATCCCGTCGCCGGTCGCCGGCGTGATTGCGGAAATCGTGGTCGGCGAAGGCGCGACTGTCAAAGTCGGCGCGCGGCTGGCGGTGATCCGCGAAAGCGGCGCGCCAAAATCGGCCGCCCCCGCCGTTGGATCCGCGGCGTCTGCAGCAGCCATTGTGCCGCCTGCCGCACCGGCGCCATTGCGCGCCGCGACCGCGCCGCTGCGTGCGCATGCGGCCGACCGACTGTCGCCGGTGGTGCGGCGACTGGTGGCCGAGCACGGATTGAACTCGGCGGCGATCACCGGCACCGGCCGCGACGGGCGCATCACCCGCGAAGACGTCACCGAATTCATCGCGCGCCGCGGCGCGGATGCTGCACCCGCTGTGGCGCCGGTGACGACTGCAGCGCCTGCGCCGGCCGCCGCCGGCCAGGTTATGCCGTTCAGCAGCGTGCGCAAACGGGTCGCCGAAAACATGGCGAAGTCCTGGCATGCGTCGCCGCATGTGCTGCAGGTGGTCGAGGCCGATTTCCATCGCGTGGAGTCCGCGCGCCGGCTGCATGGCGCCGACTGGAAGCGGCGGGAGGGTTTTGCGCTGACCTATCTGCCGTTCATCGTGCGCGCAGTGTCGATTGCACTGGGAAAATTCCCCAAGCTCAATGCCAGCCTGCAAGGTGACGGCCTGGCGCTGCACCGCCGGATCAACATCGGCATTGCGGTCGATCTCAATTTCGACGGCCTGCTGGTGCCGGTGCTGAAGGACGTTCCTGCCAAGTCGCTGCCGCAGATCGCGAAGGAAATCAACGACCTCGCGCAGCGCGCGCGTGCCGGCAAGCTGCGTCCCGACGAAATGACCGAGGGCACTTACACGATTACCAACAATGGCGCCTTCGGCACCGTGATTACCGCGCCGATCATCAATCAGCCGCAGGTGGCGATCCTGTCCGCTGACGGCATCCGCAAGAAGCCGGTGGTCATCGAAGGGGCCGACGGCGACGCGATTGCGATCCGGCCGGTGGGCGTGCTCGCGCAAAGCTTCGACCATCGCGCGGTGGACGGTTCGTACTCGGCGGCGTTTCTGGCCGAGGTCAAAAATGCGATCGAAACGCGCAACTGGGAACAGGCGCTGTCAGCGTAAATCATCAAAAACTTTGTGACGGAATATTCCAAGGAAAAGAAATGGCAAACATGAAACAACACAAACTCGGCTGGATCGGCATCGGCCGCATGGGCTACGCAATGGCGGAGCGGCTGGCCAAGGCCGGCTGCGACATCACGGTGTGGAACCGCACGCGGGCCAAGGCCGAGCCGCTGGCGAAATCCGGCGCCAAGGTGGCTGACCACCTGACGGATCTCGCCGGCTGCGACATCGTGTTCACGATGGTGTCCACCGGCAAGGACGTCAAGGAAGTGCTGTTCGGACCGAACGGGGTGATGTCCAGGGGCGGCAAACCGAAGATCATCGTCGACAGCACGTCGATCTCGCTGGAGGAATCCGCCGAAATCCGCGCCAAGCTCGCCGACAAGGGTGTCAGGCTGCTGGCCGCGCCGGTGTCCGGCAACGCGAAGGTGATCAAGGCCGGCAAGCTGACGGTCGTCGCGTCGGGGCCGCAGGACGCTTTCGATGCCGTCAGCCCGTATCTCGAGGCTATCGGCCGCGGCGTGTCCTATGTCGGTGACGGCGAACTGTCACGCATTGCCAAAATCTGCCACAACGTGATGCTCGGCGTGGTGATCCAGAACCTGTGCGAAATCACCGTGCTCGCGGAGAAGGCCGGCATGAAGCGCCACGCCTTCCTCGACTTTCTCAACAAGAGCGTGATGGGCTCGATGTTCACCGCCTACAAGACTCCCGCGCTGTCCAATCTCGATTTCCATGTCACTTTCACGCCGGAACTGCTGCGCAAGGACATCGACCTCGGGCTGGCCGCCGGCCGTACCCACGGCGTGCCGATGCCGACCACCAGCGTCACGCGCGACCTGGTGCAAACCCTGATCGGAAACGGTTACACTGACCAGGATTTCTCGACCCTGCTGCTGCTGCAGGCCAGGGCATCGGGGATAGAACTGAAGCCGGAAAACGTGAATATCGGCGACGGACTTTAATGCTTCAATCCTGAGGGGAGGAACATGAATATCATGATTGCCAGAACGATTGCAGCGGTGTTGGCGGCCAGCATGGTGTCGGTGGCCTTTGCGCAGAAATACCCGGAGCGCCCGGTGCGAACGATCATCGCATTCCCGTCGGGCAGTGCGACCGACATCGTCGGCCGTGTCATCGTGCAGAAGGTTTCCGACATCTGGGGCCAGCAGGTGGTTCCCGACAACCGGGGCGGCGCCGGCGGCTCGATCGCTTCCGCGCTGGCGGCCAAGGCTACGCCGGACGGCTACACGCTGCTGATCAATTCGTCCGCGCACGCCGTCAACCCGTCGTTCTACGCCAAGCTGCCGTACGACACGCAGAAGGACTTTGTCGACGTTTCACTGCTGGCGATCCAGCCCAATGTGCTGATCGTGCCCAGCAATTCACCGTTCAAGACGACCGCCGACTTTATCAAGGCGGCCAAGGCGAAGCCCGGAGCCATCAATTTTTCCTTTGCCGGCGTGGGCAGCGGCACACACCTGAATATGGTCAAATTCGGGCTGGATGGCGGGATGAAGTTCAACGAGATTGCCTACAAGGGTTCGAGCGAGGCGATCGTCGATGTCATCGGCGCGCGCGTCGACACCTACTGGGCGCCGATTTCCGCGGGTCTGACGTACATCCAGAGCGGCAAGGTACGGGCGCTGGCAGTCAGCACCGACAAGCGTTCCAGCCAGTTGCCGAATGTGCCCACCGTCGCCGAATCCGGTGTTCCGGGATTCAATTACGCCCTGTGGTTCGGCCTGTGGGCGCCGGCGGGTACGCCACCGGCGATTGTGGGCAAGGTCGCCAAGGATTTCACGCAGGCGCTGCGGGACAATGCGGTGAGCGCAAAACTTGCCACGCTCGGCAACGAACTGAACATCCTGGAGCCTGCGGCGTTCAAGAAATTCGTGCAACAGGAGATACAGGAATTTGCCAAGATCGTGAAGGCGGCGGGCATCAAGCCGCAGTAACGGACGCCGGGTGCAGCAGTGGGCGGCGCCATGCGCCGCCCGTTTTTTTGCGGGGGGACACCATGGAAAGCAGCAGGGAAGCAGCAATATGAGATATCGCCGGTTGGGCGCACACGGTCCCGAGGTTTCGGCGATCAGCATGGGCCGCGGTGCGCAGCCGGTGCGTTTTGGTGATCCGCTGGAGGACGAGTTCAATGCGGCGATTGCCCGCGCGCTGGACCTCGGCATCAATCTGTTCGACACCTCCGATGCCTACTGGGGGGCGCGCCACGAGATACTGCTGGGCCGGGCGCTGAAAAAGCGGCGCAACCGCGTGCTGATCGCTTCCAAGTTCGGCAACATCGATTTGCCCGACGGCAGCAAAGGCACCAACGGCCGGCCGGAATATGTTTTCCAGTGCTGTGATGCCAGCCTGCAGCGGCTGGGCACCGACGTCATCGATTTCTATTACCTGCATCGGGTGGATCCCGGCGTGCCGATCGAAGACACCATCGGCGCGATGGGCGACCTGGTGAGGCAGGGGAAGGTGCGCTGGGTGGGCCTGTGCGAAGCGGGTGTCAAAACCCTGGAGCGGGCGCATCGCGAATACCCGGTGACCGCACTGCAGACCGAATACTCGCTGTGGGCTCGCGAAGTCGAGCAGGAGATACTGCCGGCATGCGAGGCGCTGGGTGTGGGCTATGTGGCCTATGCGCCGCTGGGTCGCGGGTTGCTGACCGGCAACATCAGGCGCGTGGACGACCTGCCGGAAGGCGACCGTCGGCGCAAGCATCCGCGGTTCCAGCCCGAGAACCTCGCGCGCAACGTGGAACTGGTCAAGCAACTGGAGGCGGTTGCCCGCCGCGTCGACGCGACACCGGCGCAGATCGCGCTGGCCTGGCTGCTGGCGCAGCGGGATTTCATAGTGACCATCCCCGGCACCAATCGCGCAGCCAATGTCGAGCTGAATGCGGCGGCGGCGGAGCTGGATCTGCCAGCCGGGGCACGCGCTGAACTCGACGCCATTTTTGCCGTCGGCGCCGGTGCCGGCACGCGCTATGCGCCGCACCTTTTGAAAGGAATGGGGCTGTGAGCACTGCCACTACCGACAATCCGCTGAACCTCGAGCCGCGCCTGCAGGCGATCATGCGGCAGCAGTATCCGCGTTTTTCCGATGCCGAATATGCGCGCCGCCATCGGGCACTGGCTGACGTGATGGCGCGCCACGGCTGCGACCATCTGCTGGTGGTGACCGATCACCGCACGGGCAACGCGCCGCAGTGGGTCACCGGTTGGCCGGGCACGGTCGAAGCCTACGTGATATTCAAGCCCGGCGAGCAGATGGTCATGCACATGGAGTGGTACAACCATTTCCCGCTGGGCAGGAAGATCGCGCAGGGCGTCGATGTGCGCTGGGGTCAGCACCAGGGCATCGCCAAGACCATCGCCGAGCTCCGGCAGCGCGGCGCGCAGCGCGTCGGCATCATCGGTCCGCTCGGCGTAGCCAAGTACCGCCAGCTCGAGGCGCAGTTCGCGATGGTGGCGCTCGATGCCGAATACGTGCGGCTGCGCATGATCAAATCGGCGGAGGAAATCGACTGGCTGCGCATCGGCGCGGCGCTGTCGGATGCCGGATTGCGGGCGCTGGTCGCGCAGACGCGGCCCGGGCTCGATGAGCGGGAGCTGGGCGCAGTAGTCGAGAGCGCCTATATCAGGCATGGCGGCACGACGATGATTCACTACATCGGCGTGACGCAAATGACGCAGCCCCATCTGTTTGTGCCGCCCCAGCATCCCTCGCCGCGCAAGGTGTGCGCCGGCGACGTGGTGTCCTGCGAATTGTCGGCGTTCTGGTGGGATTACCCAGGGCAGGTGTTGCGCACGTTTACCGTGGATGCGGAGCCGACGCCCTTGTATCGGGAACTACATGCCACTGCCGAGGCGGCCTTCGATGCGGTCACGCGGGTCGTGCGCCATGGTGCGACGACGGCGGAGATCCTCGATGCGACTACACTGATCGAAAACAGGGGCTATACCGTGTGCGACGACCTGATGCACGGTTTCGGTGGCGGCTATTTTCAGCCCATCATCGGCACCAGCAGCCGCATGGCGGGCACGCTGCCGGACATGACCCTGGAAGAAAACATGACGGTGGTGGTACAGCCCAATGTGATCACCACCGACGCCGACGAATCAAAACGCGCGGGCGTCCAGGTCGGCGAACTGATTTGCGTCACGCGCGACGGCTTCGAGCATCTGCATCGTGCGCCGCGCGGGCTGTTCCGGGCAGGCCAGGCGATCTGAACGCATGATGCGCTGTTAGAATCGGCGCATGGCGGGCGCCGGAAAACGCAACAACAAGGACACGGCCGCGCGGTGTGACATCGCGCTGCTGGTCGATGCCGAGGCGGGTGACCGCAGGTTGTCCGGCCGCTTCGTGCCCGAGCGCAGCAGCGTCGAGGCCTATGTGCTGGAGGCGCTGCGCGAACAGCACCTGAATGTCACCGTGGTGCCCTTCGCTGCCGCGGTGGAGCCCACCATCACCGAATTGCGCGCGCTCAGGCCGCGCCTGGTGTTCAATCTTACCGAATGCGTGAACGGTAATCGCAGCCAGGATGCGGCGATCGCCGGCTTGCTCGACCTGCTGCGGCTACCGTACACCGGCAGCGGGCTGAGCGGCCTGCGGCTGGCGCGCGACAAGGCGCTGTCGAAACACATCGTTGCCGACCTCGGCGTCGGCGTGCCGCGGTATTTCGTGATACCGGCACGCGGTCCCGTCCGCAACCCGCGCGTGCCGTATCCGTTGATCGTCAAGCCGCAGTACGGCGACGGCTCTGACGAGGTGCGCGTCAATTCGCTGGTCAAAAACGAGCGTGAACTGGTGCAGCGTGTGCGGGTGTTACGCAAGCGCGTCAATGCGCCGCTGATCTGCGAGGAATTCATCGAGGGTTGCGATCTCTACGTTGCATTACTCGGCAACGCGCCCGCGGTGATGCCGGCGGTGGAGCTGGTGATCGGCCGCAAGGGGCGGGGTGCGCCGGCGTTCGCTTCCTACAAGCTGAAAAACGACGGTGCTTACCGCAACCGCTGGCGGGTGCGCTGGCGTGTCGCAAAACTGTCGCGCAACCTGCAGCGCGATGTCGAGATTGCCAGCCGCGCGATTTTTCACGCGCTGGAGCAGCGCGACTACGGGCGTATCGATTACCGGCTGACGCCCGACGGTCGGCTGGTGTTCCTGGAAGCCAATGCCAATCCCGATCTCCATCCGCATGCGATGGGCAACAACCAGTGTTTTGCCGGTGTGGCCTGGGGCGATGCACTGCGGCGCATCGTCGACGAGGCGCTCAATCGGGCGCACCGTAAAAATATCAATAAAAACAAATAGTTGCTATATATCCCGTGCGCGCAGCAGCGGTGCGGTGAGCACTGACAGGCTGACGCGCTGGCGGCCCCCAGCATCGAAATTTGCCGGCGCCAGCCATTGTTCCTGCGCCGCGCGCAGCGCCGGCCATTCGCGGTCGGTGATCGAGAACCAGTCGGTGTCGCGGTTGCGGCCCTTGTAGACGATGGCCTGGATGAAGCGGCCTTCGTACGAAAATCCCAGGCGCCGTGCCGCCGCGCGCGACGGCGCATTCAGCGAGTCGCATTTCCATTCATAACGCCGGTAGCCGAGCGCAAACGCGTTTTTCATCATCAGGTGCATGGCCTCGGTGGCGGCGCGGGTCTGCTGCAGCAGCGGTGAAAAATTGAGATGGCCGACTTCGATGACGCCGTTCGCCGGATCGATGCGCATGTAGGCGGCGACGCCGGCGGCCCTGCCGGTGGCGCTGTCGACGATGGCATGGAACAGCGGGTCAGGGCCGAGGCAGGATGCCGTGATCCACTGCCGATAGGCGTCGAGGCTGTCGAAGGGGCCGGAGGACAGGTAGGTGAACGCGCGTCCGCTGGGGTCGAGGCGGTTGGCGCGATGTAGTTCTGCGGCATGGCGCGCGATGTCCAGCGGAACGACGGCGCAATAACGGCCGGTCAGTGGTTCGCGCGGCGGCCGCGGCGGCGGCGTCCAGCCGAGTAGCGCAAATCCGACCGGCTGGCCGTGTTCGTTCAGCCGCGGCGTCATGACCCTGTCGCCGTGCCCTGCGTTTCGTGCCAGTGTTTCAGCCAGCCTGCATTGCCGCCGAGTTCGACCACTTCGAGCAGCGAATCGGGGAGCGGCGGGTATTCGCGCCGGATGTCGCGGGTGCGGTTGATGAAAAAACCGTTGCGGAAATCGACTTCGAGTTCGTCGCCGCTCTCGCACATCTCGCTGACGTTGACGCAGTCGGTCATCACCCTGAGGCCGCAGCCGATGGCGGCGCGCCAGGCGAGGAAAGGCATCGACTCGCAGATCAGGCCCAGCCCCAGCGCCTGCATCGCGATATAGCCGTTCATTTTCGGGCCCATGCCGAAATTGCGGCCGGTGACGATGATGTCTCCCGGCCTGCAGCGGGTGTGGAAACCGGGGTCGGTTTCCTCGAACAGGTGCGGGATGATGTCCCTGGCGTCGAAGTGGCGGCCGACGATGATGCGGTTGGGCACCACGCCGCCGGGATGCGGCACATTGTGGCCGAGCTTGTAGCAGCGGCCGGCGAGTTGCCACTGGAATTCAGAGACCATGTTTATTCCAATGTGAAGACGTGTATCACCCAATTCGTCATTCCGGCGAAAGCCGGAATCCAGTTGGCACGCAAGCATTCACTCAAGTCAGACTGTCGTACAAGTCGTTCCACTGCGGATTTTCCTTTTCGATCAACTCCAGTTTCCACTTTCGCTTCCATCCCTTGATTGCTTTTTCAAGGGTGATGGCTGATTCTATGGTTTCATGCAATTCATACCAAACCAATGTGTGAACACCGTAACGCTTGGTAAATGCCTCGACAGCATCATTCTTGTGTTCCCAGACACGTTTGACGATATTTGACGTTACACCAGTGTAAATAGTGCGGTTTTTGCTACTTGCCAGCATGTATACACAAGGCTGCTTCACTTCCTGGATTCCGGCTTTGCGAGCAGCCGCTTCGCGGCTTGCCTGCGTGCCCCACTTCGCCGGAATGACGATGGTTGATCAGAGGTTGCGTGCATCGGTGATCGCGCCTGCAATCGCCGATGCCGCCACCGTCGCCGGGCTGCCGAGGTAGAGCTGCGCATCGCGGGCGCCGAAACGGCCGGCATTGTTGTTGGCGGCTGTCGAGATCGACACTTCGCCGGAATGCACCGGGCCGATCACCGCGTCGTTGCAGGGGCCGCAGCCTGGGGGCAGCATTACCGCGCCGGCTTCGATGAAGGTCTGCAGCAGGCCCTCGCTGGCCATGCGTTTCAGCGAGGCCTCCGAGCCCGGCGCGATGAACAGCCGCACCTGCGGTGCGATGCGCCTGCCCTTGAGGACCGCGCCGGCCTGCGCCATGTCGTCCCACATGCCCGAGCCGCAGGAGCCGATGAAGGCGTGGCTGACCCGGGTGCCGGCAACCTGTGACAGGTCGACCGCGTTGTGCACGCCGCCCGGTGTGGCCACCTGCGGTTCGAGCGCACTGACATCGATCTCGCATAGCGCCTCGTATTGCGCGCCGGGATCCGCGTAAACCGGCGCGAACGGTACCTTGGCGCGGGCGCGGGCGTGATCGAGGATGGCGGCCGACGGCGGCAGGAACACGCCATAGGCGCGCATTTCCGTCGGACTGGAGCACAGCGCAGCGCGTGCGGCGAGGCTGAACTGGTCGAGGTCGCCGGCGTATTCGAGTACGCGGTAATCGAGGTCTTCGGTCAGCGCACCCGCTTCGATCAGCGCGGCGATGCGAAATCCGACGTCGCGCGCATGGACGCCGGGCGGCAGCCGGCCCCTGATGGTCAGCTTCACCGACTTCGGCACCATGACCCAGTTGGTGCCGGTGGCCAGCACCCGGGATATTTCGGTACCCATGCGGAAACCGAAGGCGCCGATGGCGCCGGCATTGGTGGCGTGACGGTCGTTGTCGAAGTAGAACATGCCCGGCAGCAGCATGCCGCATTCCATCGGAAAAATATGCCCGTGACCGCCGCGACCGACATCGAAGAACTGCCCGACGCCCCAGGCCTGCGCCGCGGCGCGGTTGAAGGCACCGCGCTCGGCGGCGCGTGCGCTGCCGTAAATGACGTCGTGATCGGTGACCATCACCACCTTGTCCGGCGTGGCGAGGCGGTTGATGCCGAGCTGGTCGAGTTCACGCTTGGCACCCATTACCACGCCATCGTGGATCATGATGAAGTCGGGGTTCGGGTAGACGACGTCGCCGGGGCGCACGGCGGTCTTGCCGCTTTTCAGCGCGAGCACTTTTTCTACGGCGGTGAGCTGAGTCATCGGAACTCCGGTCGGGACCGGTGGAGGCTAAGTTTCCGCAGGGGTGCTGTCAAGGCAATGGACAGCCTCAAGGTGCCGGCGCACACTGCACAGGCGATGACATCCGCGCTGAAAGCATGGCTGCTGCGCGGCGCCGCCGGCTGGCTGGCGCTGGGTGCGGCTGCGCCGGTGCCCGCACAGGGCACTACCGAATTCGACAATCTCACGCGCAGCCCGTTCGTGCATTGCGCGTTTTACCGGCACTATGACATCGACCCGCGCACCGGTGACCGGTTGCTGGTCGAGGGGCTCTCCGATTCGCTGACCCATTACCAGCGCCAGGGCGGCGGGCGCGTGCGCGCGATCGATACCCGGCGCGCCGGCGCGCACGAGGTGCAGGTCGTGCGCGGCAGAAAATACCTGCATTTCATCGAGCGCAGCGCCGGCATGTACGTGGTGACGACGGTTTATGCCTGCCTCGAACGCGACCCGCGGACCGCGGTCTGCATCAATTACGGTGCGGTCAATGCGCGGCATTTCGATGCGCGCGTGCTGCGGGATCCGGATACCGTTTATGAGGAATTGCAGGCCCGCGCCGAGCCCGGCTTCTGCGACCACAGTTTCCTCAACCTGCAGGAGGCCGCGAACCGTGCGCCACAGTGATATTATAAGTTATTGTTTTTATTTATATATTTGTTCAGGCCGCGCGCAATCGGCCGGCGCGGCAGTCGTCGATTTTCTGGCGCAGGTAAGCCGCGGCCCAATCGATTTCCTCCGCCGTATTGAAGCGGCCGACGGTGATGCGGATCGAATTGCCGGCCGTCGCCGCATCAGAACCCAGCGCCTGCAGCACATGCGACACGCCGCCAGTGGAGCAGGCTGAGGTCGATGACACCGCGATGTCGGTCAGCGTGGTCACCAGCGAGTCACAGTTGGGGATGTCGAGACTGATGTTCAGGTTGTTGGCGATGCGCTGCTCGAGGTCGCCGTTGAGCAGCACCCCCGGCACGTCGCGGATCGCGTTCCAGAACCGGTCGCGCAGTTCTCGCAGTTGCGGCACCTCTGTCGCCATCAGTTCACCGGCGATGCGGAAGGCCGTGCCCATGCCGACGATCTGGTGCGTCGCCAGCGTACCCGAACGCAGGCCGCGCTCGTGGCCGCCGCCGTGCATCTGGCATTCGATGCGCACCTGCGGCGCGCGGCGCACGTACAGCGCGCCGATGCCCTTGGGGCCGTAGGTCTTGTGCGCGGTCAGCGACATCAGGTCCACCGGCAGTTGCGCGAGATCGATCGCCACTTTGCCCGTGGCCTGCGCGGCATCGACATGGAACAGCACGCCGCGCTCGCGGCAGATGGCGCCGATCGCGGCGATGTCCTGGATGACGCCGATTTCGTTGTTGACCAGCATCACCGAAGCGAGCGTGGTATCGGGGCGCAGCGCGGCACGGAAGGCTTCCAGGTCCAGCAGGCCGTTTTTCTGCGGCGCGAGGTAAGTCACGGTGAAACCCTGCTGTTCCAGCCACTGCATCGTGTCGAGCACCGCCTTGTGTTCGGTCTGCACCGTAATCAGGTGGTTGCCGCGCGCCTGAGCGGCCAGCGCAGCGCCCTTGATCGCGAGGTTGTTCGATTCCGTGGCGCCCGAGGTCCAGACGATATCACGACGGTCCGCATTGACCAGTCGGGCCACATCCTCGCGGGCCGCCTCGACGGCACGAGCGGCGGTGTGGCCGTAGGCATGGGTGCTGCTGGCAGCATTGCCAAAGTGTTCGGTCAGCCACGGCAGCATGGCTTCGAGGACACGCGGATCGAGCGGCGTGGTCGCGGAATTGTCGAGGTAGACGGGCGTTTTCACCGGCGATGCTCAGTGTTTCTGGGTCAATGCGGCGATCACGCGTTGCCGTTTTTCTTCGACTTCTTTTGCAAATCCGGAATGACGCTGCTCGACCAGGCCGGTCGCCAGTCCCAGTTTCAGCAGGGCGACGGCGAACGTAGCCGACAGGTCGTCGAGATCCGGACTGACCTTGGCGAGCTGCATGGCCTCGATGGTCTCGTCATACAGTTGCTGCATCGCATCGTGCAACTCGTCGTCAAACAGTTTCGGCGTGTTCGTGGTCATTGCGGATGATTGGCACGGAATATTCCCGGAATTGTAGCGCGATTCCCTGCATCCGCAGCATACAATGCGCCGCATGAGGACAGTTTTCTGCACCCGCGCCATGCTGCTGCTGGCGTGCGCGTTTGCCGCAAATGCCCTGGCGCAGAGTTATCCCAGCCGCACCGTGCGCATCATCGTGCCGGTGAGTGCGGGCGGCGCGACCGATGTGTTTGCGCGCACGCTGGCCCACGGTCTCGCCGAGACCTGGCGCCAGCAGGTCATCGTCGACAATCGGCCCGGAGCCGGCGGCATGATCGGCTCGGAGATCGTCGCGAAATCGGTTGCCGACGGCTACACGCTGCTGATGGCTTATACCGCGCATGTCACCAACCCGTCGTTGTGGACGCGGATTCCCTATGACACGCTGCGCGATTTTGCGCCGGTGGCGATGGTGGCCACCGTGCCCGGTGTGCTGGTCGTGCACCCGTCGCTGCCGGTGCGCTCGGTGAGCGAGCTGATCGCTTTCGCCAAACGGCGGCCGCACGAGCTTGATTACGCGTCCTCGGGCATCGGCACCGCGGCGCACTTGGCAGCCGTGCTGTTCGCGCAGCGCGCCGGCCTGCATTTGACGCATGTGCCCTACAAGGGCGGCTCGCCTGCAATGTACGAGCTGGTCGGCGGTCAGGTGTCGATCATGTTTGGCAGTCTGGCCACCGCATATCACCACCTGCGCTCCGGGCGGGTACGGGCGCTGGCGGTGACCAGCATCAAGCGGGCGAGTGCGGC
>RPOR01000066.1 GCA_003820645.1 Betaproteobacteria bacterium
CGCCCTGACGGATGGCGGCCCACAGCGGCAGCGGCTCAACGCCGGCCTTGACACCCATCGTGAACAGTTCGGCCAGTGCGAGCTGCATGGCATAGCCGGCGCAGTTGTGCACAAGCTTCGCCACCGAGCCCGCGCCGATCGCGCCGATGTAGATCACCTGGTCGCCCAGCGCATCGAGCACCTTGCGGCAGCGGTCAAACACCGCCTGGTCGCCGCCGACCCACAGCGCCATCTTGCCGGACTTCGCGCCGCTGGGTCCGCCGCTGACCGGCGCATCGAGCACCGACACGCCTTTTTCCGCGAAGCGCTTATGCAGCTCGCGCACGACCGTCGGCGAGTTGGTCGACAGATCGAACCATGCCGTACCTGCGCGCATGGTCTTGATCAGACCCTCGGCGACGGCTTTGACCTCGCGCGGTCCCGGCAGCGAAGTCAGCACGACATCCGCATCACGGCCGGCATCCTCGACGCTGTCCGCCCAAGTCGCGCCGGCCTTGAGGTGCGCAGCAGCCATCTCCTTGCGCAGATCGTGCACGGCAACTTCAAATCCCGCGGCCCGCGCATTCAGCGCCATGGCGCCGCCCATCATTCCCAATCCTATGAATCCCACGCGCATCGTCTGCCCTTTCATTGATGGTTCCATTGATTCGGCCGATCGACCTTTCAGTCGACCTTGATCCCTGCCGCGGTCACCACGCGTTCCCACTTGGCGATCTCGGCGGCGATGTGTTGCTGGAAACCGGCGGGGGCGGAGCCGATCGGTTCCACGCCATCCTTCTGCAACCGCTCGGTGAGTTCCGGCGTACGCAGTGCCTCGACGATGCCGCGGTTCAGCCGGTCGATGATCGGCTTGCGCGTCGCGACCGGTGCGAGCACGCCATACCAGTTCGTAACCTCATAGCCGGCAATGCCGGTCTCGGCGATAAACGGCAAGTCAGGCATTGCCGGTGAACGTTTCGGGCTGGTTACCGCCAACGGCCGCAGACGCCCCGACTTGATGTGCGGCACCGATTCCAGCGGTGTCGCAAAGACCATGCTGATATGGCCGGCGAGCAGGTCCGCCAGCGCCGGCCCGCCGCCTTTGTAGGCAACATGCAGCAGAGTCGCGCCGGTCGAGGTTGCCAGCAGCGCGCCGGAAAGATGCTGCAGGCTGCCCTGCCCGGCGGAACCATAAGTCAGGCTGCCAGGCTTCGCCTTGGCCAGCGCGATCAATTCGACCACGGATTTCGCCGGTACCGAAGGATGCACTACCAGTACGTACGATTGCCGCGTCATCTGTGTCACCGGCGTGAAGTCCTTGATCAGGTCATAGGGCAGCTTGCCGCGATGCGTTGCCCGCCGTGCGGTGTGCGTGCCGCTGATCATGGTGATGGTGTAACCGTCAGGCTGCGAACGTGCGGCCATCTCCAGACCGATGGCGCCGGTGCCCCCCGGCCGGTTGTCGACCACCACCGACTGGCCCCAGATCCCGCTCAGTTTTTGCGCGACCGCGCGCACCGTAATGTCCGCGCCGCCGCCGGGTGCAAGCGGAATCATGAAACGCACCGGCCGGGACGGAAAGTCCTGCGCCGCTGCTGCGGACGTCAGCAGCACGCCAAACACGGGGAACACGAACAGCAACCAGCGGGAACGGACGTAAACGGCAAGTCTCGACGTGTTCATGAAAACCTCCTCCGGAAGACGGGCTGACTTCGGGCCGCATGCAATCGGCCCAAGCCTTGCGCGCACAGCAACGTGAAGTGCGTCCAAGGAAAGGTGCTGGGGATTCTGTGGTCTTGTTGTTGTACCGGATTCTTGGGAGCGCGGGCCCGGACGTCAAGTGCTGGACCGCACTATGGATGGCTGCCCCGCGGGCCAGCCCGGGACGTTCCGGTAATTGAGACGGCTTTTGCTGCAACCGGCAACGCAGGGCCTGCGTAAGCGACCAACTACCAGGCTGCTTCCAGCGCAGCCATCAGCGCATCGCGCTCGCGCAAAAATTCGCGCTTGGGATCGGCATTGAAATTCTTCAGGGAGTTTTCAAGGATGGTGACGAGGCTGCCGTGCGGGATGTCAAGCTCGCGCACCCTGGTCGGCATGCCCATGCCGGCAAAAATCTGGTCGACAGCGTCCGCTGCGCGCTCCTGCGCGGGGCGGCCTTCGGCAATGCCGAAAGCGTCAGCGATCAGCCGCATCGCCACGGGATCGCGGCCGCCGAAATGGCGGATCACCGTGGCCGTCAGCGCGGTATTGGCTTCGCCCTGCCCGACATGGCCGTGCAGGTTGAACAGGGCTGTCGCCAGCGCGTAGGTCACGCGGGCGGGCCAGTGCTTTTCGGTCAGCGCGCCACCATCATCGGCATCGCGGTTCTGCAGGAAAGCGGCGGCGCACAGTTCGATGCGTGCCCCGGCGTCCTGCGGGTCGGCTACGCGTGCAGCCGCGTTGCGCGCAAGGCGGAAAGCCTGCAGGCGGTCGCCTTCGGACAGCGGCCCCATGCTCGGGGCGCCGAGATTCATGATCGCGCGCCACAACACCGAGGCCGCAGTGGTGCGGGCGAGCGACACTGGCGCAGTCAGCAGTGCCTCTTCGTCCCAGAACAGCGCTGCGGGGCGGGTCTTCGGGTCGAAAAACTCCATGCGATGGCTGCGCGCGGGATCCTTCACCGCCGAGCCGGCACGGTTCTGCGCGGTCGTCGCCGCGGTCAGCACGTTGACGATCGGCAGCTTGGGCGCGAGCAGCTTGGGGCTGATCGCGGGTGCGTTGTCCGGGTATTGCGTGATCAATCGATCGACCGGGGCGGTTTCGGCAAGCAGCACCGCAACGACACGTGTGCCCTGGATAACGCTGCCGGCGCCGACGCCGATCAACAGGTCAGCATGCGCCGCGTGCGCGGCTTGTGCTGCGGCCTGCACCGATGCCAGCGTGGTGTCCTTGTCGATCTCGTCGTAGCGCCCGGCATAGACCGGGCCGAGGATTTGCTGGATGCGATCGATGAGGCCGGTTTTGCGCGACACGCTGCGGCCGCACACCACGAAGGCCTGCCGTGCTTTAAGCCGTTTCAGTTCCGCCGGCAGGTGTTCCAGCGCATCGCGGCCGCTGTACAGCCGCAGCGGATAGCCGACCGCACGGAACTGATGCCGGTAGCTCATCGGCAACGGGTCAGGCGCGTGTGGCCTTGAAACGCTCGAAGCTCGCGAGCGCGGCCAGCGGATGGCCGGCGTTGGCCATTTCGTCGTACACCGGCACGCCCAGCGTCACCGCTTTGTCGCGGAATTCGCGCTTGCGCGCTTCCAGCGCCGGCTCGCCGTCGGAGCGCAGCACCAGGATGAAGTGCGCCTTGCCCGGATGCTTTTCCTGCACGCGCATCGCCGCGGCCACCAGGTTGTCCAGCACTTCCGGCTTGGTGCGCCCGACGAACGCCGACAGATTCAGGTGCATCACCAGCGCTTCCGGCTGACCCTGCGCATAAATGATGTCGAGGATTTTTTCGGCGACGCGGCCGTCCTCCTGCTGCAGCGTTCCCACCGGGCAATCGACCGGATTGGTGATGCTGGTACCGGGCGGCAGTTTCAGCTCTGCCAGTGCGTCGATCACGCTCTGCGCGAACGGCATTACATCAAGATTGAGCCGCGCGTAATAGTCGGTGGCTAGCACGCTGGTGCCGCCGCCGTTACCGAACAACACGACACTCTGCGTTGGCCGCTGCGGGCGCGGTGTAAGCGTCTGGAATATCAGCAGCGTATCGATGAAATTATCCAGCGTGTCGACCAGCATACAGCCGGTCTGCCGTGCCAGCGCCACCCACACGCGGTCGTCTCCCGCCAGCGACCCGGTATGCGATGCCGCGGCCGCCAGGCCCTGCTGCGTGCGCCCGCCCTTGAGGATCACCACGGGCTTGGCCGCTTTTGCATTGCGCAATATGTTGAACAGGCGCCGGCCGTCCTTGGCGGTTTCGATGTACATGCCGATGACCTTGGTCTGCGGGTCGGCGATATAGAACTCGAGCAGATCCGACGGCGTCACATCGGCGCAGTTGCCGACGGTCACCAAACCGGAAAATTTCAGGCCGCGCGACAGGCCGCGGCGAATGATGTCGGTGCCAAGGCCACCGCTTTGCGAGACGATGCCGACAGGGCCGACTTCTTTCGGGCCGATTTCGGTGAAAGTCACGCGGCCACGCGGGGTGTAGATACCAAGACAATTGGGGCCGAGCAGGCGCATGCCGCCGGCGCGCGCGGCGTCGGCAAGGTCGGCCTGCAGGTTTTTGCCTTCCTCGACTTCGCCAAAACCGCTGGACACCACCTGCGCGAAACGCACATGACCCTTCGCCGCCGCGAGCATCGCCGGAATTTGCGCGCCCGACACGGCGATGTAGGCGTAGTCCACGGGTTTCGGCGTGTCGGCGAGACTTTTGTACGCCGGCAGGCCATCGATTTCAGTCGCACCGGGATGGATCGGATAAATGTCGCCGGTGAAACCGAATTCGCGGATGCGGCGGATGAACACGTTGGGCAGCGCATTGCCCTTGGTCGAAGCGCCGACCACGGCAACGGTTTGCGGAGCAAACAGCGGGGTGAATTCTTCGGTGATGGTCATGGTTTAACCGAGTATGAATCTGGCATCAACGGCAACAGCGGCGGATTCGGAGACAATCAGCGGGTTGATGTCGGCCTCGCTGATATCGGTGGCATGCTGCAGCAGCAGGCCGTTTTCCCCGCCCACTTTCAGCAGCACATCGATAATGGCATCCAGCGATGCCGGCTTGGTGCCGCGCGCGCCGTTGAGGATGGCTGCGCCCTTCAGTTCAGCGAGCATTTCCTCGGCATCGATGCGGCTGATCGGACACAGCCGGAACGACACGTCCTTGAGGATTTCAACAAAGATACCGCCCAGCCCGACCATCACCAGCGGACCGAACTGCGGATCGCGCAGGCCGCCGATCACCAGTTCATGGCCTGCCGGCGCCATTTCTTCGATCAAAAAACCCTCGATGCGCGCGCCCTTGATCTTCGGAGCCTTCAGCATGTCTTCGATCGCGGCTTTCACGTCCGCAGCGGAGCGCAGGTTGATTTTTACACCACCGGCATCGCTCTTGTGCAGAATGTCCGGCGACATTACTTTGACGACCACCGGCATCTGCAGCCCGCTGATGACGGTATCGACATCGGCGACGCTCGTGGCGACCCGCGACTGCGGGACCTTGATGCCATGCAGAGCCAGCAGTTGTTTGCCGGCGCTCTCGTCGAGCGCATTGCGGCCGGCGCGTCGCGCCGCGGCAACCGGATTTTCCGTTGTCGTGCTCATGCTTTTCTGCCCGTGACTTCGCCGATGATGCCGGTGTGCACCCGCCCTGCGCGGAACGGCTCGGAGCGCAGGATGTTGATGACCGCCGGAATGTTGTGCTTGAGGCCCTGGATCTCGAAGCCGCCCAGCGCCTCGACCAGTTTGTCGATCGCAGCCTCGCGCGTCGCCGCGCGGACGATGACCTTGGCGATCATCGGGTCATAGTGCGGTGTGACGTCACGGCCTTCGGCATAACCGGTGTCGACGCGGATGCCCTCACCTTCGGGCGGACGAAACACCGTCAGTTTGCCCGGTGACGGAAAAAAATTCTTCGGATCCTCGGCATACACCCGCGCCTGGATGGCATGGCCTTTGATCTCGGCCTGGCCCGGCAGGATATCGGCCAGCTTCTCACCGGCGGCGGAACGGATCTGCGCGCGCACGAGATCGACCCCCGTGACTTCTTCGGTGACGCCATGCTCGACCTGCAGCCGCGTGTTCATTTCCAGGAAGTTGAACGAACCATCCGCGCCGAGCAGCATTTCGACGGTACCGATGTTGTCGTAACCCATCGTGCGCATGATGCCGGCGATCTGGTCGGCAACGGCCACCGCCTTGTCGCGCGGAATTTCCGGACCCGGCGCTTCCTCGATCACCTTCTGGTTGCGACGCTGGGTCGAGCAGTCGCGTTCGAACAGGTGCATGGCACCGCCATGCTGGTCACCGAGAATCTGGAATTCGACATGGCGTGGCCGCTCGATCAGCTTTTCCAGATACACCTCGGTGGTGCCGAAACCGCGACCCGCCATCGAGCGCGAACGCTCCACCGCGGTCAACAGTTCCGCCTCATCTTTCGCCGGCAGCATGCCGATGCCGCCACCACCGCCCGCGGGCTTCACCAGCACCGGAAAACCGATCTTGCGCGCGGCGGCGATGATCGCATCGTTGTCGTCGGGCAACACGTCCGAACCATGCGACATCGGCATGCCGTACTGCGCGGCGATGTCGCGGGCGCGGGTCTTGTGACCCATCGCGTCGATCCATTTCGGCGACGGTCCTATGAAGCGCGCACCGGCGTCGATCACTTTTTGCGCAAATGCCGAATTCTCCGAGAGGAAGCCGTACCCGGGATGCAGTCCGTCGGCGTGCGATTTGCGCAGCACATCGATGATGGTGTCCTGGTTGAGATAACTGTCGCGTGCAGGTGCAGCGCCGACAGCGTAGGTTTCGCTCGCCATTTCGAGATAGGGGGCGTGGGCATCGGCTTCGGAATACACCGCGACGGAATGGATATTCATCGCATTCAGCGCACGCAGCACGCGAGCCGCAACTGCGCCGCGGTTGGCTACCAGTACTTTAGTGAACATGAAAAAATCCTTTTCTCCGCAACAGGGCGCGGCGATCGCAAGCCCGTTACAGTGCTGTCCTGCCGGTCCGGTCCCGGCGCACTCTTGATCGCTGTGACTGAATATCGTCAGTAACTGGTCGGCCAGGAGCGCATCAAATGCTGTCCGACGCCCTTGGTCATGCGCAGCTTGTAGACGTCAAGCATGCGGATCAGGTAGTCCCGGGTGTCCTGCGGCTTGATCACCGACTGCGTCGCGTAAACTGCGGCCAGCCCCCAGACATCGGCGCCCTTGCGGATATCGGCCAGCGCCTCTTCGAAACCCGGTTCGCCGATGCCGACACCATGCACGATCTTGGTGGCGAAATCCGGGCTCATGAAACTCACTTCAGCAGTAGGCCACGCGGCGACCTCGTCGGAGTGGCGGCCCCCGCCCATGCAGACATAGGCGCGGCCATAGCTCTTGCGCACGATCACCGAAATGTGCGGAACGGTGACCAGGGTCATTGCGTTCATGAAGTTCATGATCTTGCCCGGCGCACCGGCGCGCTCGGCCTCGGTGCCGATCTGGAACCCCGGGGTATCGACCAGCATCACGAAGGGAATGTTGAACGAATCGCAGAGCACGATGAAATCGACGATCTTGCGGCAGGCATCGGCATCGAGCGCGCCACCGCGATGCAGCGGGTTGTTGGCGATGATGCCCACGCTTTTGCCGCCCAGGCGCGCAAGTCCGGTTACCGCACTCTTGCCGAAACGCGGCTTCAGCTCCAGCAGCGTATCCTTGTCGACGATGTACTTGATCACGCGTTTCATGTCATAGACTTGCGTGCGCTTTTCCGGCAGCAGGTCGAACACCTTGCCCATGTCGGCGCCGGACCCCGCGGGTATCGCAGCATCAGGCGGCGCTTCCTTGTGGTGTCCGGGCATGTACGACAAGAACCGTTTGATCTGGTCGAACACTTCTTCTTCAGTGTCGGCAATCTGGTCGACGAGGCCGGTGACTTCGGCATGCAGGCGCCAGCCGCCGAGCGCTTCGGCAGAAACGTTCTCGCCCAGCGCCATCGATACCAGCCCCGGGCTGGACACTGCCATGATCGCGCTTTTGTGCATCACGGCGAAATCCGACTGGCACATCAGCCAGGTCGACGACCCGAACGATGGCCCGAATGCGGCGGCGGCCATCGGAATCTCGCGCATGCGGCGGAACTGGGTATTGTCGTTGCCGAGCAGCAGGCCCATGCCGCGCGAACCCATGGCATCAGGCAGCCGGGCGCCGGTGGATTCGCCGATCAGCACCAGCGGCATGCCGCGTTCGGTCGCCGCGCGTTTCATGTGGCCGATTTTTTTGCTGTTGGTCGCGGAAGTGGACGCACCCTTGACCGTGAAGTCATTGACCACCAGGCACACATCGCGTCCATCGATGCGACCGAACCCGGCGAGTTTGCCGTCGGTCTGGGTTTCATCTGCCTGCTCCGGATAAACACCGGACGAGCCGAACAGGCCGGACTCGATGAACGAGCCCTGGTCCATTAGATAATCGATGCGCTGGCGCGCATTCCAGATGCCTTTGGCGGTGCGCTTCGCGTACTTCTCTGCGCCACCGCCAGCCAGCGCCTTGGCGCGGCGGGCTTCGTATTCCTGCAACAATGCTTCGAATGCCATATTAAATATCCAATAAAAACAATAAGTTATAGATTATGGCCGGACACCGCCACGGAGCTTGGGGCCAAGCTGGCTGGCCAGCCGTCCCTGCAGCGCATCGATGAACTGGCACAGGTACGGCCGTGTCTCGCGCGGATCGATGACGTCTTCGACGGCAAAGGCCTCTGCCGTGCGGAATGGCGACGCGAGTTGTTTCAGTTCGGCCTCGATTTCGCGTTCGCGCTGCGCGGGTTCCGTCGCGCTTTCAATTTCACGCCGATACGCCGCCTTGACACCGCCTTCGACCGGCAACGAGCCCCATTCGGCCGATGGCCACGCGATCTTGAAGTTGAGCCCGCCGCGGTCAATGAAGCCGCCGCCGGCGACGCCGTAGCATTTGCGCACGATCACCGAGAACATCGGCACTCGTGCCTGCAAGGCGATGTAACGCGCGCGCACGCCTTCGCGCAGAATCGCGTCCGCTTCGGATTCGCGGCCAACCATCAGACCGGGAATATCGGCGAACAGGATGATCGGGATATTGAACATGTCGCAGAGCTCGGTGAAATGGCCCTGCTTGCGCGCCGCCTTGACATCCATGATGCCGCCGACCATCGGATTGCTGGCGATGATGCCGACAACCTTGCCGCTCATGCGCGCCAGCGCGGTGATCAGCGCGCGGCCGAATGTCGGCTGGATTTCAAACAGCGAATCACGGTCGACGATCATGCCGACCAGTTTTTTCATGTTATAGGCCTGACGGTTGGAGCGCGGCACGATGCTGGCCAATGCATCCTCGCAGCGATCGACCGGGTCGCTGCAAGTCACCGCCGGTGGCAGTTCCCAGACGTTCTGGGGCATGTACGAAAGGAAACGGCGAATCTGTTCGAAGCAGTCCTGCTCGCTTTCGGCCACGTTGTCGATGGTGCCCGCGGTATCGACCGCGACCTTGGTCCCGCCGAGCTCGTCCTTGTGCAGCTTGTCGCCGAACGCACGTTCGACGACTGGCGGTCCGGCGGCAAAGATCTGTCCTGTGCCTTTGACCATGATCGACCAGTGCGCAAGGATCGCGCGCATCGACGGCCCGCCGGCGGTGGTACCCATTACCGCGCTGACCACCGGGACGATGCCGAGCAGGTCTACGGAACGCTCAACGCCATCCTGGCCGTAACCCGGCACCACGGTATAACCCTTGCGCTTCGCGGTGTTGACCGTGCCGCCGGTGCCATCGATCAGATTGACCAGCGGAATGCGGTATTCATAGGCGAGGTCTTCAATGAAGCCGCCCTGTCCGCCCTTGCGGCGGTCGCTGCCGAAACCGGTGCCGGCGCGTATGGTGTAATCCTCGCCGCCGATGGCAACCGGCCGGCCATCGATTCGGGCCAAACCCATGACATACGGCGCAGGTTCGAACCCGGTCATTTTGCCGCTGGCGTCGTATTGCGCCTTGCCCGCCAGTTTGCCGACTTCGCGAAACGACCCCGCATCAGCCAGCTGCGCGATTCGTTCGCGTACCGTCAGCTTGCCTTGCGCATGATGCTTGGCTATCGCCGCCGCACCACCACAGGCTTCTGCAAGGGTGCGACGGCGGTGCAGCTCGTCGATTTCAGGCTGCCAGCTCATAAACCCGGGCGAAGTAAAAATATAATTGAAAACAATAGGTTATGTTGTAAGCGTACGCTTACATTCGGAATGTGGCCAGTTGCTCATTCTTCGATAATGGCGACCACTTGACCTTCGGCAACCGGGTCTTTTTCCTTGACCAGGATTTCCTGCACCGTGCCACCGTCTTCAGTAATCACGGGGATTTCCATTTTCATGGACTCGATGATGATCAGCGTGTCGCCGCCTTCAACCTTGTCGCCGGGCTTGGCTTTCAGCTGCCAAACGGTGCCGGTGATTTCGGACTTGACTTCAATGCGGGCCATGGCTTTGCTCCTCGGGAATGGGATCGAATGTGTTACGGGATGCTATTCTGGAGCAATATTGTTGTCAAGAAGATTGTTGACAATAATACAATTTGAACGTATCGTTTTGTGCTTATGGCCTCCCTTGCCCCAGACTCGCTGTCCGCCGGCACACCCACTGCCACTGACGTGCTAAAGCAATTGCGTCAGGATGCGCCGCTGACCCAGTCCCTTCCGGAGCAGATTGCCGCGCGCTTGTCCGAGCGCATTGTGTCCGGCGCCTACACACCTGGACAGCGTGTGCTGGAGCAGGCGGTCGCCGAGGAATTTGAAGTCAGCCGCGGACCGGTGCGTGAGGCGCTGCGGCTGCTGGAGAAGGAAGGTCTGGTGATGATCCTGCCGCGGCGCGGCGCGCAGGTTACCAATCCGACCATCGCCGAAGTCAACGAGATTTTCGACATCCGCGCGATGCTGAACGGCCTGCGCGACCGGCTGATCGCCGAGAGCCCGCAGCGCGTGCAGCTGATCCCGGTGCTCGAGCAGGAAATTGCGCGGCTGGCACAAACGGCCGCGACGCCCGGCGCAGGCGATGAATACATCGAGATCGTGCTGCGCCTTAACCGTTTGCTGACCCAGGCCGCAGGCAATCACCGGTTGCAGGCCATTCTGGGTTCGCTCGCCGTACAAACCGTACGTTACACCCGGCTCGGCCTGTCGACGCCGCAGCGCCGCCAGCAATCGGTGCAGAACTGGCAAAGCCTGCTGCGCGCAATCCGGGCCGGCGATGGCGATGCTGCGGAGCGCATCGCACGCCAGCGCGTGATCGATTCACGCGATGCGGCAGTCGAGCATCTGCGCGAGCAGTCCGCGGCCTGAGCCTTCGGTTGTGCGGCACCGATGCCGCGCTTAAGATAGCGGCCTTCATTACGCCCTTTCACCTCCACCGGAAATCCCCACCGATGACCGCATTGCCCAAATTGACTGATGCCACGCTGGAACTCGACGGCCGGGTGGCCACGCTGACCTTCAATCGCGATGACGTGCGCAATGCCCTGACCAGCACCGAACTGGTGTCGGACATTGTCAATACGCTGCAATGGGCAAACCACTGCATGGACGCGTCGGTGCTGATCATCACCGGCGCCGGCAGCGCGTTTTCGGCCGGTGGCAACATCAAAACCATGGGCGAGCGCGCCAAGGCGCCGCCGCATGAGCTGCAGCGCAACTACCGCACCGGCATCCAGCGCATTCCGCTGGCGATGCAGGATACCGATATTCCGGTGATCGCCGCCGTCAACGGCCCGGCAATCGGCGCGGGCTTCGACCTGGCCAACATGTGCGACATCCGCATCGGTTCCACGGAAGCACAGTTCGGTGAAACCTTCGTCAATCTCGGCATCATTCCCGGCGACGGCGGCGCCTGGTTCCTCAACCAGCTACTCGGTTACCAGCGTGCCGCGGAGCTGACACTGACCGGGCGCATCATCAAGGCCGACGAGGCAAAGTCGCTGGGCATACTGCTCGAAGTCACTGCGCCGGGCGAGTTGATGGCGGCCGCGAAAAAAATGGCCGGCAAAATCGCCGCCAAGCCGCCGCAGGCGATTCGTTATGCCAAACGTCTGCTGAAACTCGCGCAACGCCAGAATCTCGACGAACATCTCGACGCCTGCTCGGCCTTTCAGGCAATCTGTCACAAAACCGAAGATCACCAGGAAGCACTGCAGGCGTTTTTCGACAAGCGCAAGGGCGAATTCAAGGGCCGATGATGAAGGCTGTGCGGTTGCAGATCGGCTGCGTGCTGCTGCCGGCAGCCCTGCTGGCGTCGCCCGGCCATGCACAGACCGAGACACCGACTTCGCCGCAGACCAAGGAAATCAGCTTTGTGCCGCTCGATGAAGGTGCGGGCGATTCTTCGTGGACGCGGTTCCGCGATCGTTTGCTCGAAGCGGTCCAGCAGCGCGACCTGAAATTTGTGCTGGGGGTGGTCGATCGCAATGTGCGTAACGGCATCGAACGCCCCAACGGCATCGACGAATTCAAGCGCCAATGGGATCCCGACGCCGAGGATAGCCCGTTGTGGCGCGAGCTGACCCGCGCCCTGCATCTTGGCGCGGTGTATTACCGTCATGAGCGTATGCCGCGCAGCCTGTGCGCGCCGTACGTATTGCCGCAATGGCCCAAGACTGTCGATCCAAACGGCAGCGGCGCGATTACCGCTCGCGAAACAGCACTGCGTGCCGGGCCATCGGGCGGCGCAGAAATCCTCGCCAGCCTCAGCTACTCCATCGTGCGCGTGACTGATTGGGAAGTCGCCGACAGCGACGCAGCGGTCAGGCAAAAGTGGGTGAAAATCAGCGCTCGGGATCGTGATGGCTACATTCCGGAGGAGCACATCCGCAGCCCGCTCGAACATCTTGCCTGTTTCCGCAAAAGTGATACGGGCTGGCGCCTGACCTCGTTTCTCGCCGCCGGCGAATAGCGTGATTCCATGCGCCAAGTTCTCGTCGCAGCGGTACTGCTGGCAATGACCGGCACCGTGCACGGTCTCGACCTGCAGGGCCATCGCGGCGCTCGCGGCCTCTTGCCGGAGAACACCTTGCCGGCCTTTGCCAAAGCGCTGAGCATCGGTGTCACTACGCTCGAGCTGGACACCGCGATCACGCGCGACGGCGTAGTCGTGGTCAGCCATGATGCGACGTTGAATTCGGACATCACGCGTGGTGCCGACGGCCAATGGCTCACGCGCGACGATATCGCGATCCATACGCTGACCTGGACCGAACTTCAGCAGTATGATGTCGGCCGCATCAACCCGCAATCGACTTATGCGCGGCGTTTTCCCGGGCAACAAGGCATCGACGGTATACGCATTCCGCGGCTCGCTGACGTGTTCGCACTCGCGCGGCGTGCCGGCAACCAACGGATCCGATTCAACATTGAAACCAAGATTTCTCCGGAGCATCCCGGGCAAACACTGCCGCCGCTGGAATTCGCCCGCACGTTGATTGAAATCATCCGCCACGAGAAGCTCGAATCGCGGGTGACCATCCAGTCTTTCGACTGGCGCACGCTGCAGGTAGTGCAGCAGGAAGCGCCGCAGCTTGCCACGGTCTATCTCAGCGCCGAACAGTCCTGGCAGGACAACATCCGCGCCCGCGACACATCATCACCATGGACAGCAGGCCTGCACGTCAGTCGCTACAATGGTTCGGTGGCACGTATGGTAAAAGCGGCTGGTGGCGCAGTATGGTCGCCGTACCATGGTGAAATCACCCGCGAGGCGGTACGGGAAGCGCAGCAGGGCGGCCTGAAAGTCGTGGTCTGGACTGTCAACGCGCCGCGCGACATCGCACGCATGCTCGACTTCGGCGTCGACGGTATCATTTCCGATTATCCGGACCGGCTGCGGCGTATCGTCGCGGAGCGCGGTCTGCCGCTGCCGCAGCCGACACCGGTTGCACCCTGACTTGCGCTGCTGCTGCGCCCAGCAACCGGCCCGTCATCGGTGGTGCTGGACCACGGAACCGTCCGTGCGGTCTGCAAAAAAAAGGGGGCGGAATCCGCCCCCTTGCAGTGATGACAACGCTGCGCGAAGGTCAGCGCAGGCCGGCAATGTATTCGGATACAGCAGCGATTTCCTGGTCGTTCATTTTTGCGGCAACCCCGCGCATCATCTGTGCAGTGTCATTGGCACGCTGCCCGCTACGGAATGCTTTGAGCTGGGCTGTGGTGTACTCGGCGTGCTGGCCGGCCAGTCGCGGAAACTGCGCCGGCATGCCGGCGCCGTTGGGCGCATGACATGCTGCGCAGGCCGGAACGTTTTTGCCGATGACACCGCCGCGATAAATGGCTTCGCCCTGCTTGGCCAACGCGGCATCGCGCGCCGCCCGCGGCTTGGGTTTTTGCCCGGCATAGTAGACAGCGAGGTTTTTCATATCCTCGGTCGACAGGGTGGCCACCATACCAGCCATCACGCCATTGTTACGCTCCGCCGGCTTGCCCGCCTGCGGCTTGAAGTTCATCAGCTGCTTGTAGGTATATTCGGGATGCTGCCCAGCAAGACTGGGATTGGCCGGGATCGTGCTGTTGCCGTCAACGGCATGACAGGCCACGCAAACCTGGTCCACAAGCTGCCGGGCTTTGGCCGGATCACCCTTGATCACGCCCTGCGCCAGCACGTTTTGCGCCACTAACGCAGCCGCCATAACGGCCCACAGCCGCCAGAATTTCAGATGGCGGTTCAGGTGGCGGTGTTCCATGCGTGCTCCTTGATCATACGGTCGGTAAAAAAGGCTTGTATTCTATAGTATTTTTCCCGGCACATTCCCCGTGCCCGAAGGATAATGAACGGTGTCCCTGTTTTCACACCTCGAATTTCGCTACGCCGTGCATCAACTTGGCGACATGCCACCCGACCGGGGTGCCGAAGTGGCATTTGCCGGACGTTCCAACGCCGGTAAATCCACTGCCATCAATGCCATAGCGAATCGCCGGAAGCTGGCTTTTGTCAGCAAGACTCCCGGTCGTACCCAAGCCATCAATTTCTTCGATATGGGTAATCAGTGCTCGCTGGTCGATTTGCCGGGTTATGGATATGCAAAGGTTCCCCGAACCGAGCAGGCGCGATGGGACGAGTTAATTGGCACTTACATCTCAAACCGTAACTCTTTGATTTTATTAATTATTATTGTTGACATTCGCCGTGGCCTGACAACACTGGATCAACAAATGCTGGCTTGGATCGCACCCACTAACAAACCGGTTCATGTACTGCTGACCAAGGCGGACAAGCTGACACGGCAGGAAGCTGCCGCCGTGCTGCAACGGACTGAGTCCGAACTCGCCCGTCATCCCGGCGAGGCTACAGCACAGATTTTTTCGGGCACCACCAAGGCCGGCGTGAAACAGGCGCAAGCGGCAATTGCGCGGCGGCTGAAGCAATAAAAGGCCCCCGGTTAAGGGGAGTAAACCGGGGGCGAAGAGCCTTAACTAGAATTAAGGCGCCCGCTCAGGGAGGAGAAGCGGGAGATGACCAAAGTCATCTGCTCAATCAGACGACTATAATGATGATTAGTTCCCGGCATTACGAGATGCGGAAAACCCCCCAATAATCCAAGGTGTTAGCGTCATGTACCCTTTAGGCAAGTTTCCTGCGGTACGCATGCGGCGCATGCGCAAAGACGATTTTTCACGCCGCCTGATGTGCGAACACCGGCTGACGACGGACGACCTGATTTACCCGGTGTTCGTCATCGATGGCAAAAACCGTACGGTCGCTGTGGATTCCATGCCCGGCGTACACCGCTATACCATCGACAAGCTGCTGCGCCACGCGGATAGCTGCGTCAAGGCCGGCATTCCGGCGATTGCGCTCTTTCCGGCCGTCGAGCCGACGCTGAAGGCAGCGGATGGCCGCGAAGCGGCCAATCCCAAAGGCTTGGTGCCGCGCACAGTCGCTGCATTGAAAAAACGCCTGCCTGAACTGGGTGTCATTACCGATGTGGCACTGGATCCCTACACGACGCACGGTCACGACGGCGTCATCGATGCCGGTGGTTATGTGCTGAATGACGAGACCATTGCTGTGCTTGAACGTCAGGCCCTGGTATGTGCGGCAGCCGGCGTGGACATCGTGGCACCCTCAGACATGATGGATGGGCGTATCGGTGCCATCCGCGCAGCGCTTGACCAGCAGCGGTCATCCACACCCGGATCATGGCCTACTCGGCAAAATACGCTTCGGGTTTCTACGGTCCCTTCCGTGACGCGGTGGGTTCGGCCAAACAACTGGGCAAAAGTGACAAACACAATTACCAGATGGACCCTGCAAACAGTGACGAGGCATTGTGGGAGGTCGGACTCGATCTGCAGGAAGGCGCCGATATGATCATGGTCAAACCGGGCATGCCTTACCTTGATATCGTGCGTCGAGTGAAAGACCAGTTCAAGGCCCCGACTTATGTCTATCAGGTAAGCGGCGAATACGCGATGCTGAAAGCAGCAGCAGCCAATGGCTGGCTGGATGAACGACGCTGTGCCCTCGAGGCGTTGCTCGCATTCAAACGGGCTGGGGCTGATGGTGTGTTGACCTACTTTGCGCTGGATGCAGCGCGCTGGCTCAGCGAAGATCGCGTATAGACAGCGCGCGCTATGCGTCTGCGGTAAAGGAATTATGAAATTTATCCGAGCATTGCTTCGAGGCCAGGCAGCCGGACACGCTCAATGATGCGGCCCTCGCGGCTCGACCGCAACGTTGCCCGGAGATCACGCGTGTCGAGCACCGTCAACTCGATTTCGGTGTTCTCATCGGTAAGACTGAATGTCGGCAGCACCCGCAGCTCTTGTCCCACATAGAGTCGGGTTTGTCCGGTGTTGTACGGGATTTTGCGATCGATCAGGAACAGTTCTACTGCTTTCACATTGTCCGTAAACAACTGCAGATGGATTGTCGCATAAGGCCCGGCCATTCCGGATAATACCGATCCCGTCAGGTGCGGATCGAAGGCTGCCAGATCGCGCATTGCGCGCACCGCCTGTTCACGCAGCGCGCGGACTCTCCGATCCTGATCGTCAGCCTGATAAATGTCTTGATATTCGCGTCGTGCTGCGTCAATTTCGTCATTGTTGGGCAGGCGTCGTGCATCAGGGATGCCCAATTGTTTCGCCGCCTTGCGTTTGGCCAGACCGTAGTCTTCGATTCCGTCCTGCACCATCAACCTGGCGGCATGCGCGGCAATCGCGCTGCGTGTATCGTCGCGACTCCGCGCTTTGGACATTCTGCGCTCCTAGAACAGCTGATTTCTGGCGTCGTCGGGCAGTTTTTCTGCGCCGGGCGC
>RPOR01000067.1 GCA_003820645.1 Betaproteobacteria bacterium
AAGTTACATTAAAATCAGAATACCATTACCCATTAATGTAGTATAGTTATTATTACATACCGTCATACAGATTGGCCGACAGTCGCAACCTGTAACACCAAATCCCCTGAAGCAAAGAGGGAATAGATCACTGAACACAGGGGCCCGAGGAATTTTTTTTATTCTTGGACCGGAGATTGTTCATGTTTAGCCCCCTCACCCGGCGCGCCATCCACGGCACCGTTCAGGCTTTCCTGGCGTTTTCCACCCTTGTAGCCACCGGCCTTGCCCACGGGCAGGCTCTGGACTCCGTGGAAATCGTAACGCGTGACGATCAAACCGAACTCATCGTCCATTTTTTACCCCGCGTCCAATACCTGCGTCACGCACCCGTCGACTACGGGAAATCGGTGCGCGTCTACCTGCAGTTCGTCGGGCTTGGTGTTGAAGCCCGTGATTACTTTGTACCTGTGACGAAGCATCTGCCCAAGACGGAACGCTCCCCGCACGTCACCATCAGTTATCCCGAGCCCGACAAATCACTGTTGATCCTTTTCGATGCTCCAGCGCGATATATCGTCCGGCCCGGGAAGGACGGACGCAGCATAAGCATCCTGCTGATAGCCGCACCAAAGGGATAGAAGTTGCCATTCCGTGCCGTTGTGATCTCCCTTCGGGCAATCCTTGCCCTATGCATTTTCATGGTGTCGGATTTCGCACATGCCGAGCTCATGGATCGGATTGACATCGAGCGCCACGGCAACGAAGTCGAAATCAGCATTCGCCTGAATGCGGTGGTGCAATACCTGCGCCATGCGCCGGTCAATTTCGGAAAGTCGCTGCGCATCTACAGTCGCCTCACCTCACCTGCGGACGAGGTTCTGTCCATCGAATCGACGCCCCGGCCCGGGACTGGCACTGCGCCGGGTCAACCGCGCGTGACTGAAAATGTGACCGATATCCTAAAACTCGAATCTATGCGCCCGCCCGATACTGACATGGTGCCGCGATTCACCGTCACTTATCCGGAAATCGACAATTCGTTTTTGGTTGAATTCGACCGACCAACCCGGTTCACCGTCCGTCCGGGCGCAGACGGCCGCTCCATCAGCATCCTGGTGCCGTTGTTGCCCGGCGCCAAAGATTGGTTCGCGCAGGTGAACGCGGAACCGCGCAAGCCTGCAACAGAGCCCGTGGTACTGCCGACGCCCGCCGTGACCCAGTCATTGCCCGCAGTACCCGAGTCGCAGCCTGTACCAACTCCACCGCACCCTCTGCCCAAAACACCAGCGGCAGCCGAGACTTCAGCGCCGTCCGCACCCACGCCAGAGGTTCCACTCGCTCTCGAGGCCCAATCTGCTCCACCACCGCCGGCACCTGTAGTTGCGCCCCGAACCGCAGCCACGGTACCGTCAACGCCGCCACCCGGCATGCAAGCTACAACGTCGTCATCTGAACCTGCACCTACCACGTCAACGCCGCGTCCGGACGCCGGGACGGCGCAGGTCATGCCCGGAAGCACTCCACTTGCGATAGACGAGACTGAAGCCCGAGCGCAGGAATTGATGGACGAGGCCCGGCAAGCGCTCGCTGCACGCCAAGGTGCGATGGCAGCGCAACGCCTCACTCAAGTATTGAGTTTTCCGGAGAACAGCCAGACCGAGACCGCTCAAGCCCTGATGGGTGAAGCACGCGAATACAGTGGTGAATTGAACAGTGCCCGGGGGGAATTTGAGCTTTACCTGAAGCTCTATCCAAACGGAATTCACACCGCCCAGATCAAGGAAAAGCTTACTTCCCTGGAGACATCACCGGCACGCATCACGCCGGCGACGACCCCGTCATCGTCGACAGTTTCCATCGCGACCGCACCGCTTCCCGATCCGGCAACGGCGACGACACAGGTCGTGCCCAAGACCACGCCACGGTCCAAAGACGAGGTTGAAACTCAAGCCAAGGAATGGATGGATGGCGCCAGACAAGCGATTGCCGCACGCCGCGGCGTGACGGCAGCGCAAAGACTCAATGAAGTGTTAAGTTTGCCGACAAACAGTGAGACCGAAAACGCTCAAGCCCTGATGGGCGAAGCACGCGAATACAGCGGGGAAACAAGCAAAGCCCGGGCCGAATATGAGCTTTACCTGAAGCTTTATCCGAACGGAAGTCACACCGCCCTAGTCAAGGAAAAGCTGGCTTCCCTAGACCAGTCATCGAACCGTGCCTCGCCTGGCCTGGGCCTCAAACCAACGTCTGAACCTGCGACTTGGACTACATTCGGGAGCATCTCCCAATACATGTATTATGGCCAGTCTCAGATTGAAAACATCACGCCGCCACCGCCCGGGCAGCTCGTTTTCAACCGCGATACCCTGTCGCTTACGGACCAGAAGTCGCTGATCTCAAACGTCGACCTGCAGGCGCGCCGACGCGACGGGATCACTGATACGCGCATTGTGTTTCGGGACACCGACAACCGTAACTTCCTTGATGATTCGCGCTCCTACAATCGCGTGTATACAGGCTATGTCGAGCAGACGCACAAGCAGATCGGATATTTCTTTCGCGCTGGCCGCCAGGTGGGCACTGGCAACGGAGTCATGAGCCGATTTGATGGACTTTTGGCGGGCTACAATCTGAACCCGGCTTGGCGCGTGAATGTCGTCGCCGGTACGCCGGTTGAGTTCGGCAGCGAGTTCCAGCGCAGCCTTTACGGCGCAAGTGTCGATTACGCGCCCGAGCTCGGGAAGGCAGGATTCAGTCTTTACTACAATGAACAAACCCTGGAAGGAACGAAAGATCGTCAGGCCATAGGAACGGAATTGCGATATTTCGACTCGCGAGTCACTGCGTTCGGCATGTTCGATTACGACATCAATTACCGGGAACTTAATATCGCGATGCTGCAGGCCAACCTGAGGGCAGATGACAGGACCAACTATTTCGCAAACATTGATATCAGAAAAGTCCCGCCACTCAGCCTTCTCACGGCCCTGCCCGGACAGATCTCATTGGATCCGTTTGAACCTACGCGGGATTTCCGCTCCCTTTTCTTCTTGGCACTGAGTAATCTTGGTCTCGATGAGTTGCGCAAGCAGGCTGCCATACTGACTGCGGATTCGCAGTTCTTCTCCCTGGGGTTTACTCATCAGGTTACCCCGCGTTGGCAGCTCGGTGCCGATTATCGCCAAGCCAACATTTCCGGTGTGGGCGCCAGCGGGATCCTGCCGGCACAACCGGGTTCAGGTACAAACCACGTGGTATCCGGACAAGCACTTGGCAACGGTTTGTGGATGCTCAACGACTCCACCGTCATCAATGCCAACCTGATTCGTGGTTCCAACTACACTGGACAGGCCTACAACCTCACCTATGCAGTGCCATACGGGCCATGGCGCTTTGACGGGCTTCTGCGCTTCTATTTCCAGAAGGATGACCAGGATCAGCAGCAGAAGCGATTTGGCCCGACATTTAAAATGGTATACCGGTGGCGGGACAAAATATCCCTGGAAGCAGAAATTGGCGCAGAGATATTCGACGAAACCGGTCCGCTCAGGGAACTGCACACACGCCGGCAATACTTTTTCGCCGGATACCGCTGGGATCTGCAGTGATCAGTCAGCAGGAACGCTGATTCCAACGCAAAGGAAAAGAAAACGTGTCCGACCTTATAATCTTTGCGGTTACCTTTTTGGTTTTGGCGGTTGCTGCTTTTCTTTGCGGCGCCCTCGTAACAAGGGCTGCGGTAAACAATACTGCTGTAGAGCTGCAACTGCGTGACCAGGCCAGCGCCGAGGGCAAACTCACGCCAGAAGAACTGGACCGACGTCACGCGACAGTTCAGAGCGCTGTGCGCAGCCCTCGCCATACCTACTATGTCTGGCGATGGCACTATTTTCTGCTGCCGGTGGTCCTCGCAGGTATCGCAACCGGTTTCCATGCGTGGCTCATGCCGCAGAAACAATTGCCAGCGACTACAATCACTGCGCCGAGTAAGCAAAACAATGCGGTGGCCCCCGTCCGGACAGGCGGCGATATGCAGAGCATGACAAAACGGCTTGCCGACCGTCTCGAGCGAGAACCCAATGACGGGCAGGGATGGGCGTTGCTGGCCCGCGCCTATACTGAAATAGGCGAATATCCACTGGCAGAAACTGCCTTTGCCAAAGCGGCGGCGCTACTGCCGCCCGATGCATCGCTGAATGCCGACTGGGCGAGCGTCCATGTCATGGCGCGCGGCGGCCAATGGGACGAGCAAGCATTCGATTTGGTCAAGCGAGCACTGGCAGTCGACCCCAAACACCTTAGGGCGCTGGGACTGGCCGGCAGCGGCGCACTGCACCGCGGCGACCACAAGCTGGCGAGGGAGTACTGGACGCAGATGAAAGCGGCAGCTCCCCCCGACTCCCCTGAGGCAAAAGAGGCAGATGCAAACCTCAACCAATTGAATGCGCGTCTGCGCGAAAAGCTCATGGTTCCCGACAACGGAATGGGGTGGATCGAACGCTCGGTAAAGCAAAGGCGCAACTGAGCGACTGCCGCACCATTCACTCAGGAACGCGGCTTGCGGCCGAACCGGGTGCGAAGGGATCACTCGGATAAAGGCCTCCGGAACTGCGGGAACTGCGTCGAGCTCCACAGTGGCGCCGACGATGAGCTGCGCCGGATCGCGCCGCGCAGGGATCGGGAATACGAATGGATTGCTGGTCCAGTATTTTTCCAAGGGAAGAAATCAATACGGCTACTCTCGGGCGCGCTTTAGCAAGATCGCGTTGCGCCTAAACCAATCGATACGCGTTTGGTCTCGGAGTTCTATTGCGATGCCGTTTTGAGTTGCAGAGCAGACAAGCCGCGACAATATTCCGTTGAGTGTTTTTTCGCTTCTCTTCTCGGCTTCAAGATGCTTGGCGGTGGATTGGAGCGACCGCGGTTGCGCTACCGTGATGTCATGGCTGCGCGCAGACGAGACGGAATCGTTGTCCCCCGGTTTGAAAATCGCAGTAATAGCAACGACCAGATTGAGGGGCGTATGCGGCTTGACCAGCCGGGAAGGGCGAGAGGCATGAACGTGAGGAAAAGGATGATTTTCACCGAGCGGCGGGGTGTTTTGGCGGGAGAGGGCGGGCTGCGTTGGTGCTAAAATGCCCGTTTGCATGAATTCATAATCCCTTGGTCGTTGGTTCGCATCCAACACCACCCACCAGTGTCGCTGTGAGGCCGCATGATCCTCTACAGAAGCAGAGGGCAGCGGGGCCTGACTTTTCAAGCAATGATGGAGGAGTGCAATATGGCTGGCGCTGTTACCGCGGAGAATCCGGTGAAAACGATGATGCGTGCGGGCAAGGTTGCGCTGGGTATGAACGTGCGTCTGGCGCGTTCCGGCGACATTGCCCGGATCGCCAAGTCGAGCGGCCACGACTTCATTTTCATCGACATCCAGCATTCGCTGTTCAATCTCGAAACCATCGGCCACATCGCGCAGGCCGCGCTCGGTTGCGGCATCGCGCCGCTGGTGCGCGTGCGCAGTTGCGATGACCCTGACACTTCGCTGCTGCTCGACAACGGTGTCACCGGCATCGTGTTTCCCGACATCAGCACGGCGGACGAGGCGCGGCGCGCGGTCAACCGTGCGCGGTTTCCGCCGCTCGGCCGCCGCTCGGTGTCCGGCGGTTACGCGATTTTCGATTACCGGCCGATGTCCACGGCCGAAGCGGTGCCGGCATTGCAGGAGAACACGCTGGTGGTATGTATGATCGAAACGCGGGAAGGCGTCGAGAACATCGACGCGATTGCCGCGGTCGAAGGTATCGATGTGATCCATATCGGCGCCAACGATCTGCTGACCGCGCTGGGCAAGCCCGGCCAGTTTGGTGATCCCGAGGGCGCTGCGGCGATCGAGAAGATCATCACCTCGGCGGTGCGGCATGGGAAAATTGCCGGTGTCGGTGGCGATCGCAATATCGCGCGCCAGATGGAATACATCCGCCGCGGTGCGCGCTTCATCACCACCAACAGCGAGATTGCCTTCATCATGGCCGAGGCCACGCGCGTTACGGGTGAACTGCGGCGGGCGCTGCAGTCTGGCGGAAATTGAATATAAGTATTTGTTTTTATTAATAAAATTAAAGGAGACTGCAATGAAGACCCTATCCCTGAAACCGGCGCTTGCCGGCATGATCGCTGCCGCGCTGGCGCTGCCCGCATTCATACAAGCCGCCGAGTGGGCCCCCACCAAGCCCATACGGGTCATCGTGCCGTTTCCCCCGGGCGGCAGCAATGACATCGTCGGCCGTCTGGTGGCCAGCGATCTGAGCCCGCTGCTCGGCCAGCAGGTGGTGATCGACAACCGCGGCGGTGCTGGCGGCATCATCGGTTCCGAGATCGCAGCGAATGCGCAGCCCGACGGACACACGCTGCTGATCGCTTCGGTTGCTTTTGCCTACAACCCTTCGATTTACAAATCGAAGGTGCGCTTCAATCCCGAAAAATCGTTCACCCCGATCGCGCTGATCGGCACCGGCCCCAGCGCGCTGACCGTGAATCCCAAGGTTCCGGCGAAAACCACCAAGGATCTTCTCGACATGGCGAAGGCCAAGCCGGGGGCGTTGAACTATGCCACCGCCGGCATTGGCAGTTTCCAGCACCTGAGTACCGAATTGCTTAAGCTGCAGGCGAACATCAACATTACCCACATCCCGTTCAAGGGCGGCGGCCCGGCGATGGCCGACGTGATCGCCGGCAACACCCAGATCACCATGGGCTCATTGCTGCAACTGGTGCCGCACATCCAGAGCAACCGGCTGAGGCTGCTGGCAGTGGGCAGCGCCAAGCGCAACAATGCGTTTCCCAATACGCCGACCGTTGCCGAAACCGTGCCTGGTTACGAAGCCAACAACTGGTGGGGCATCCTGGCGCCGGCTGGCGTGTCGCCGGCGATCGTGCGCAAGCTGGAAGCCGCGGTCGAAAAAGTGGTGAAAACGCCTGAGATGCAGAAAAAGTTTGATTCGCAGGGCGCCGAGGTGTTGTACATGAACTCCGTGACTTACGGCAAGTACATCAAGGCTGAAACGACCAAGTGGTCCAAAGTGGTCCGCGACGCAGGGATCAAGGCGGAATAAACCGACGGGCGGCGCTCTAGCCGCCCCTTTTTTCTGGAGAAATCAAATGCCGCATGTCATACGCATACATCAGAACGGTGGTCCGGAGCAGATGCAATGGGAAGAAGTTGCCGTAGCTGATCCGGGCCCCGGTGAGGTCCGTGTCCGCAATACCGCAATCGGCCTGAATTTCATCGATACCTATCATCGTTCCGGGTTGTACCCACTGCCGATGCCGCTGGTGCTGGGCTCGGAGGGCGCGGGCGTGGTCGAGGCCGTCGGCCCCAAGGTCAAGGAGTTCAAGGTCGGTGACCGCGTGGCTTATGCGCAGCCGCTGGGCGCCTATGCCGAAGTGCTGTTGCGCCCGGTGGCGCGGCTGGTGAAAATTCCCGCCGGCATCAAGGACGAAACGGCCGCGGCGATGATGCTGAAAGGCATGACCGCCTGGTACCTGTGCCGTCGCACTTACCGGGTGAAAAAGGGCGACACCATCGTCGTGCATGCCGCCGCGGGCGGTGTCGGTCAGATCCTGTGCCAGTGGGCGAAACACCTGGGCGCAACGGTGATCGGTACTGTGGGCAGCGACGAAAAGGTCGCACTGGCCAAGAAGGCCGGCTGCAAACACGTCGTGGTGATGTCGCGCGAGAAGCTGTCCGAGCGCGTCAAGGCCATTACCAAGGGCAAGGGCGTACCGGTCGTTTACGACGGCGTCGGCAAGGATACGTTCATGGAATCGCTGGACTGCCTGGCGCCCCTGGGCCTGATGGCCAGTTTCGGCAATGCGTCCGGTGCGGTGGCGCCGGTCAACATCGGCATCTTGGCGCAAAAGGGTTCGCTGTTCCTGACGCGGCCGACGCTGGTCAACTACACATCGGCGCGCGAGGACCTGCTGACGGCGGCCCGCGAGTTGTTTGCCGTGGTCAAGAAAGGCGCCGTGAAAATCACCATCAATCAGCGCTATCCGCTGCGCGAGGCGGCGCAGGCGCATCGTGACCTCGAAGCGCGCAAGACCACCGGTTCCACGGTACTGTTGCCGTGATTCCCGTCGCATCCGGAGCACGGCAGGTATTGCCGTGCTCCGGAATGCACGCGCTGGCCGAGGGCGGCAGTTCTGCAGCGTCCGCTACTGGCCGCAATGCGTCCGCGACTGACGGTCTCCAGGCGGTTCCGTACAATAGCAACATGAAAATATGCGGGTGGACGTTCGCGATCCTGGCGTTATTCACGGGTATTGCCTGTGCGCAGGAGCAGGCGCCGGTGGAGGACCGCAGCCGGTCGCTGCAGCAGGGGCAGTACCGTGCCGGTATGGCCTACCGCGAACTGGAACAGGCGCGCCACGACGCAAAATTCGCAGAGCAGGATGTGCTGAATCTGCGTGACGCGCATGCCGCCGCGCAGCAGCAGGCCGACTCACGCAAGCACGATCTCGATGCCGCGCAGAAAGCGCTCGATGCGGCGCGGGCCCGCTTGGCGGCAGCGCAGCAGGCTTATGATCGCGAAGTGAATGCGATCGACGCCGCGCACCGTGCGGCGCCTGCCGCAGGGTCAGTTAAATAGCAGGTTCGGCCTGTTTCAGGCGCGCCGGCTGCTGGCGCCGCCATCCACCGTGATGATGGTGCCGGTGGTGTAACCCGAGAGCGGCGAACACAGAAATGCCACCAGAGCGCCGATCTCTTCGACCGTGGCCATGCGACCGAACGGTGATTTGCTGACCAGTTCCGGCCAGCGATCGGCATTGCCAAGATCCTTCGTTGCGCGTTCGCGCAGCCGTTTCACGGCGCGGTCGGTGGCGGTGCCGCCGGGATTGACGCCGACCACGCGCACATTGAATTCCGGGCTTTCAGCGCCCAGGGCGCGCGTGAACGCCATCAACGCAGCATTGCCCATGCTGCCGGCGATGTAGCTCGCTACCGGCCGCTCACCGGCGGCGCCGATCACGTTGACGATGACGCCGCTGCGCCGCTCCCGCATCCTGGCGTAGATTTCGCGGGTGATGTCGATGAAGCCGAAGACCTTGAGGTCCCAGGCCTGCTTCCAGGTGGCATCGTCCAGTGTATCCAGCGTGCCCTGCGGAATCGCACCGGCGTTGTTGACGAGAAAATCGACGTTGCCGCAATCGCGGGCGAGTGCAACGGCATTCGCAGCGTTCGACAGGTCCGCGGCATGGCAGGTGATTTCGACGGCGTGTTTGCGCAGGATGCCGGCACGGGCGGCTTCCAGATCGTCTGCGCTGCGCGCGGCAAGATGGAGATGACAGCCTTCTGCGGCCAGCAATTCGGCAACGCCCAGACCGATACCCCGCGAGCCGCCGGTGATCAGTGCCTGTTTTCCCTTCAATCCCAGTTCCATGTCCGGTGTTCCTCCGCAGTGTCGTGGTTTGCCGACGGTATCCGGATATTAGCATCGCACCGGCGTTCATATCGTCAACGGCAATCCGGTACGGGCGTTATAGGCACACGACCCGAAGGGTTCGGGACGAACTGCGTAATTGCGCGAATGGAAATTCAGAAAACCTGGAGACATCATGAACAGACTGCTGACCACCCTGCTTGCCGCCGGCTTTGCCGCGCTGACCTTCAATGCTGTTGCCCAGACGGCGCCGGCACAACCGGCTGCACCGGCGAAAGCGACCCCTGCAACTCCGGCTGCACCGGCAACGGCTGACGGCGCGAAAGCAACCCCCGCGACTCCGGCACAGCCGTCGTCCCAGGCCAAGTCGGACAAACCGAAGAAAGCCAAGGCCGACAAGCCGAAGAAAACCAAGACGGAAAAGCAGAAGAAGACCAAGCAAACCAAGAAATCCGGCGACAAATCGCCAACCACGGAAGCGGTTCCGGCGAAGTAACGGTCAGTGCGGCCGCCTGTTTCGGCGGTGCGTTAGAATCAACAAGGCAGGCGCGATGCGCCTGCCTTGTTTTTTGCTGCGACCCGAATCTGCCGGAGGTGCATTGCAACACGCGCCACTACCGTCGCGATGGGTTGGCGCATACTGTCACCACGGTATTTGATAAATTTTTATAAAACAATGACTTATTTGGATTCGCAGAGTGGGGCACCGTATCCGGACACGGTGCCACGCTGGTGTGGCGACAGCGGCGCCTATCTGAATCTTGCGCCGGGGCAAGGGCTCACCCGCGAGCATATCAACCACGGCGAGCACTCGGTGTGGCGTTATGCGCGGGCCATCGATGTCGACGCGCGCGGTGCCGTGTCGCTGGGCGAGGGCGGCACGCCGCTGCTCAACCGCGTCTGGGACGGGGTGCCGGTGCGCTTCAAGCTCGAATTCATGATGCCCACCGGTTCGTTCAAGGACCGTGGCATGACGGTAATGGTCAGCTACCTGAAAAGCCGTGGCATTGACCACGTGCTGGAGGACTCGTCGGGGAATGCCGGCGCATCGCTGTCAGCGTACGCCGCGGCGGCCGGCATGCGTTGCCGCATCCTGGTTCCGGAAACAGCGTCCTACCCGAAGATCGCGCAAATCGCCGCCTGCGGCGCCGATGTCATTACGGTGCCGGGAACGCGGCAGGATGTCGCGGACGCGGCGTTGCGCATGAGTTCGGAAATTTTTTATGCCAGTCATAACTGGCAACCCTATTTCATCGAGGGCACCAAGACGCTGGCCTATGAGCTGTGGGAAGGCCTGGGTTTTCGCGCACCGGACAACATCGTCACGCCGCTGGGTTATGGCAGCAATGTGCTGGGTCTCGATCGCGGTTTCGACGAACTGTTGCGCAACGGTGAAATCAACACCCGCCCGCGCATCTTCGGCGTGCAGGCAGCGAACTGTGCACCCTGTTATGCCGCCTGGGCGGCAGGTGGCGAATCGCCGGTGGCGACAGCGGTCACCCAGACCATTGCCGAGGGCATCGCCTCGTCTCAACCGACGCGGCTGCGCGAGGTGCTGCGTGCGGTACGGACATCCGACGGCGCCATTGCCGCAGTCAGCGAAGCGGAAATCATCGCGGCCCTGGGCACATTGGCACGCATGGGATTGTATGTGGAGCCGACCTGCGCGGCCGCGGCCGCGGGACTGACGCAATTGCTGGCATCCGGCGCCATCCGCCGGGGCGAGGATACCGTCGTGGTGCTGACGGGCAGCGGCTTGAAGAGTTCCGAGCGCATCGGACAGTTGTTGAATCTGCATCCGCGCACGTTATAAGGGTCAACCGTGGTCGCATGTTGGACCCCGCCGCTGTGGTTCTTGACACTGCGAACAGCGCGCGCATAGATTCAGGCCCGCGCGTTGCATACCGGTCACGCCATCAGCGAAGGATATTCCCCGTCATGAAAATCACCGCCGTCAAAAGCTACGCCGTGCATCCCGGCTGGCGCAAGAATCTGATATTCGTCAAGGTCGAGACCGATGCCGGTATTCACGGCTGGGGTGAAGCCTATTCGCAATATGACCGCGATACCGCGGTGATGGCTCAGCTCGCCGCGCTGGGGCCATACATGGTCGGCCGCAGCCCGTTCGACATCAAGCATTTCACCCAGTTTGCATTCGATGATTACGCAGCCCGTCGCGGCTCGGTCGAGCTGTTTTGCGCGATCAGCGGCATCGAACAGGCGATGTGGGATATCGTCGGCAAGGCTGCCAAACAGCCCGTGTACAACCTGCTCGGCGGACGTTACCGCGACAAAATCCGCGTCTATGCCAACGGCTGGAGCTATGGCATGAAAGAGCCTGCCGACTACGCGCGCGCTGCCGAGGCCGTGGTCAAGCAGGGTTTCACGGCGATGAAGTTCGATCCGTTGCCTTCACCGTGGCGCACATATATCCCCAAGGAGCATGAGCGACGCGCGATCCGTGTGGTGAAGGCGATACGCGACGCAGTCGGCCCCGATGTCGACCTGCTGATCGAGCAGCATCGGCGGCTGGCGCCGATGCACGCGATCCGGCTCGACAAGCAACTGGCCGAGTTCGATCTCTACTGGATGGAAGAATCCTGCCAGGCAGAGTTTCCCGATGAACTGGCGCAGATCCGCCGCGAGATCGGCGTGCCGATGGTGATCGGCGAGGCCACCTACACCAAGACCGGTTTCCGGCCGCTGCTGGAGAAGCGCGCGGCCGACATCCTGAATCCCGACGTGGCCTGCGTCGGCGGCATTCTGGAACTGAAGGAAATCGCGGCGATGGCCGAGCCGTTCCTGGTCGCCATGTCGCCGCACAATTACAACTCGACCCTGGTGGCGCTCGCGTCGACCGTGCATGCCTCGGCGACGATGCCGAATTTCATCATCACCGAATACTTCCTGCCGTTCGTCGATTTCTGCGACAGGATTTCACCGAATCAGCTCAAGCCGAAGAACGGCTATATCGAGCTGCCGACGGCGCCGGGCCTGGGTGTCGACGTCGATGAGGCGGCGTTGCTCCAGCATCCGGCGAAGGTGTATCCGCAGCGCAAGCTGCGCACGCCGGCTGACGAAGGCCCATAAATACAATATATCCAATTGCTTGCGAGCGGCCACTGGCTGCTCAGGCGGCGTGCAGCAGCCCCCGGTTGCCGTCGGTCCTGATCGCGGTGCCGAACGCTGCACTGCGCTGCTGCAGCGCGGCCACTGCGGCCCGTTCGTGCGCCATGTCGCAGATCACTGTTTCATTGCGCTCGTTGTGGCGCACGAATTCAAAGGAGGCGCTGTCGAGTTCGCGTCCGTTGAGCGTCACGCGCGCGAGCATGCCCAGCCAGTCACCGTGCTGGCGGCCGCCATGGCCGGTGTGAAACGAAAAGCTGCCCAGACCATAGAACACCGGTTTGCCCTTGTAGATTTCCACCGGCAGCGAGTAATGCGGGCCGTGACCGATGACGATATCCGCGCCGGCATCGATCACCGCATGGGCGATCTCGGTCATGTACTCGAGCACTTCCTCGTGCAAGCCCCAGTGATGTGACGCCACCACCACGTCTGCCTGTTTGCGCAACGCGGCGATCTCACCGACATAATCGGCGAGGTATTGGCGATCGGCCCAGGTCAGGATCACCGGCGGTACGCCCGGCCGGTTGGCGGGCGGCATTTCAGGGCGGGTCTTGTGCAGCGGCAGCTGATAGGCCGTGTGGCCGCGCAGCACGGCGACGCCGGGCGAGTGCTCGCCTGCTTCATGGTTGGTCGGCCAGTAGACGGAGGTGCGCTGGACGAAACCGTAACGCACGCCGTTGCGGGTGACGATGACCGGTGCCCGTGCCTGCGCACGGTTGAGCCCGGTGCCGGTTGCGGGGATGCCGAGTTTTTCCAGTTCACGCAGCGAGGAACGAATGGCATCGGCGCCGTAATTGACGTTATTGGCGTTGCCGACGGCGTCATAGCCGGCGAGCTTGAGCGCGGCCCCTGCTGCAGGCGCTGCGTAAAAACCCTCATCGGTTGCCGAAGTCCGGGCCGGCGGTTGATACAGGCAACACTCGAGGTTGCCGAACAGCACGTCAGTACGCCGGAGGGTATCCGCAATTCTTCCGAATGGCAGCGCCGGATCGGCAACGTTCATCAGGTTGATGTCGCCAGTGAACAGCAGCGTGCGACTCATGCGTATCTCTCCCGGTGTTGATGGAATGCCCGCGGACCGCGCCCGCGCGACATGGGGCTTGTAGCGCGCGCATCCCTGTTACGCAAGCGTTGCCAGCGCCGGGCGGCGGGTCATGTCCCGTGATGTCCGCCACAGGCCGCCTTGAACAAATGCATTCGACTTAGATTTTCTAACGCATTGGGCTATAAAATCTATATTGCGAAGCAACATAAAACGCTTGACGGCAGATCGCGCTGTGGCACAATGGGAACCGTGTTGGGTGCCTTCTACAGGCATCGGCACATATCCTCCAAAACCTCCTCCTTTGGTGGAACTTCAGCGCAACCCTCCGGGGTTGCGCTTTTTTTTGCGTGGATGTTGCGACGCAAAATAATAACAAAAATTAGCAAATGATGATATTTATTCCATACCGTGAGCATAGTGCGGGGTCGCGCCGCGTGGACGACCTGGCCGGCAGCCGCGTGGCGACCGGCTGGCCGTGCCCGCAGTGCCGTGGCCGACTGCACGCGGGATCGGCGTGATGCCGTGCGCGGCGGTTGCGCAGAGGCATCGTCCGACAGGTGCTTTGATATACTGAACAGCAGCAGGATTTCTGGATCAATTTGCCCTTGGCGCGACGGTCATGTGCCGAGCCTCATGTTCCAAGCCAGCTCCAGATGGCCATCGGTGTGCGGTCGCTGCCGGACTCGCGTTTTGCACAATCGTGGGTTTATTGACTGCGGTCAAGGCTGGCGCTGCAACCGCTGTAATAGATTTGGCGTCCCTGCAGTGCCGGGGGCGTTTCTTTTAAACGAGCGCACTTCACGCGGACCGGAACCATGAAAATCCACGAATATCAGGCCAAAGAACTGCTGCGCAAGTACGGCGTCATTACGCCGCGCGGCATCCCCTGTTTCAACGTTGACGAGGCCGTCAGTGCCGCCGCCAAACTCGGCGGCAGCGTCTGGGTCGTCAAGGCCCAGATTCATGCGGGTGGTCGCGGCAAGGGCGGCGGCGTCAAGGTCGCCAAGTCACCGGCTGAGGTCAGGGCGCATGCGTCCGCGATACTCGGCATGCAACTGAAGACGCACCAGACCGGTCCCGAGGGGCAGAAGGTGCGGCGGTTGCTGATCGAGGAAGGCGCCGACATCAAGAAGGAACTCTATGTCGGGCTGGTCATCGACCGTGGCAGCCAGCGCGCGGTGCTGATGGCTTCGAGCGAGGGCGGCATGGACATCGAGGAAGTCGCCGCGCATACGCCGGAGAAAATACACAAGGTCGTGATCGATCCGATGCTCGGACTGAGCGATGCCGATGCTGATGACATTGCCCGCAAGATCGGCGTGCCTGATGCGGCGGTGCCGCAGGCGCGCGCGATGCTGCAGGGGCTCTACGAGGCGTTCGACGAAAATGACGCCTCTCTGGCCGAAATCAACCCGCTGATCCTGACCGGTGATGGCAAGGTCGTCGCGCTGGATGCGAAGATCGATTTCGACGGCAACGCGCTGTTCCGGCATCCGGATATCGTTGCATTGCGCGATCTCGACGAGGAAGATCCGGCGGAAGTCGAGGCCTCCAAACACGACCTCAACTACATCCAGCTCGACGGCAATATCGGTTGCCTGGTCAATGGCGCGGGGCTGGCGATGGCGTCGATGGACATCATCAAGCTCTACGGCGGCAACCCTGCCAACTTTCTCGACGTGGGCGGCAGTGCGACTGCGGAGAAAGTCACCGAAGCATTCAAGATCATGCTGCGCAATCCGCAGCTGAAGGCGATCCTGGTCAACATCTTCGGCGGCATCATGAAGTGCGATGTGATTGCACAGGGCGTGGTCGCCGCCGCCCGCGAGGTCAGCCTCGGTGTGCCGCTGGTGGTGCGCCTGGAGGGCACCAACGTCGACCTCGGCAAGAAAATCCTTGCCGAGTCCGGCCTGCCGATCATTTCCGCGAACAACATGGCTGATGCCGCGCAGAAAGTCGTTGCTGCGGCGAAGGGGAAAAACTGATGTCGATTCTGATCACCAAGGATACCCGGGTGATGACCCAGGGGATTACCGGCAAGACGGGGCAGTTTCATACCAAGACGGGCAAGGAATACGCCAACGGCAGGAATTGCTATGTCGCCGGCGTCACACCGAAAAAGGGCGGCCAGAGTTATGAGGGCATTCCCATTTTCAATTCGGTGCGCGAGGCGAAGGATGCAACGGGCGCGAACGTCTCCGTGATCTATGTACCGCCGCCCTATGCCGCCGCGGCGATCGAAGAAGCGGTGGATGCGCAGCTGGACCTGGTGATCTGCATCACCGAGGGGATTCCGGTGCGCGACATGGTGCGCCTGAAATACAAGATGGAAAAGCAGCGCAGCAGGACGCTGCTGATCGGACCGAACTGTCCCGGCGTGATCACCCCCGACGAAATCAAGATCGGCATCATGCCCGGCCATATTCACAAGAAGGGCCCGATCGGCGTGGTGTCGCGCTCCGGTACGCTGACCTACGAGGCGGTCGGGCAGCTGATGGAAATCGGGCTGGGCCAGTCCTCCTGCGTCGGCATCGGCGGCGATCCGGTCAACGGCCTGAAACACATCGATGTCATGAAAATGTTCAACGATGATCCGCAGACCGAGGCGGTCATCATGGTCGGCGAGATCGGCGGCTCCAACGAGGAAGAGTGCGCACGCTGGGTCAAGGCCAATATGAAAAAGCCGGTGGTGGGTTTTATCGCCGGCGTCACTGCACCGCCCGGCAAGCGCATGGGGCATGCCGGGGCGATCATTTCCGGTGGCAAGGGCACAGCGGAAGAAAAGCTTGCGGTGATGGAAGAGTGCGGCATCAGGACAACGAAGAATCCTGCCGAAATGGGCAAGCTGCTGAAGTCCGTGCTCAAGTAAACGTCGTGATGCCCGGCTGCTGCACCCGGACGATGTGATAATCGAGGAGGAGAGATTTTGGAAGGTGGCATCGTAAAGCGCGGCAAACGTGCGCGTGGGGCCCTCAAGGGTCGTGCGGTGGATGCGGGCGCGTCGGCCGAAGTGCAGGCACTGCTGGCCGAGGCGCAGCGCGAGACCGGCATGCAGCCGCGGCGCCGCGACCTGCTGATCGAGAATCTGCACCGCATCCAGGACCGTCATGGGCACATCTCCGCTGCGCATATCGTCGCACTGGCGCGCGAGATGCAGCTGGCCATGACCGAGGTGTACGAGGTCGCCACGTTCTACCACCATTTCGACGTGGTGAAGGAGGGTGAGCGGGCGCCCCCGGCATTGACTGTGCGCGTCTGCGATTCGCTGTCCTGCGAACTGTCCGGGGCGAGCGCGCTGATCAGCGGCCTGACGG
>RPOR01000068.1 GCA_003820645.1 Betaproteobacteria bacterium
GAAAAAAGCTTCCGCGTCCTCGAGATCGGTTTCCTGTTGAACGCAGGCCGGACCGCCCAGCGCATACCACGCGCCGGCCACCTGTTCGCGCAGCGGTTTGCGCGCGCGCTGAGCGAGTCCGGGTGCCAGCACCGCGCGCACGCGCAGGACGCGCCGCTGGCCATCATCGGACAACTGCGCCAGCCGCGCCTCGTCATGCAGCGCATCCCACAGCGTGATGTCGCCGTCGGCGGCAAGCACGTGCAAATCGGTAAGCGTCAGTCCGCACCACGGCGCGCGCAGCACGGCGAGCCAGGCCGTGCGGTCGCCGGGATGCGCCAGCGCGCGCGTCAACGCCAGCAGATCCAGCACCACCGGGCGCTGCCCCAGCGGCTCGATGTCGATGGCGCGAAAACGCAGTCCTGCGACCCGCAGCTGTGGCACGATGTGCTGCAGCTGCCCGCGGGTGCGCACGAGTATCGCGACCCGTGCCGCGGCATCGTCACGATGCACCGCAGCCACCAGCTCCGCCACCTGCCGCGCCTCCTCGCCGCCGTCATCGCCGAACAGCGGATGCACGGCGACAGCGTTGCCGGGCAGCGCGTCGCGCGTCGCCACCGAGGGCGTGTACGGCACGGCGCCGGATACCATGTTCTCCTTAGCCGGCATGATCTGCGCGAACGCGCGGTTGACCCATTCCACGATGCCCGCCTGGGAACGGAAGTTTGACATCAGCGCCACCGGATGCAGGGACAGGTCGCCGATGCCCTCGGCGCGAGCGCGCAGGAACAGCCCCACTTCGGCTTCGCGGAAGCGGTAGATCGACTGCATCGGATCGCCCACGGCGAACACGGTGCGGCCGTCGTCCGCCGTCCAGCCGGCGGTGAGGCGCGCCGCCAGTTCATACTGGCTGATCGAGGTGTCTTGGAATTCGTCGATCAGCAGGTGACGGATGCGGTAGTCGAGCGCCAGCGTGAGATCGGTGGGCTCATCCTCGGTGCCGAGCGCCTGCAGCGCGCTCTGCGCGACTTCGGTGAAATCCACCTGGCGCCGAGACTGGAACACCAGCTTCAGCTGTGCAACCGCGTACGGCAGCAGATGCAGGATTGCGCCCAGCGCCTGCCACTGGCTGTCGCTGTAGCGCTCCGGTGGCAGCGCGCGCATCGCGGCCAGCGCCTCGCAAAAATCCGTGCTTGCGTCGAGCTGCCCGAACAGCGCCAGTGCGCGCTCCTTCCACGACTGACCCGGTTTGCCGGCGGGAAACCCTTCTTTCTTTTTCAGCTTTTCGCGCCACGCAATTTCGTCTTTCAGAAGAAACGCGCCCGCCAGAAATTCCCAACCATTCTCATCGTCAACGAACGGACTCTGTCCAAGATTACCGAACATGTAATTGGCCACGGCTGGCAGTTCAGCTTCGATACCAGCAGGCAGCGCATCATGCAGCCGCTGCAGCGCCGTGCGCCGCGCGTGCTGCAGTGCCGCCTCGAAAATTTCACGTTTATGCCCGCTCAAATGAATAAGTCGCAGCCACTGGTCACGCTGCGCCAGCATGCCGGCGATCAAGCCTTCGATGCGCGACACGTTGTTGTCGAGATGTTCCAGCAGGCGCCCGACATCGCCGGCCACGTCCGCATCGTCGTCGATCAGCGCCAGCGTGGCCTGCGCCGCCTCACGGTACAGCGGCAAGGCGTCCTCGACGCTCTCGGGCTGCGCGCCGAAGCGCGACAGCACCGGCATCTGCCGCGTCAGTCCGGCGCACAACGCGTCGATGGTCTGGATGCGCAGCCGCGCCGGATTGTCCGCCAGCAGCCAGCCGGCTTCGCTGTCGCGTGCCAGGGCCGCGGCGGCGAGTTCCAGCGTCAGCGCCTCGTGTGGCGATTCCGCCACCTTGCCCGATTGCGCGTCCTGTAGCGCCTGCAGCACCCGTTCGCGCATCTCGCTCGCCGCCTTCCTGGTGAAGGTGACGGCAACGATTTCCTCGGCATGGTCCACCGCGGACAGCAGTTTCAGATAGCGCTGGATCAGCAGCTCGGTCTTGCCCGAACCCGCCGGAGCCTGGACGATGAAAGAGCGTCGCGGATCAAGGGCAACGCGGCGCTGCGCGAAATCGGGAATGGCATCCGGCTTCATGCGCCCTCCGCGTCCTCGAGGACTTCGCCGCTGCGCTCGCGGATGCGGCAAAACGGGCCGAGGTCGCAGTACTGGCAGGTGTGCGGCGGCCGTTTCGGATCGACATCGGCAAGGCCTGTTGCAAACTGCGTTGCCAGACGCTCCAGCTCTCTTCGCCAGTCTGCAAGCAGTTCGGTCCAGCCGGCATGGTGATCACGCTGCCGCGATTCGGCAAACGCCTTGACGCCGGGCAACAGGTCGCCATCGCGCGCCAGGCCGACATACCCCTGATCGCCGGCACGCACCCGGGCAAACGCGACGGCCGCAGCCCCGGGTTCGGCGGACACCAGATACAAGGGCAGTTGCGGCTCGTCCGGACGCTCGCCGAGCATGCTGACCGCCTTCGCATCCCCGGTCTTGTAGTCGATGATGATGCGGCGTCCGTCCGCGGTCTGATCCACGCGGTCGAGCCGTGCATTGAGTGTCAGCGGACCGATCGCCAGCGATCGATGGTCTTCGATGGCAATCACCGCAAACGGATCGCGGCGGCGGTCCCCATCCAGACAGGCGCGGGCCAGCGCGATGAGCCGGAGTTTTTCGATTTCGGCGAACCGCCCTGAGAGCACCGTCGGCCGGTCGCGACGGATGCCGGCAATGGCGGCATCGGCGGCTTCGGCCAGCAGGGCATCGAGACTGTCGTCAGTCGTGGCGGACAGTGTCACGCTGTCGCGCAGCTTCATCCAGACCCCTGCGAGCACGCGGTGCACCAATGTGCCGCGTTCCAGCGCGTCCAGTCCGGGATGCGGCGCTTCCGGTGCCTGTGCATGCAGGCGGTGACAGGCGAAGGCACGGAACGGACAGGCCGCCTGATCCCTGAGCAATGCGCTTCCGCCGCGGGTCGCGGCCGCGCCGGCCACCGCAGGGCCGGCGTCACCCGCCACCGTTTCCACGGCATGCACGGCGTGAATCGCCGTGCCGAAATCCGCAAAATCCGCGGCGTCCGGCTGACGTTCAGGGACCGTGGCAATGAGCGGACTGGGCTGCAGTTCGCGGTCTTCTTCGCGCAGCGCATGGCTCAGCACGACTTCCGATGCTGCAGCACGCCAGCGCCGGGTCATGCGCTGCGCGGTATCCAGTACCTGCCCGGCCGACGATTGCGGCAAGCCTGCGGCGCGTTGCACCGCCAGCGGCAGAAACGGATTCGGGCGGTAGGCCGGCGGCCAGTGCTCATCGTCCAGTCCCATCACCCACAGCGCATCAAAGGTCAGTCCGGACGTTTCGAGCACACCCAGTATCTGGATTGGCACGTCCGGCGACTCGGGCTGGAACAGCGTGTCGTCGGCCAGCCGACGCAGCCGCGACAGCGCCCCGGCATATCCCATCTTCGGCACGACACGGTCCAGCGTGGCGAATGCCGCCACCACGTCATGCCAGCGCTTCAGGGCCTGGTATTCGAATGAATCCAGCGTACGCTCGCCGGGAAAACCTGTCAGCGCCAGCGCGTCCGAGATGGCTCTTGCCCACGCCGAGGGCGCTTGCGCGCCAAACAAACGATCCTTGCGGAACTGGCTGAGCCGAGTCAGTACGCGAGACAGCTGCGGGCAGGCACCTCCCAGCATGCCGCACAAGGCATCCAGCGTGATCACCGGTTCGGCATGCTGCCGCAGGCGGATGTCGAGTACCGCGCGCGCCGTGCGTTCGGATTCGGCGCCGGCGATGAACGGGGAGCGCAGGATGCGGCTCGCACGTTCATATTCGATGGTACGGCCGGCCAGCTGCAGCAGCGCCAGCGCGGCATTGACCAGCGCATACGCCGTCAGCGGCTCTCCCAGCGACAGGTTGAAGGGCGGCACGCCGGGCGCAGCGTCGGGCAAGGCGTAATCGGGCGCCATCGTCGCGCTGAAAACGCGCACAATCGCCGCGCGGCGCGCGGCAATGTCCGGCACGACGATGCCGATATGCCGGCAGCCTGCTTCAAGCCGTGCACGTGCCCAGCCCGCCGCCGCGCGCAACTCATATTCGGCATCGGCGCAGGGTGCGCGCGTCACGGTAGCGGCCGCATCCGCAGGACCCGCCAGCGACACCTCGCACCCCGCCTGTCGCAGTCCATCGAGGAATTCCGCCTGCTGCGGCGTGAAGCTGTCGAACCCGTACACCGTTGCCTGCCGTGGAATCGGAATACTGCGCTCGGTGATGAGCCGCCGCACGTGGTCAGCCACTTCAACCGCGTCGATCTGACCGTTGCGGCGCAGCTCCCTTTCATAACGCGGCGCCCAGTCGAGAAAAGCCTTGGCATCTTCGTTCAGCAGCGCGCCGCGCAACCGGTCACGCAATCGCCAGGTAACGGTCAACTGCCAGGCCTCGTGGGCGAGTGACGCGGCTTCGGCACCGGCCAGCAGGGAAGCGCCGGTTTCGGAATCGCGCACCAGAGACTCCCATATCGTACGCGACTGCTCGGCGGCCAGCACCAACGGCAACAGAGCAGCCCCGATGTAGCGGGCATCATCGGCAGCGCGCTGAATGAATCCGGACAAGGGTAGGATGTCGGGGGTATCCCAAAGCCCGGCGCCGCGTGTTATCTGGCGCTCACCAAACTCTCGCTGCAGGGTCAGCGCCAGCCGGCGATTCGGCGTCAACAGGCAAAGCTGTTCCGCAGGGCCTGCCATCAGCCGCGCAAACAGCTCTTCGTGAGAAATCTGCGGAAAACCAGTCACGACCGTCATGGGCAAGCATGATAAACCTGCTGCCACGGCCCGGCCGCCCTGTTGCGCTTCCTGCCCCGAAAACAAAACGGCCGCTCGCAGCGGCCGTCAGGGTGTCTGTGCAAAGACCGGAAAAGCAGGCTACTTTTCCAGCAGATGTTTCTTTTCCTTGACCTTCGCCCACTCGTCGGCGTCCGGTGGTGCGTCGATCTTCTCGATGATCGGCTTCCAGACCTTGGCCAGTTCGGCGTTCAGCGCGGTGAACTCGCGCTGGTCATCGGGCACGTCGTCCTCAGCAAAAATCGCCTCCACCGGACACTCGGCGACACACAGCGTGCAGTCGATGCATTCATCGGGATCGATCACCAGCATGTTCGGCCCTTCGCGAAAACAATCCACCGGGCAAACATCGACACAATCGGAGTATTTGCACTTGATGCAGGACTCGGTAACAACGTAAGTCATGGAAATTCCTGAAAAACACCGCCTTGAAATGGCGGCAGCAGGCCGCATTTTAGCAGATGCTGCGCGGCAATAAGAGGCGCCCACCAGCCCGGTACGCGACTTCCCAAAGGCAGGGAAATTGGATAGCATAGGCCTTCCATTCCTCGCCGCGGCCCCGCGGCGAAACCCTTTTTCCCAATCACAAGGCAGGCCCCATATGAGTGAGCACATTCACCACGTGACAGATGATTCTTTTGACCCCGAGGTGCTGCAATCGGCAACTCCGGTTTTGGTTGATTACTGGGCCGAATGGTGCGGCCCCTGCAAGATGATCGCCCCGATCCTGGACGAAGTCGCCAAGGAGTATTCCGGCAAGCTGAAAGTGGCCAAGCTCAACATCGACGACAACCAGGCGACACCGCCCAAGTACGGCATCCGCGGCATTCCGACACTGATGATTTTCAAGAATGGTTCGGTTGAGGCCACCAAAGTGGGCGCGTTGTCGAAGTCCCAACTCACCGCGTTTATTGACAGTCATATCTGAACGCTATACCCTTCCGCCAGCGCCTGACCCTTTAGCCTCTCCCGGCACTGAATAAAAGAGCACGGCAGGCGCCGGCGAAGTTGGTTGCACCACAGGCGGCACCGTTTTCCTTCGCCCAATTTCCCTGTTTTTCCCCCAATCCCTTCCGCAATCAGCGTCCGCAGTCTATGCACTTATCCGACCTTAAAAATCTGCACGTCGGCGAACTCGTCGATATGGCCGTCAAAAACGAAATTGACGGCGCCAACCGCCTGCGCAAGCAGGAATTGATTTTCGCGCTGCTGAAAAACCAGGCAAAAAAAGGCGAATCAATCTACGGTGGCGGCACCCTTGAAGTGCTGCCCGACGGCTTCGGCTTCCTGCGCTCGCCCGACACCTCGTACCTCGCCGGCACCGACGACATATATGTCTCGCCGTCGCAGATCCGCCGCTTCAATCTGCACACCGGCGACACGATCGAGGGCGAGATCCGCACCCCCAAGGAAGGCGAGCGCTACTTCGCACTGGTCAAGGTCGACAAGGTCAACGACGACTCGCCGGAGAATTCCAAGCACAAGATCCTGTTCGAGAACCTGACGCCGTACCACCCCACCGAACACCTCAAGCTCGAACGCGACATCAAGGCCGAGGAAAATTTCACCGGCCGCATCATCGACATCATCGCGCCCATCGGCAAAGGCCAGCGCGGACTGATCGTTTCCCCGCCCAAGGCCGGCAAGACCGTGCTGATGCAGCACATCGCCCACGCCATCACCGCCAATCATCCCGAAGTCGTGCTGATCGTGCTGCTGATCGACGAGCGACCGGAAGAAGTGACGGAAATGCAGCGCTCGGTCAAGGGCGAGGTGCTGTCGTCGACCTTCGACGAACCGGCCAGCCGCCACGTGCAGGTCGCCGAGATGGTGATCGAGAAAGCCAAGCGCCTGATCGAACACAAGAAAGACGTGGTCATCCTGCTCGACTCGATCACCCGCCTCGCCCGCGCCTACAACACCGTCGTGCCGGCTTCCGGCAAGGTCCTGACCGGCGGCGTGGATGCCAATGCGCTGCAGCGCCCGAAGCGTTTCTTCGGCGCCGCCCGCAATGTCGAGGAAGGCGGCAGCCTGACCATCCTCGCCACCGCGCTGATCGACACCGGTTCGCGGATGGACGACGTGATCTACGAAGAATTCAAGGGCACCGGCAACATGGAAATCCATCTTGACCGGCGCATGTACGAAAAACGCATTTTCCCGGCGATCAACGTCAACCGCTCCGGCACCCGGCGCGAGGAACTGCTGATTCCCAAGGATGTGCTGCAGAAAATCTGGGTATTGCGCAAGCTGCTGTATCCGATGGATGAACTCGAGGCTACCGAATTCCTGCTCGACAAGGTGCGCGCGACCAAGAGCAACGCGGACTTCTTCGACTCGATGCGACGCGGCTGAGCCGTTTCTACCCGCGCGGCGGTCAATGATCGATCGCGCTCCGTTGCGAAGTCCGGCGCGTCTCCGGGGTCGCATCCCCGCGCTGCGGGGCCCCTGCTCCGCCCTCCACCACGCCACTTCTTCGACTCGATGCGACGCGGCTGAGCCGTTTCTACCCGTGCGGCGATCGATCATCGACCGCGCTCCGTTGCGAAAGTCCGGCGCGTCTCCAGGGTCGCAGCCTCGCGATCCGGGTAAATCAAGCGCCCACGTTCTGCCTTTCAGCCGCCAACGGCGCGCTCTACGTCCGTAATTCCGCGATGCTTTGCCGGTCCTGGCTTTCATGCACCAGTCCTGCGCCAGCGGCTTACCGCCGACTGCCAAGCGTGTTGGTGCTGGCTTAAGCAAGCCGTCACTATCAGCTGACGGAATTTTTCGGACAGCCCGAGTGTTTAGGATGGATGGGCACCGGGTCGCCTGGTGCCCGGATCTGCGTGTAATCTATGCGCATTGAATCGATGGAATGACTTTCGCGAGGAGCCCGATATGACCAGATTCCTGCTGATCGCATTGCTGTTGCTCGCCGGCTGCGCTGCCCAGTTGCCGCCGATGCCGGAAGACGCGGCGGCCAAGCGCTTCGAGCCGCTGCCCGACAAAGGCGTGATTTACCTGGTGCGGCCCCGGGCCGACCAGGATTATGTTGCGCCGGTGATGCTCGATGACCAGATGATCGGGTCGACTTACCGCGGCACGTATATGCGGATCGAAGTGCCGGCCGGTTTGCATCAACTGCGCGGCATGGCCAGTGACAACGGCTCCGTGAAGCTCGACATAAAACATGGCGAAATCTACTTTATCCAGCACAACGCCTACGGGTATCGCGGCAGCTTCATCAACTCAACCTATCAGGTGGTAAACGCGTCCTACGGGCGCTCTCTGGTCATGGGCGGGCAGATGTCCGGACTGATCACCCGGTGAGCAGGCATCTGCAGGCGCTGCTGACCATATTGGTCGCAGCGTGCGGACTGGCGGGCTGCGCATCGACCCCCGAGGCATCGGCTGCACGCGACGCGGAAGCCAAGTTGTTCGTCTCCCAGCCGGCTGACGCGACGGTATACATTTATCGCCCCGAGGCTTCCCCCGATATCGAAACCGAAGACAATACAGCGCTGTGGATGGACGGCCGGCTCATCGGCGCCACCGTGCCGCAGACTTATTTCCGGATCCATGCGGCACCCGGCCTGCATTTGTTTAACGGCATCGGTCTGGACAATGGTCGGCTGCGTCTCGAAGTGCGTCCCGGCGAAATTTACTTTGTCCGGCTCCAGGTCACGGCAGGCCAGTCCCGGATGGAACCAGTCGATCCCGTCCAGGGCCGCCAGGAGCTGTCCGCCTGCTGCGTCCTGCTCGAAACCTGGCGACCCGGACAGCGCCCCTTGCTCCGATGACCCAAATCCACGATAATCGCGGGTTTCCCGCCCCGCTCGGGCCCCAGTTCAGGATATCGCCATGAAAGCCGATGCACACCCGGAATACCGTGAAATTTCAATCACTTGCAGCTGCGGCAACAAGTGGCAGACCCGCTCGACCATGGGCAAGGATCTCAACATCGAGGTTTGCTCCTCCTGCCATCCGTTTTATACCGGCAAGCAGAAAATCCTTGATACCGCCGGCCGCGTCGAGAAATTCAACCAGAAATACGGCAAACGCACGCCGGCCAAGCCCAAAGCAGCCGCCGCGTGATGCGCTTTTCGATTTGACCAAGGGCAGCCGACGGCTGCCCTTTGTTTTGGTAACGTGGCTTTGCACGACTGCTGCGCACCGGCTGCCAGCCGGAACGAAAATTCCCAGGAGACAAACAGATGAAATCGTTTCGCATCGCCGTGATTCCCGGAGACGGCATCGGCAAGGAAGTCATGCCCGAAGGCCTGCGCGTGCTGGAGGCCGTCGGCCGCAAGTTCAACATCCGGTGGCAATTCGACGAACTCGACTGGAGCTGCGACTACTACGCCAAGCACGGTCGCATGATGCCGGAGGACGGCCTCGAACAGCTGAAAAAGCACGATGCCGTATATTTTGGCGCCGTCGGCTGGCCGGCCATGCTGCCTGACCATGTGTCGCTGTGGGGCCTGCTGATTCCGTTCCGCCGCGGCTATGACCAGTACGTCAACCTGCGCCCGGTACGCCTGATGCCCGGCATGAAATGCCCGCTGGCCGACCGCAAGCCCGGCGACATCGATTTCTGGGTGGTGCGTGAAAACAGCGAAGGCGAGTATTCCTCGGTGGGCGGTCGCATGTTCGGCGGCACTGACCGCGAATTCGTCACCCAGCAGGCGATCTTTTCGCGCCAGGGCGTCGACCGCATCCTGAAGTTCGCGTTTGAACTGGCGAAAAAGCGCCCGAAAAAACACCTGACTTCGGCCACGAAATCCAACGGCATTTCGATTTCGATGCCGTACTGGGACGAACGCGTCAAGGAAATGGCCGCAAAATATCCGGACGTCAAAACCGACCAGTACCACATCGACATCCTGTCGGCGCATTTCGTCATGCACCCGGACTGGTTCGACGTGGTGGTCGCCTCCAACCTGTTCGGCGACATCCTCTCCGACCTGGGGCCCGCAGCGACCGGCACCATCGGCATTGCGCCGTCCGCCAACATGAACCCGGAACGCCTGTTCCCGTCGCTGTTCGAACCGGTGCATGGTTCGGCACCCGACATTTACGGCAAGAAAATCGCCAACCCGATCGGCCAGATCTGGGCCGGCGCGATGATGCTCGACCACCTTGGCTGTCCGGAAGCCGGCGCCGCAGTGGTCAAAGCCATCGAAACGGCGCTGCTCGAAGGCCCGAAAACGCCGGATCTCGGCGGCAAAGCCATGACCGCCGATCTCGGCAAAGCGGTCGCTGACGCGATCTAGTTCAGTAAGCAGCCACCGCGCCGTCGCTGCGCGGATCGGCACCGCCTTCGAGGATGCCGTCGGCATGCCGGATGATCATGCCGGCATGACCGACGCTCTCATCGTATGCACCGATGATTTCGACGTCGTGTCCGCGCTCGGCGAGTTCGCGCACCACGCCGGCATCGAACCGTGACTCGAGTTTCAGTGTTTCACTGCTCTGCCCCCAGGTGCGGCCGAGCAGCCAGCGCGGCGCGCTGACCGCGGCCTGCACCGGCATGCCGTAAGTTATCGCCCGCGTGAACAGCGCGCATTGGGTCTGCGGCTGGCCGTCGCCACCCATCGTGCCGTAGACCATCGTGCGTCCATCGGCGAGCCGTGCCAGCGCCGGATTCAGCGTATGGAAGGGTTTGCGTCCGGGCTCCAGTACGTTGAGCGCATCGGCATCCAGCGAAAAACTGCAACCGCGGTTCTGCCAGTTGACACCCGAGCCCGGCAGCACGATGCCCGATCCGAACTCGTGATAAATGCTCTGGATGAACGACACCGCGCGACCCGCACCGTCGATGACGCCCATCCATACCGTATCGCCCGCCTGCGTCTGCCCGCCCCACGGTGCGGCGTGGCGGCGGTCGATGCGCTGTGCCAGGCTGCGCACATGCCCGGGCGCCAGCAGTTCCTGCGCCGGCACTTGCATATAACGTGGATCAGTAACCTGCGCATCGCGCACCCGGAAGGCTTGTTTGGTTGCTTCGACGCACAGGTGCACATAATCGGCGCTGCCCTGCGGCACTTCGCGGATATTCAGCGCATCGAGTATGCCGAGGATCAGCAGCGACACCACGCCCTGCGTCGGCGGCGTCATGTTGTGCAGAGCCCCGGCGCTATGCGTCAGCTGCAGTGGATCCACGAGCTGCGCGCGATGGGCGGCCAGGTCATGTGCGCGCAGCGGGCTCCCGGCGCGGGCAAGGTCTGCCGCCAGCGATTGCGCCAATTCTCCCCGGTAGAAATCCGCGGTCCCCGCCTTCGCGATACGCTCCAGCGTGTCCGCCATTCGCGTCTGGAAAAAACGGCTGCCGGCGGGCGGCACACCGCCGGCGTCAAGGAAGGTTTCGGCAAAGCCGGGCTGCGCATGCAGCTCGCCGAGTTTGGCCGCCGTCAGCAGCGACTGGCTGACTGTGACCGGGATCCCGTCCCGGGCATAGCCAATCGCGTCCGCCAGCAACCGCGTCAGCGGCAGGCGACCGCCCAGCGCCTTGCGCGAAAGTTCATGAGCAGCGCCCCAGCCGGAAATCGTGCCGGCTACGGTATTCGCGGCAACACCGCCGCGCGCAGGTATGTTCCGCGTCAGCCCGCGCTCGGCATACCAAGCCCGAGTCGCGCCCAACGCCGCCGCGCCACAGGCGTCAATCGCCCCCGGCGCTTCACCGGGCACATGCAGCAGCCAGAAACCGTCGCCGCCGATTGAATTCATGTGCGGATAGACGACGGCAATGGTCGCTGCCGCGGCAATCATCGCCTCGATCGCATTGCCACCTTCGCGCAACACCGCCAGCGCCGACTGCGCCGCCGTCGCATGCGGCGCGACCGCCATGCCCTGCGTACCGCGTATCGAATTCAACATGCTGCGATTCTACGCCGCACTGGACACGTCCCTACCAGCCGATGGCCTTCGGCAACCACAGCGCGAGTTGCGGAAACAGGAACACCAGCAGCACCGCCAGCATCTGCATGCCGACAAAGGGAATTACCCCCATGTACATATGGCGTGTCGTCACTTGCGGCGGCGCCACGCCGCGCAGAAAAAACAGCGCCCAGCCGAATGGCGGCGTCAGGAACGAGGTCTGCAGGGTCACGCAAATCAGCATGCCCAGCCACACCAGGTCGACGTTCTGCTGCGCAAACACCGGCAGGAACAGCGGCACCGCGATATAGCTGATCTCGATCCACTCGATGAAAAAGCCAAGGAAAAAGATCAGCAGGATCAGGAACCAGATGTCGGCATTGACGCCGCCCGGCAGGAATTCGAACAGGTCGTTGATCAGATCCTCGCCATGCAGCCCGCGGAAGGCCAGCGCAAAGACCTGCGCGCAGATCAGGATGAACATCATCATCGCGGTGATCTTGGTCGTCGTCTGGCAGGTGTCGCGCAGCACCTGCCAAGAGAACCGCCCTGCAAATGCCGTCACCAGGATCGAACCCAGCGCACCCATCGACGCCGCCTCGGTCGGCGCGGCAACCCCGCCGATGATCGAACCCAGCACCGACAGCACCAGCAGCACCGGCGGGATCACGACCTTGACGAAGCGCGTCCACAGCTGGCGGCGTGACACGGCATCCCGCTCCGCCACCGGGATCGGCGGTACCAGGTCCGGCTTCACCATGCCAAGGATAATGATGTACACGCAGTAAATCGCGGCCAGCAGCATGCCGGGGATGACGGCCGCGGCAAACAATGTTCCCACCGACAGTTGCAGGATGTCGGCCAGCAGGATCAGGATCAGGCTCGGCGGAATGATTTGGCCCAGCGTGCCCGAAGCGCAGATCGCGCCGCAGGCGATGCCCGGGTCATAGCCACGCTTCAACAGCGTTGGCAGGGTCAGCAGGCCCAGCGTGATCACCGTCGCGCCGACGATGCCGGTGGTCGCGCCCATCAGCACACCGACGCCGATGATGCCGATGGCCATGCCACCGCGCAGTCCGCCGGCCAGATGACCGACGACATCGAGCAGATCATCGGCCAGACGCGACTTCTCCAGCATCACGCCCATGAACACGAACAGCGGAATCGCCAGCCACTGATAATTGGCAACCACGCCGTAGATACGCGCCGGCAACAGGTTGAAAAGATCGGGACCGAAACCAAGAAAGCCAAAAGCGAAACCGGTCGTCGCCAGTGTCAACGCAACCGGTACGCCGGCCATCAGCAGCGCAAAAAATCCCACCAGCATCAGGATGACCAGAATTTCCGTGCCGCTCATTTGCGCAAGGCTTTCAGTTTTTCAAGAGTGCCCAGCGCAATTGCCAGCGATTGCAGGATCAGGAACATAAATCCCAATGGAATCAATGACTTGAGTAGCCATCGGTAAGGCAGGCCACCGGGATCGGACGATTGCTCGCCGATCACATAAGACTGCTGCACGTATTTCAACGACAGCCAGATGATGATTACCGAGATGGCTATCGACAGCATGGCGGACAGCAGGTCGACATACAGTTGCTTGCGCTTGGAAAAATTGGCGTAGAGCACATCGACCCGCACGTGCTCGCCATGCAGCAGCGCGTAGCTCATGCCGAAGAGGATCAGCGGCGCCAGCAGATGCCACTCCAGTTCCTGTCCCCACACCGTGCCCGTGCTGAACAGATAGCGCATCAGTACATTCACCGCCATCAGCACGACGATCACCAGCGCGAGCCACGACGTGGCCCGGCCGGTGAGGTCGGTGAAGCGCTCGATCCCGACCCGGATGTCGGCTGCGGCGGATTTTTTAGCCACGGATTTTGTTGTGGTAGACGGTTTCGCTGTATCCGGCCCACGCGTCGTACTTGGCCTTGTAGGCCATGTACGAGTCATGCACCTTCTTCACCAGCGGATCCTTGGCCACCGCCTCATCAAGCACCTTCTTCGTGGTTTCGCGCAATGCTTTCACCACGGCATCCGGCAGCGGCCGGGCAATGACTTTCTGGTTCTTGACCAGGTCATCCATCGCTTCGGCATTGGTGCGCTGGCACCAGGCTTCGCTGATGACGTTGCATGCCGCAGCCGCGTTCTCCACCACCGCCTGCAGGTCTTTCGGCAGTTTTTGCCACGCCGCCTTGTTGATCAGCAGTTCCGACACGGTCGCGGTCTCGTGCCAGCCGGTCGTGTAGTAATACTTCGCCGCTTTCTGCAGACCGAGGCGCCGATCCTGATATGGACCGACGAATTCGGCGGCGTCGATCACGCCGCGCTCCAGCGCCGGGAAGATCTCGCCGCCGGGCAGCAGTTTGACGTCGACGCCCAGCGCCGCGTAAACCTTGCCGGCGAGCCCGGGGATACGCATTTTCAGGCCCTTGAAGTCGGCGACCGACTTGATCTCCTTCTTGAACCAGCCGGTCATCTGCACACCGGTGTTGCCGCAGGGCATCGCCATCATGCCGAACGGCGCATAGACCTCGTTCCACAGGTTGATGCCGCCGCCGTCGTAGAGCCAGCCGTTCATGCCCTGGAAGTTCAGCCCGAACGGCACCGCGGTGAAGTACTGCGCCGCGAAAGTCTTGCCGGTCCAGAAATAGCTGTTCGCGTGGTTCATTTCCACGGTGCCCGCCCGCACGGCATCGAAGCCTTCGAAAGCCGGTATCAGTTCGCCCGCGCCGAACACCTGGATCTTCAGCCGGCCATTGGACATGGTCTCGATACGCTTGGCCAGGTCGGTTGCGCTGCCCGGACCGTCCATGTAGAACGGCGCGCCCTTTGGATAGGCACTGGTCATTTTCCAGGTGAAGGTCTGGGCCGACTGCGCCCGGGAAATCATCGGGACGCCGGCGATTGCGGTGCCGGTTGCGGCAACGGCGCCGCCCTTCAGGAACGTTCTGCGGTCTGCTTTCATGCGGGAACTCCTTCGTAAGAAATGAGAGGCGCGGGATGAACGGCGATGAAGTATGCACCCGTTCAAGCCCGCGCAGTTAAAACGGCGCGCAGCGTCCGCGTTTAATAGGTTTTGTACTGCAGGTATTTGCCGCTCATGACGATCTGCACGCGGTCGCCCTTGGGATCGGCTTCCCGCTTGAGATCCATCCTGAAGTCGATCGCGCTCATGATGCCGTCGCCGAATTCTTCATGTATCAGTTCCTTGAAAGTCGTGCCGTAGACGCTGACCAGTTCATAGAAACGGTAGATCAGCGGGTCAGTCGGCACCGCGGTCGGCAGCGAGCCCTTGTACGGCACCTGCTGCAGCAGCAGCACGGCGTACGGCGGCAGACCGAGCAGCTTGCCCGCGGCGTCCGCCTGCGGCTTCGTCATCTGCATCTGGCCCAGCAGCGCCGCGGTTGTCCATTCCTTGCTGGCGCCGACCGCCTTGGCGATCCTGGTCCACGACAGACTCTTCTTGATTTTCGCTTCCATCACCAGTTCGGTGACATCCGTGCGGGTCATCGGTTTGGTCATGCTGGCCGCGGCCAGCAACGCTTCGGGTGCATCGTTCTTTTTCACTGCAGTTCTCCTTTTGGTCAGTTTCAGGTTGCGCAATCGGGGTGAACGGGCGGCTACTTCACGGCCACCAGCGGCGTGCCGGCCGGCGCCAGGGTCGCCGCCGCCGGATCCAGGCCCGGCGTCACCAGCGGCGGATGCCGCGGATCGTAATCCGGAGAATCGCTGGCAAACACCTTCGAGCGGTCGACCAGGAAATCGATCAGGTGATTGCGGATGCGGTAGTAATGCGGATGCTTGTGCAGGTCGTGGCGCGTACGGCTGCGCGGCATCGTGTTGACCACGGTCTCGGCGATCTTGGCATGCGGCCCGTTGGTCATCAGGATGATCTTGTCGGCAAGCAGGATCGCCTCGTCGACGTCGTGGGTGATCATGAATACCGTCTGCCGGGTTTCCGCGCAAATGCGCAGCACTTCCTCCTGCAGCACTCCGCGGGTCAGCGCGTCGAGCGCCGAGAACGGCTCGTCCATCAACAGCATCTTGGGCTGGATCGACAGCGCACGGGCAATGCCGACGCGCTGCTTCATGCCACCCGACAGTTCCGCGGGCCGCTTCTTCTCCGAACCCGTGAGGCTGACCAGATCGATGTACTGCTGGCTGTGCACCTGCACCTTTTCCCGGTTCCATTCCGGCCAGCGCGAAGACACCGCGAACGCAATGTTGCCCATCACCGTCAGCCAGGGCATCAGTGCATGGCTCTGGAAAATTACCGCACGGTCGAGGCTGGGACCGTCGACCTCGCGGCCCCCGACAAACACATAACCGGACGAGGACTGTTCCAGCCCCGACAAGATATTGAGGATCGTCGTTTTGCCGCAGCCGGAATGACCGATCAGGCAGACAAACTCGCCGGGATCTATCGAAAAATAAAGATCGTCGAACACCGTGGTCGCTGCGCCGTCGCGGCCGGTGAACTTTTTGCTGATGCCTTCGATGCGGATCAGGGGTTCGCTCATAGTGTTCTCCCCTTATTCCGGAAAAGTAACGAGCCTGGTCAGTTTCGCCAGCATCAGATCGAGCAGCATGCCCACCAGGCCGATCGCCAGAATTGCCGTCAGGATGTTGGTGATCGACAGGTTGTTCCATTCGTTCCACACGAAATAGCCGATGCCGGTGCCGCCCACCAGCATCTCGGCGGCGACGATCACCAGCCAGGCGATGCCGATCGAAATGCGCATGCCGGTCATGATGGTC
>RPOR01000069.1 GCA_003820645.1 Betaproteobacteria bacterium
CCGGCGTCGCGTCTGTCCCTTCCAATGGCCGGGTCTGCCGTGCAATGACTCGCGGCAGGACCGGCTATTTTGATTGGGCAAGGACAGCGGGCAAGGGATACTCCGAGTACGGTGCGAGCGAAGATCAATGCAGTAACTTATTGATTATATTTATAAAAATAAATTGTTGCGTCTCGTGGGATTCGTTGCAAAGGCCCAGCCAGACTTGAACCCGTGCCCAGTTCGCCGTCAGTGGCGACGGCAGTGCCACTTAAATGGCCGGATGGCCTTTGTCCCACAGGACATTGCAGTCCTGCCTGGCCGCGGCGGACAGCAGCTGAATCAGCGGGTAGGCGCGCAGCCGGAGTCCCACCGGGGTTGCAGCGGCTACGTCTTCGGTGTCCACCGGCGTGCGCGACACGCCTTTCGCATCGGGTTCAACGGCGGCCAGTTCGCGGTTGAGACGGGCCAGCGCGGCAGGGATGTCGGCGGCGAGCAGCGCGCCAGGTACTGTTTCGCTGAGCCCCATCATTCTCAGCAGCGGCAACGCGACATCGCCAAACATGGTGATGCTGCTCGACGCTTTGCTCTGAAACGTCACCAGCATTGCGGGGTTGGCGTCGGAACGGGGATCAAGGATCCGCGCATGCAGGCGGTCGCGCGGTGATCAGAAACGAAAGTTGCCGCCACCGAAGAGGCCGATCAGCCCGATGATGATCAGATAAATGGCGACGATATAGTTCAGCAGTCGCGGTACCACCAGTATCAGGATCCCGGCGATCAGCGATATCAGCGGGCCAATACTCAAGGTCATGTTCATGGGAGCATCCTTTGTTCAGGTAATGCAGTTATTTTCTTGACCGTATGCCAAAAACGAGAGCAGCCGCGCCTGCGGCCACCAGCAACCAGCCGAGGACCGGCGGCAGGGAGACCGTGTGCGTCTCTTCGGCAGTCGCCGTGAGCGGTCCGATCTTGAGCACTTCCTCGGTCGTGGTGTAGCTGTAGTGGTCATAGCCGAGCACGGCCGCGCCCATGACGATCAGTATGATGCCGAGAATGAGGCTGGTTTTCATGGTTAGGTACCTCTGTGATCGTGGTAATTGATCGGGACATGTTGCCAAACGTTCAACGCTGCCTTTTTACACCAAAACGGATATCTGCTCGGTATGCTACCAGACATAGTGCTGTCGGTACCCCGGTGTGCGCGATATCGCACCGGGTAATCGTGCGCATTGCGCGGCGCTTTGTCAGGCTATGCCGACTGGTCGGCACAGGCAGCGTAACCTTCCTGATTTTTCCCGGCATGGACTTCATGCCAGTTGGCATTCTTGCGCCAGCGCGTTTATTCTCGCCTGCAACCGTTGATAACGAGCAGGAATACCGATGGCTCTCAAGCGTCCCAAAGGCCCCGCCGGCACGCTGGTCGTGCTCGAGCACACTTCGAAGATCCTCAGCGACAATCCGCTGGGCGACCCGCATGTGCGCAAGGTCGGCGCGTGGCTGCCGCCGCAATACGACAGTACAGGCGGGCGTCGTTTCCCGGTCCTGTATGACCTGGTCGGCTTCACCGGCACCGGGCTGTCGCATGTCAACTGGAAGCCGTTCAGCGACAATGTCCCGGAGCGCGCGGCGCGGTTGATCCACGAGCGGAAGATGGGACCGGTTATCATCGTCTTCCCCGACTGTTACACGGCGCTGGGCGGCAACCAGTACGTGAATTCATCGGCGATCGGCAACTATGCCGATTATCTGACGCGCGAAATCATCCCTTTTGTCGATCGCGAGTTCCGCACGCTGGCGAGCCGCGAGCATCGCGGGTGTTTCGGCAAGTCCTCCGGCGGCTACGGTGCCATGCTCCACGGCATGAAGTACGCGAAATACTGGGGTGCCATCGCCAACCATTCCGGCGATGCGTATTTCGACTTTGTCTACTGGCACGACTGGCCGAACACGATCAGCGAGCTGGCGAAGCACCGGTCACCCAGGCGCAGGCCCGGCGTGTACAACGCGCGCCGCGAAGCCGGCCGCAAGGGTCTCGCCGCGGGCCTGGATGACGGCCGCATCAAACGCTTTCTCGCGCAGGTGTGGGACAGGGAAAAGGTCTCGAGCGCGGAAGGGCACTGCCTGATGAATCTTTGCATGGCGGCGACTTACGATGCCGACCCCCGGGCGCCCAACGGCTTCCGGGTGCCGTTCAACCTCGAATCGGGCGAGGTGATCGCGGCGCGCTGGCGGCAGTGGCGTAAACACGACCCGGTGAACCTGGTCGCGAAATACCGCAACAACCTCAAGTCGCTCGCCGGCATCTACATCGATTGCGGCTGGCGCGACCAGTATCATATTCATTACGGCACGCGCATCCTCGCCGCTCGCCTCGCAGCGGCCGGCATCCGCCACCGCTACGAAGAGTTTGACGACAATCATTCCGATATCGATTACCGGATGGATGTGAGTCTGCCGTTTCTGTACCGGGCGCTCAAGCCCTGAGCGGCTGCGATACCAGCAGGTTGTCCGGATCAACAGGGCGGCGCTGAATCGCGGATGCTAGTCGCCGAACAGTGCCCGAAGTCCGTCGATGACGATCAGTTTCAATGCCAGTGCGATCAGCATGATGTTGAATACGATCAGGAAGGTTTTTTCGTCGAAGCCGGACAATACGCGCTTGCCCACCGAAGTGCCGATGATCACGGCTGCGGTCATCAGCAGCAGCAACAGACCATATTCGGCAAAGCTCAAGCCGATCATCGTGAAGGCGGTGATTTTCAGCAGGTTGCCGATGAAGCCGAAAAAGCCCAGTGTGCCGACGATGTCCTCTTTTTTGAGGTCCTTGCGGATGATCAGCACGCCCAGCACCGGCGCGATGACGCCGACGATCATGTTCAGCGCGCCGGTGACGAAGCCCAGCGGCACGAAGGCCCACAACGGGGATTCCTTCGGCGCAAAACGTTTGAGGTGGCGCAGAAACAGCGTGAGCAGCACGAAAAATCCGATCAGCACCTGCACCAGCTCCTTGGGCATTTCCTGGAACAGCCACAGCCCGAGCGCGACGCCGAATGGCATCAGCAGGCTGAAACGGATGATCAGCGGCCACGCCAGGTGCCTGCGGAACAGCCAGAGGCGCCAGGTGTTGGAGGCCAGCTGCACGACGCCGTGCGCGGGGATTGCTGCTGCGGGCGGCATGAACAGCAGCATCAGTGCGATCAATATCGTACCGCCGCCCGCGCCGGCGACCGAGGTCAGGGCCAAGGTGAACAAGGCGGTACCGACCAGCAGTGCGATGTCGGTCCAGGGAATTTTATAAGTTATTGAATTTATTGATAAATTAGTGCAAAGCTGGCGCGAGGCGGGTCGCAGGATACGGCACGTACGCTGCGGTGCCTTACACTTTTACCGGTTCGGGGGCCGGTTCTTCCGGCAGCAGCATCACGATCGCCGCCTTGATGGCGGCGATGCCCGCCATGATCCACAGTGCGTTGGAAAAGCCGATCGCTTTGACCAGCGGCCCGAGCATCCACACCGCCAGCGAACTGAAACCGAAAGCCACGGTCAGCCGCATGCCGGCGACGCGCGAGCGCAGACGGTCATCAACGTAGCGCACGATCATGGCATCGGTGAACGGGATGGCACCGAATACGAACACCATCACCGTCAGCAGCGCGATGAACAGCCACCAGTCCTGGGTATGCGCAGCCCAGATCAACAGCGGAATCTGAATGATCGATATCCAGACCTGAAGCGGCTTGAACGGCACCTTGTCGATCAGCCGGCCGACGACGATTTGCGCGAACGACGCGATAGTGTAGATGATGGCGAGCAGCGTGCCGATCACGGCCGGGTCGTCGATGACGCCGCTGAACCCCTGGGCCAGCAGTTGTGAATTACCGTTGGTGGTGAAATTGAAGAGGATGGTGCTGACGGCTGCCGCCGAAGTCATCACGGCGAAGGCGCGCACCAGCATTTTCGGACTCAGCGCCACTTGCGCTTTGCCGCCCTTGCGTTTCGAGGGCGCTTCGGTTTCCCGCGGGCAGGTCAGTGCGAAAATGACGCCACAGGCGATCGCGAGCAGGCCGGGGATCACGAACGCCGCCCGCCAGCCTATCCATTTGACCAGAAAACCGGTGACCAGCGCAGCCACCGCGATGCCCAGGTTGCCGGCGAGACCGTTCAGCCCGATCACCGCGCCGGGGTTAGGCACATTCTGCACCAGCATCGGGATGCCGACCGGATGGTAGATCGCGGCGAAGGCGCCGAGCAGCGTCAGCGCGGCGGCGAGTTGCCAGGCATTCTGCGTCAGCGCCACCAGCATGGCCGAGACGCCCATGCCGATATAAAAAATGATCATCATGCTGCGCCGGCCCCACAGGTCGCCCAGGCGTCCGGCGGGCAGCGCGCCAAGGCCGAACAGCGCAAAGGCGCCGACGCTGTACGGCATCAGCTCGGTCCAGCTCGTGTGGCCGAACTCGACGGCGATCGCGGCGACCGCGGTCGCGAAGATCAGCAGGAACATGTGGTCGATGGCGTGGCCAACGTTGAGCAGCAGGCGCACGACGGTGGGGAAACCCTCGGGATGGGCGGTATTGGGCATGATGGTCGCAGTCATGGGCAGCCAGTGTGCTTGAGTTAGAATCGTCTGTCTTTCGAATATTTACGTTAAACATTCGTAAAATGGACAAACGGGGCGCGCGGGGAACGGCAACGGCGGGCCGGGCGGACAACGGGACGCGTCCGCGCGGCAGTGGTTTTGCCGACGCACCGGAGAGCCCGGTGCGGGGCGACCTGTCGCGCGCGGTGGTCGCGCGGCGCACATCCTATCCACGGGGCCATCACATCAAGCCGCACTGGCACGGCCGTGCGCAGTTCGTGTTTGCGGTTGCGGGCACGATGCGCGTGCGCACTGCGCGCCATGCCTGGATTGTGCCGCCGTCGCGGGCGCTGTGGGTGCCGGCGCGCACGGTGCACGAAATCCAGATGCACGGCGTGGTCGATATGCACAGCCTGTACTTCAGTGAATCCGCGGTGGCCGGCATGCCATCCGCCTGCGTGGTGCTGGAAGTCACGCCGTTGCTGCGCGAACTCATCGTGCGTGCCGCGGCGCTGCCCGCGACCTACGACGAGAGCGGCGACGACGGCCTGCTGATGCGGCTGCTGACCGCGGAAATACGCGGTCTCATGCCTTGTGCGCTCGACCTGCCGCTGCCGGACAGCGCGGATCTCGCGCGACTGTGCGAGCGCATTCTCGCCGACCTCTCGACGCGGCGGCCCTGTGATTTCGATGCCGGCGAACTCAGCATCAGCACGCGCACGCTGTACCGGCGTTTCCTGCGGGAGACCGGCATCACCTTTGCGCGCTGGAAGCAGCAGGCGCGGCTGCTCGAATCGATACGCAGGCTCGCTGAAGGTGCGCCGGTGACCACGGTGGCGATCGACCTCGGCTACGAAAGTCCCGGCGCATTCTCGACGATGTTCCGCCGCGCGCTGGGCGTGGCGCCACGGGCATTTACCGCTGGCGGTCAGGGGGCGCGGCGCAGCGGCCACGCGACGGCCCGGGCGGCTTACCTGAGATAGCGCGCGTAGAACGCGGCGATTGCCTGTGCCGCATCCTGTGCTGTGCGTTCGACGTTGTCGTTGTTGCGAAAGTCGCGGCCGAACTCGAGCTGCATGGCGTCGATGCCGTCGGCGCGGTGGCTGCCGTAGCGTGCGACCGTGTAGCCGCCAATGTAGTTTTTCGCCTCGACACGATCGGTGAGGGCAGTGTCGTTCGACGGTACGATGGCGTAGCCCATTGCGGCAAACCGGCCGAAGACACTGTCCGGACCGGTTACGGCCGCGGCGCCGGCGCGGGCGAGTAACCGGGTGACCGTTTCGCCGTGACGCGTGCCGCGCAGGATGGCGTCGCGGTACGCCGACTGACCGTGGATGTCAAACAACATGGCTTGCGGATGTTTGGCACGGATGTCATCGACGTTGCGGCGCAGTACTGCGTGGTAATCGTCGTAATCGGCGGCGCAGCCCTCAGCACCGTAAGCTTCTTCGGGACTGCGGTTGGCATCGATGAATTTGCGGTGGAAGCGTGCGATCACCAGGTATGGTGCCTGACCGGTCAGTCGCTTCAGTTCTGCGGCGATAACCTGCGCGAGCCGGTCGGTATTGTGGTCGGGACGATTGACGAAGCGTTTGCCCGTCGCAGTGCGCACCTCACATCCGGGCACGTCGGCACGGCCGCCGTGCGGCGCGGCAATGATGACGGGCAGTTCGCCGGCCTCGGCATGGACCAGGTCGCGCGCCAGCGCGCCGCCCGCAGGGAGCAGTGCTGCGAGCCACAGCGCGAGCAGCACCCGGCGTATCGGGCGCGCTCCGGCCGGGCGGGGCAGGGGCGATAAAAAACGCCGCGCAATGCGCGGCGTTGCTGGAAATTGCACCGGGTCGTCCGTTATTTTGCCTTGGCGCCGGATACCTTGACCAGTTCGCTGATGCGCTTGTGCTCGCTCGCGCGCCATGCATCCAGCACCTTGCGGTCGCCGGCGACGATTTCGATGCCCAGGCTTTTCAGCCGCTCGCCGAACGCCGGTTCCTTTGCCGCCTTCACCACTTCGGCGCTGACCTGATCGATGATCGCGGACGGCGTGCCGGTGGGGGCGACGATGCTGTACCAGCCGTACATCGCGTAGCCGGGAACGGCTTCGCCGATTGACGGCACGTCGGGAGTCAGCGGCGAGCGTTTCGGCGGCGTGACGCCCAGCGCGCGCAGGCGGCCGCTCTTGATATGCGGCAGTGCCGCGGGCATCACGGCGTAGGTAATCTGCACTTCGTTGGCGATCGCGTCGGTGATGGACTGCGCGACGCCCTTGTATGGCACATGCAGCATGTCAGTGCCGGTCAGCTGGGTCAGCAGCACGCCCGACAGATGCTCGGAGGCGCCGGTGCCCGCCGAACCGTAGCGAATCTTGCCCGGTGATTTTTTCGCGAGGTCGATCAGTTCCTTTAATGACTTCGCCGGCAGCGTCGGATTCGCCAGCAGCACGAAGGGCACGGTGCCGATCAGCGCGATGGACTGGAAATCCTTCGCGAGGTCGAACTTGAGGCCTGGCAGCACCTGGGAGGCGACGAACAGTTGCGAGGTCAGCATCATCCAGGTGTAGCCGTCGGGTATTGCCTGCAGCGTCAGGTCGGCGCTGATCGCGCCCGCAGCGCCGGGGCGGGCATCGACGATGATCCGCTGTTTCCAGGTTTCGTAGAGGCGGTCCGCTGTCATCCGACCGATGATGTCGGGGCCAGATCCCGGCGCGCTGCCGACGATCAGCCGGATCGGTTTTTCCGGATACTTGCCCTGCGCCTGTGCCGCAGGTGCGGCCAGCAGCGCCGGGATGGCGAGTGCCGCCAGGATTTTCAATGTGCGCATCTTGATGCTCCTCCTTCGGATGTGTTTTTGTGGCCGATGTGCTGCGTTTGCAGGGGGTCTATCATGCGGACGATGCGCCGGTTTGTCCATACCCGCATCAGGGGTGCCGGGGTGTGGCGCGGGTCTTGCCGCAAAAAAACGCCGCGTTGCCGCGGCGTTTTCTATCAGCAACGGCTCGCATGTCGTTACATGCGCTCGAACACCGCCGCGATGCCCTGACCACCGCCGATGCACATGGTCACCAGCGCGTACTTGCCACCGGTGCGCTGCAGTTCGTACATCGCCTTGACGGTGAGGATCGCGCCGGTGGCGCCGATGGGGTGGCCGAGGCCGACTGCGCCGCCGTTGGGATTGGTCTTCTGCGGATCGAGCTTGAGGTCGCAGGACACTGCCAGTGCCTGCACCGCGAAGGCTTCGTTGGATTCGATGACGTCCATGTCTTCGATCCGGAGTCCGGCGCGTTTCAGTGCGTTCCGCACCGCAGGCACTGGACCGATGCCCATGATTTTCGGATCAACACCGGCAAGCCCGTAGGAAACCAGACGTGCCATCGGCTTGAGGCCCGCCTTCTGCGCGGCTTCCTTTTCCATCAGCACCACTGCGGCAGCGCCGTCGTTGATGCCGGAGGCATTGCCGGCGGTGACCGAGCCGCCTTCCTTCTTGAACGCCGCACGCAGTTTGGCGAGGCCTTCCAGCGTCACATCGGCACGCGGATGCTCGTCGCGTTCGAACAGTGTCGTGCCTTTGCGGGTCTTGAGTTCGATCGGCAGAATCTGGTCTTTGAAATGACCCTTGTCGATCGCGTTGATTGCGCGACGATGACTCTCGACCGAAAACTCGTCCTGCTGTTCGCGGGTGATTTTCCATTGCGCGGCGATGTTCTCGGCGGTGATGCCCATATGCACGGCTTCAAACGGGTCGGTCACCGCGCCGACCATCATGTCGATGGCGCCGCTGTCATTCATGCGCTGACCCCAGCGCAGGCTGGGCATCAGGTAGCCGCCGCGGCTCATCGATTCGGCGCCGCCACCGACAGCGGCATCGCAATCACCGAGCATGATGCCCTGTGCTGCGGAAACGATGGCCTGCATGCCGCTGCCGCAGAGGCGGTTGACGGTCAGTGCAGTCGTCTCCTGCGGCAATCCGCCCTTGATGCAGGCGACGCGCGAGAAATACATGTCTTTTGCTTCGCCGTGAATCACATTGCCGAAGACCAGTTGCCCGACCTGCTTGGGGTCGATCTTCGCGCGCTTGACGGCTTCCTTGACGATCTGCCCGGCGAGTTCGGTGGGCGCGATGTCTTTCAGTCCGCCGCCGTAATCACCGATGGCTGTACGCACTCCGCTCAGCACGACCACTTCGCGTCCGTTACCCATAGCACTCTCCATAACTTATTGATTTTACAACAAAAGTTGCCACACGCTGGGTGGGCAATCAGGGGGAAGCCAAAGTTTACGCTCCCCCCAAGACAGTGTCGAGGTGATGATGCGCCACAGCAATTCGGGTTAGTGTCGGGTGTTTTCGGCGGGCGCGGCGATCATGGCAGCGAAGATCTCCTCGCTGTCGACGGCATCAAAGGCGTAGCGCCGGTTGCAGAACTCGCAATGCACTTCGACTTCGCCGCGCTCGGCAACGACGCTGCGCACTTCGTCGCGGCCGAGCATGCGCAGCATGCCGGTGACGCGTTCGCGCGAACACGAACACCGGAAACATACCGGCCGCGGCTCGAATACGCGCAGGTCTTCCTCGTGAAACAGCCGGCGCAGCAGGACTTGGGGGGTGAGTGTCAGCAGTTCCTGCGGCCGCACGGTGGCGGCCAGGTGTGCGACGCGCGGCCAGGCATCGGCATCGGCGGTTGCGCGTTCAGGCAACTTCTGCAGCAGCAGGCCTGCTGCCCGCGTGTCGTCACAGGAAAGCCACAGCCGGGTCTGAATCTGTTCGGAGGTCGCCATGTAATGCTCGAGCGCCGCAGCGACGCTGTCGGCATCGAGGTCGACAACGCCCTGATAGGCCTGCCGCCCTGAATCGGCTACGAGATTGATGACGAAGCGGCCGCTGCCAAGCAGTGCGCGCAGATCGCCCTCGGGGATGTCGCCGTCCCATTTGGCGGTTGCGCGCATCGCGTAGCCGGCAGCGCATTCGACGACGATCAGTCTCACCGGACCGTTGCCGTGCAGTTGCAGGATCAGCGTGCCCTCGAACTTCAGCGTTGCGGCAAGCAGTGCCGCCGCGGCCATCAGTTCGCCCAGCACCCGGCGCAGCGGCACCGGGTAGGCGTGACGCTCGGTGACGGCCTGCCAGGTTGCGGCGAGCTGCACCAGTTCACCGCGGATCGGGTCGTGTTCAAACAGAAATCGCTGCAGGGTATCGCTCACGCGTGCATTATAATTTCTATTGAAACCGGACGCTGATGTGCCGGATTCGAATCCGCGCGTCGGTATGGACGAATCGCCGGTTGACGCGCGACCAATTCGCCAACTGGAAACTCATGGCGCCGACCGTTTCCCGCAACAAGGTCGTTTATCTCACCTATACCATCATCGACCAGGCCGGCAATCTGTTCGAGCAATACGATATGCCGATCGGCTGTGTGCATGGCGCCAACGGTCCGCTGTTCGAGAAAATCGAACAAGCCCTCGAGGGCAGGCAGGTCGGCGATCGTGTCGAGGTCATCTTGTCGCCAGCCGATGGTTTCGGCGACGTCAAACCCGAACTGACGTTCACCGACGACATCGCCGATGTGCCGCCGGAACACCGGCACCTGGGTTCCGAAGTGACTTTTCAGAATGACCGCGGCGAGGAGATGCTGTTTCGCGTGACACGCATCGAAAACGGCAAACTGACCGTGGAGGCCAACCATCCGCTGGCAGGGCAGGCGGTGAAATTCGTGGTCAGCATCGTCCCGGTGCGTCCGGCCAATCTCGACGAGATTGCCAACGGCATGCCGCAGGATTCCGGCGGCAATACGCCGCGGCCGCACTAACGCGGCGAGGGTTTCGGCGGCTGCAGCCGGTAGAGGCGCAACCGCTCGTCCTTGTCCCCGGGCCGGTGGCCTTCCCAGATTTTCTGCCACTCCGGTGCGAGCACCAGTTCATCGAGCGGCAGTCCCTGTGCCAACAACAGGTCGCAGTGCGTTGCCTGTGTTCCGGTGTCGCTGCGGATGGTACGGATGCCGGCAAAATAATGCAGCATTGCGCGCTGGGCCTGGCCGAGGTCGCGGCTGGCCATGCATTGATACCGTGTCGGCAGGGCGCGCTGCATGTCGGCGATCACCGAGCGATAGCTCTTGGCGGTGTCGGCCCAGCCGATGAACAGCGTCGCCAGCAGCGCCCATACGGCGGTGATGCCGCCGGCCCAGATGATCAGCGGCCGCTCTGTATTGCGCGGCAATTTCGCCAGCAATAGCAGCCAGCCGGCGGTGTAGGCGAGGCCGAGCAGGAATGGCAGCCAGCGGAAACCGAAGTCGTAGCCGGGGCGGATGGTGTGCAGGTGATTGTGCAGCCGTGCCGGCACGCCGAGTTCCAGCGCGCTCCAGTAGAACCAGCCGACGATGATGAAAAAGGTGAACGCCATCATGCCGAACCAGTACCAGCCGCTGGCCGGCCCCGGCCGTAACGGGGTGATGCCGGGTACGGCGAGCAGGGCCAGCGGCACCAGCATCGGCAGCGCATAGAGTTCGCGTGCTTCGGCAGCGCTGCCGAGCATCAGCAGCGTCACCGTAAAACCGAGGACCGGCAGGATCACGCCGGGCGTGTCGAGTTGCCGCAGGCGCCGCGCGCGCCACAGCGCCCACAGCGCGAGCGGCCATACCGGGAAGGCGTACCACGGCAGGGTGCGCAGGTAATACCCGAGGCCGGCGAGCATGTCGCGGGTGCCGAAAAAGCGCGCGAGGTTCTCGGATGTTGCCCAGGTTGCGAGCAGCCCCGGCTCGATTTGATACAGCAGCACCGGCCAGATCACCAGCCACGGCAGCGCGGCGGCGAGCGCAACGGCGAGAGCTCCCGCGTATTGCAGGGTGCGCCAGCGGGCATGGCACAGGGGCAGGGCGGCAGCGATGATCGCAAGCATCACTGTCTCGGGTATGCCCTGGGTCATGAACACCAGTCCGCAGGCGGTGCCGGTCCAGAAGCCGCCGGGAACGACCCGGCGGGGTGCCAGCGCTGTACCGTAATAGGCCATCGCGAAACCTGCCAGCGCGGCGGTGTCGACGATCAGCTGGTGGCTGCGCACCACCAGCCCGAAGCAACCGAGCAGCAGCAGGACTGCCGTCAGGCCCTTGCGCTCACCGTGCAATTCGCGCGAGGCAAGAGCGGTGAACAGCAGTGCGAGTCCGATATAGAGGCCGGTGATCAGGCGCGCGCCATCGTGCAGTGGCAGGATCGGCGATAACAGCAATGCGCTGGCCGCCGCACTGAGGTAATACAGCGGCGGCTTATCGATAAACGGCTCGCCGGCAATTTGCGGGATGACCCAGCTGCCGCCCTGCAGGATTTCGAAAACGACGCCGAAGGTATAGGCCTCGTCGGGTTTCCACGGGTCGTGCGCGACCAGCCCCGGCAGTAGCCAGGCCAGACAGAGGATGGCGATCAGCAGCGGGCGCAGTGCAACATTCACGGTCGACACTCGTTGTTGTTATAGGCGTGGATTATCGCATCCGCGGTGCGTCCCGCGTAGCGCTCATTCGACGATCTTCAGCGCCTGCCCGGCAACCGGTTCACCGGACGGATACAGTCCGTTGATCACCCGCAGGTGGCCCTCGGCAAAGCGGCCGAGCGGCGAAGTGCCGGCGAGTCCGGCGAATGTCATGCCGGCGCGTGCGGTGATCACGCGCAGCCGCAGCGGTTTCGCCACTGCGCGTTCCTGCTCGGTGATCGCGTGAAAACTGTTCATCGCGGCGTCCATGGCCGCGCCGTGCTGGCGGAAAATCGCGACCGAGCTGGCCTGCATGCCGATCGCATAGGCACTGTCGCCCAGGAACACCACGGCGACGCGCGTTGGCTTGCCCGACCTGGTCACTTCGGTCACCGCGGCAGGCAAACCGCCGATGGTCAGCGGTGAGACGGTGCTGCCGGTCCCGAGTTTCAGCAGTTTGCGCAGCATGTCAGCCGGTAAACCTTCGGCGCGGCCCGCACTGCGCAGATCGATCAGGGCGTTCTGCTGCGGACTCACCGCGACCACGTTCTGCGCATTGTTCCGTACCCGCCAGTCCGCCGGGAACTGCAAGACCAGGCCGAGCTCGGGGTGATAGAGGGCATTGTCGCGGACGATGCCCTGCTGCGGACTGTCGGCGAAGATCATGCGGTCCACGTATTTCAGGAATTCTTCGCGGTTGATGCGGTTTTCCGCACTGCTGAACTTGCCGGCTTCGCGGACCACCTCCTGCAGCCGGGTGTCGTTGTCGGGGTGTGATGCGAACAGGCCGTGATAGGCGCGCGGTTCACGGCCCTCGGCTTTTGCGACTTCGGCATCGAACAGTTCCTGGTCCTTCAGCGCGCCAACGACCTTGATCATTGCCTGCGGATCGTAGCCGGTGCGCGCCAGGTATTCGGCACCGAGGCGATCGGCCTCGAGCTCGTGTTCACGGCCGTAGCCCGAGAGCAGCGCATTGCCCAGCACATTGACCAGCAGATCGCCGGCGGCATTGCGTACTTGCGGCACGAGGATTTGCAGCACCGAGGCGCCGACGTTGGCGGCGGTGGCAGCGGAGATCTGCTGTACCGAATGGCGCGCCGTGACATGGCCGATTTCGTGGCCGAGCACCGCGGCGAGCTCGGCTTCGGAATTGAGATAGGAGAGGATGCCGCGGGTGATGTAGATATAGCCGCCGGGCAGCGCAAAGGCATTGACCTGCCGCGAATCGACCACCAGGAACTGGTACTGCAGTCCGGCGCGGTGGCTCGCCTTGGCGAGGCGCTGACCGAGGTCGTTGACATAGCGTTGCAGGGCCGCGTCGTTGTAGGGCGGGTATTCCTTGCGGACCTTCTGGTCTTCGCTGCGGCCGGTGTTGATCTCCTGCGTCTCGGACATGGTCACGAAATTCGGATTCCCCGTAACCGGATTGACCGCGCAGTTGCTGACCGCGAGCGCGCACAGCAGGGCGCCGGTGCGCGTGAATGTCGAGATGCTCATCGTGGAATTCTAGCCGCTGCCCGGGATCGACCGCATGAGTGCGCCAATACAGTGCAATGCGCCTGCGGATGGTGCAGTTCTGCACCATTTGGTGGCGCAGACTGCACCGAATCAGGCCCAGTGACGACCCGCGGCAGCCATGCGAGCGGCCTCGCCGGACAACTTTTTTATTTTAAAACAAACGGTTGTGTTTATTTTGGGCGGGCAATTGCCGGTTGGCACGCTTGCTGCAATACCGGTTTCGGGAAAACAAATGGTTCAAGGAGAAGAAATGTCTGCATTCAAGGATCCGTTCGACGCCGATTCTTCGCTGACCAGCGGCTGCTCCTGTGGCCGGCACCACAGCGCAGCGGCACATCAGGCCGATCTCGCCGGCGAGACTTCCGATAGCGAGATACTCGGCAACCGCGTCGTTGAAGCCGCGGTGATGCGCGCGCTGTTCCCGCACGATGCGACGCGCCGGCGCTTCCTGAATGCGGTGGGCGCCAGCACGGCGATGGCTGCAATTGCCACGTTTTTCCCGCTGGGCACGGCGAAGGAGGCGTTCGCGCAGTCCGGCAAGCTGGAGAAAACGTCGCTGAAGGTGGGTTTCATTCCGATCACCTGTGCGACGCCGATCATCATGTCGCAGCCGATGGGCTTTTATGCGCGGCAGGGACTCAATGTCGATGTGGTCAAGACGGCCGGCTGGGCGGTGATCCGCGACAAGACCCTCAACAAGGAGTACGACGCTGCGCACATGCTGTCGCCGATGCCGATCGCAATCACCTTGGGCGCGGGCGCCAATGCGATTCCCTACACGGTGCCGGCAATCGAAAACATCAACGGCCAGGCGATCACACTGGCGATCAAACACAAGGACAAGCACGACCCGAAATCGTGGAAGGGCTTCAAGTTTGCGGTGCCCTTCGACTATTCGATGCACAACTACCTGTTGCGCTATTACCTCGCCGAACACGGCCTCGATCCGGACAAGGACGTGCAGATCCGTTCGGTGCCGCCGCCCGAGATGGTGGCGAACCTCCGCGCCGACAACATCGACGGCTTTCTCGCGCCGGACCCGGTGAACCAGCGTGCGGTCTACGACGGCGTCGGCTACATCCATACGCTGACCAAGGATATCTGGGCGGGGCACCCGTGCTGTGCATTTGCGGCGAGCAGGGAGTTTGTCACCAAAATGCCGAACACCTATCGCGCGCTGCTGAAGGCGATCATGGAAGCGACGGCATTCGCATCCAAACCGGAAAACCGCAAGCAGATTGCCGAAGCCATCGCGCCGGCAAATTACCTGAACCAGCCGGTGACCGTGATCGAACAGGTGCTGACTGGCACGTTCGCGGACGGCCTGGGCAACGTGCGCAAGGAGCCTAACCGCATCGACTTCGATCCGTTCCCGTGGCACTCGTTTGCGATCTGGATCATGAGCCAGATGAAACGCTGGGGGCAGATCAAGGGTAACGTCGATTACGCCAAGGTTGCGCGTGAGGTGTTCCTTGCCACCGATGCCGCGAAGCTGATGAAGGAGGTCGGCATGAGGCCACCGACAACCACCAGCAAGAAATTCTCGGTGATGGGCAAGGAGTTCGATCCGGCCAAACCCGATGCCTACATCGCCAGTTTCGCGATCAAGCGCACGTGATCCGGCCGGTGTGACGGGAGGAAACTGAGATGAGCCGACTGCTGAACTGGCGTGCGCCCGCGCTGTCGCTGATCGTATTTCTGCTGATGATCGGTGCCTGGCACGTGCTTACCCTGCCCAAGTTGTCGCAGCAGACGGTGAATCCGGAGTACGCCGCGCTGGTCGGCGCTGAGGCGGCGACCGGGCAGAAATCAGCCTTTCCGTCGCCGGCGGATGTCGGTGGCAAGATCGTGGAGCATCTCAGGGAACCGTTCTATGATCGCGGACCCAACGACAAGGGGATCGGCATCCAGCTCGGTTATTCGGTGGTGCGCGTGCTGGTCGGCCACCTGCTGGCGGCGCTGGTGGCGATACCGGTCGGTTTCCTGATCGGCATGTCACCGACGGTGTACCGCGCGCTCGATCCATACATCCAGGTGCTGAAACCGATTTCGCCGCTGGCGTGGATGCCGCTCGCGCTGTTCACGCTGAAGGACAGCTCGATCTCGGCGATTTTCGTGATTTTCATCTGTTCGCTGTGGCCGATGCTGATCAACACCGCGTTCGGCGTGGCCAGCGTGCGTCGCGAGTGGCTGAATGTCGCGCGCACGCTCGAAGTCGGTGCACTGCGCACGGCATTTCGCGTGATCCTGCCTGCGGCGGCGCCGACCATCATGACCGGCATGCGCATTTCGATCGGCATCGCCTGGCTGGTGATCGTCGCCGCCGAGATGCTGGTGGGCGGCACCGGCATCGGCTATTTCGTGTGGAACGAATGGAACAACCTGTC
>RPOR01000070.1 GCA_003820645.1 Betaproteobacteria bacterium
CTGGACGACATCGGTCTGGTGCTGGAGCAACTGCCCGCGATCGAGGCCTTCGAGAACAGCTACCACGCCGAGCGGCCCTGGCTGGCCTGACCGGCGGCGGTCAAAACCGCCACCGCTGCGCTATCATCGGGGCGAAGGGAAGCCCACATGATTGTCAACAGCGTTGCCTACCGGGACGGCAAAAAAATCGCGGATGTCGCGCGCGAGGATATACACACTTATCTCGCGCGCAACGACTGCATCGTGTGGGTGGCCGTACGCGATCCGGAACCGCATGAACTTGACCAGCTGGAAGAACAGTTCGACCTGCATCCGCTGGCCATCGAGGACGCCCACCACGGTCACCAGCGGCCGAAGTTCGAGGAATACGGCGATTCGCTGTTTTTCGTGATGCACATGATCGAGCCCGAAGACGATGAGTTGCGGGTCGGCGAGGTCAATATTTTCGTCGGCCGCAATTACGTGCTGTCGGTGCGCATGCGCAGCGAACGCAATTTCCAGGACGTGCGTGCACGCTGCGAGCGTGAACCGGAACTGATGCAGCACGGCACGGGTTACATCCTCTACGCACTGATGGACGCGGTGGTCGACCGTTATTTCCCGATCCTCGACAGCATCGAAACCCAGCTGGAAGTCATCGAGGAGCAGATTTTTTCCGGCAAGTCACCCGGCGCCAATATCGAGGCCCTCTACGGCATCAAGCAGGATCTGATGACCCTGAAACACGCCACCGCGCCGCTGCTCGAAGCCGTCGGCAAGCTGTACGGCGGGCGTGTGCCGCAGGTATGCACGGGGCTGGGCGATTATTTCCGCGACGTGTCCGACCATCTGGTGCGGATCAATCAGAGCATCGATGCCGCGCGCGACATGGTGACCACCGCAATTTCGGTCAACCTGTCGCTGATCACGCTACAGGAAAGTGAAGTGACCAAACGCCTCGCCGGTTACGCCGCGCTGGTCGCAGTGCCGACGCTGATCGCCGGCATTTATGGCATGAATTTCCAGCACATGCCGGAACTGGCCTGGCAATGGGGCTATCCGCTGTCGCTGGCGGCGATGGTGGTCATCGACGGCTATCTGTTCTACCGCTTCCGCAAAGCCAAGTGGCTTTAGCCGCCGCTTCTGCGGTGGCCATCATCGGCGGCGGCCCCGCCGGGCTGATGGCGGCGGAAACCCTGCTCGCGGGCGGGGTGCAGGTCGACCTCTACGATGCGATGCCTTCGGTCGGGCGCAAGTTCCTGCTCGCCGGCAAGGGCGGCCTGAACATCACCCACGCCGAGCCCCCGGAAAAATTCCTCGCCCGTTATGGCGCGCGCCAGGCGCAACTCGCGCCGCTGCTCGCGGCATTCGGTGCGCAGCAACTGCGCGACTGGGTACAGGGACTCGGCGTCGAAACCTTCATCGGCAGCTCGCAGCGCGTGTTTCCGAAAGAAATGAAAGCCGCACCGCTGCTGCGCGCGTGGCTGCACCGGCTGCGCACGGCCGGCTTGCGCATCCATGTCCGCCACCGCTGGACGGGCTGGGCCGCCGACGGCACGCTGCGCTTCGCCACGCCGCAAGGGGAAACTGGCGTGCATGCCCCTTGCACCGTGCTGGCATTGGGCGGCGGCAGCTGGGCGCGGCTGGGTTCCGACGGCGCCTGGGTGCCACTGCTCGAAGCGCGCGGCGTGGCGGTGGCGCCGCTACAGCCCGCGAACTGCGGTTTCGAGGTGGCATGGAGCGCGCATTTGCGCGAGCGTTATGCCGGGCAGCCGGTGAAAGCCGTTGTCGCATCATTCACGGACGCCGCCGGCACCCGCCATCAGCGCAGCGGTGAATTCACGATCAGCGACTACGGCGTCGAGGGCGGTCTGATCTACGCGCTGTCGGCACCGTTGCGCGACACCATCGCAGCCCGGGGCGACGTGACGCTGCATCTGGATCTGTTGCCCGACCGCGATGCCGCGCGCGTGCTGGCTGAAGTTGCGCATCCGCGCGGTTCACGTTCACTGACCACCCACCTGCAAAGCCGACTCGGCCTGAAGGGCATCAAGGCCGGACTGCTGCGCGAAGCCCTGACGGCGGCGGAAATGCACGACCCGCAACGGCTCGCCGCGACCATCAAGGCGCTGCCGCTGACGCTGACCGCGGCGCGACCGCTCGATGAAGCGATCAGCAGCGCCGGCGGTGTGCCGTTCGAGGCTTTGGACGAAAACCTGATGCTGCAGGCCATGCCCGGCGTGTTCTGCGCCGGGGAAATGCTCGACTGGGAAGCGCCGACCGGCGGGTATCTGCTGAATGCGTGCTTTGCCAGCGGGCGGGCGGCGGGAGCCGGCGCGCTGGCGTGGTTGGCCACGAACTGCTAGCGGTGCGAGAGCAACAATTCGAGAACGCGCAGATATATCTTCGGCAGCGCCTCCACTTCCACCACCGGCAGGCACTCGTTCACCTTGTGGATCGTGGCATTGGTCGGGCCGAACTCGACGACTTGCGGGCAGATGTCGGCGATGAAGCGGCCGTCGGAAGTGCCGCCGGTGGTCGACAGTGCGGTAGTGACCCCAGTGACCTCCTTGATCGCGCGCGCCACGGCATCGACCAGATCGCCTTTCGGCGTCAGGAATGGCCGTCCGTCCTGGCGCCACTCGAGGTCGTACTGGACGTCGTGTTTGTCGAGAATGCCATGCACGCGCGTCTGCAGTGATTCGACGGTGCTTGCGGTCGAGAAGCGGAAATTGAACTGCACGCGCGCGGTGCCCGGAATCACGTTGTTGGCGCCGGTGCCGGAGTTGAAATTGGAGACCTGCCAGGTCGTCGGCGGAAAATATTCGTTGCCCCGATCCCACTCGATCTGTGCCATGTCGGCAATCGCCGCGGCGACTTCATGGATGGGATTGCGCGCCATGTGCGGATACGCGACGTGGCCCTGGATGCCGTTGACCGTCAGGATGCCGGTCAGCGAGCCGCGCCGGCCGTTCTTGATCATGTCGCCGAGCTGCTTCACCGACGTCGGCTCGCCGACGATGCAGTAGTCAAGCTTCTCGCCGCGCCGCGCCAGCGCTTCGACCACGCGCACCGTGCCGTCGATGGCCGGGCCCTCCTCGTCGGAGGTGAACATCACCGCCAGCGAGCCCGGATGATCGGGGTGCGCGTTGATGAAATCGCGCAACGCGACGACGAACGCGGCGATCGAGGTTTTCATGTCGCACGCGCCGCGGCCGTGCAGCACGCCGTTCTTCACCGTCGGCGTGAACGGATCGATCGCCCAGTTTTCCAGCGGCCCGGTCGGCACGACATCGGTGTGCCCGGCGAAACACACCAGCGGCAGCGCCTTGCCGCGGCGGGCCCACAGATTGGTGACGCCGTTCATCGCGATGATTTCGCACTCGAAGCCCAACGGCTTCAGCTGCGCCATCACCAGGTCGAGGCAGCCGGCATCCTCCGGCGACACCGAGCGGCGCGCAATCAGTTGTTGGGCGAGTTCGAGCGTGCTGGTTTCCATTGAGTGGACTCTCTTCGATGTTGCAGTGCAGTCATGCCGCGCATGTTAACAAAGAGCGGTTAAAATCTCCGCTCTTCCGTTGCTCCGCCTCCATGATCCACCGATGACGACCCTGCTGGTTTCCCATCGGCTGCACGCTGAACGCGGCAGCGATATCGCAGTCCGCGCGCAGCGCCTCGGCATTGCGCTGGAGTTGGTCGTGCTGCCCGCCGATCCCGAGAGCCGCCTGAGCGACGCCGACTGCGCGCGGCTCGAGCTGGCGTTTTTTTCCGCCGACGTCTTTCCGCAGTATTCGCGGCAGTTTTTCTCGACGGTGCGCAAGGCGCCGAAGCTGCAATGGCTGCACGTGTTCAATGCCGGCGTCGACCACCCGATCTACACCGAAATGCTCGCCCGGAGCGTGCGCCTGACCACTTCTGCCGGTTCGACCGCCGTGCCAATCGCACAGACCGCCATTACCGGTCTGCTGATGCTGGCACGCAATTTCCCGCGCTGGCTGCGGGCGCAGCGCGAACGGCGCTGGGATCCGATGCGGCCACCGGATTTTCCGCGGGACCTCGTCGGGCAAACGCTGCTGGTGCTCGGTTTGGGCAGCATCGGCGGCGAAATCGCGCGGCTGGCGCAGGCCTTGGGGCTGAAAGTCATCGGCGTGCGCCGCAGTCCGCTGCGCCCCGGCGATCCGGTCGATGAACTGCATCCGCCGCAGCAACTGGCCGCCCTGCTGCCACGCGCCGACTGGCTGGTCATTGCCAGCCCGCTGACGGCAGAAACCCGCGGCTTGATCAATGCGGATATGCTCGCGCAGTTGCCGAAAGGCGCGTACATCGTCAATATCGGCCGTGGCGAGATCGTCGACGAAGCCGCGCTGATTGCGGCGCTGCGCGCCGGACACCTCGGCGGGGCCTACCTCGATGTGTTCGAAAAAGAACCGCTGCCCGCTGACTCGCCGCTGTGGGAACTGCCGAATGTGCTGATTTCGCCGCACAATTCCGCAGCAGCGCAAGGCAACGACGAACGGGTCTACCAGATGTTCATCGCCAACCTCGAACGTTGGCAGCACGGCCAGGCACTCAGCAACGAAGTGCGCAGCACTTCACCATAACGGAGGAAATATGAATAAATTCAATATGTTAGCAATCGCAGCCGCGGCGGCAATTACTGCCGGTCCGGTGTTTGCGCAGAACTGGCCGGCGCGCACGGTGCGCATCATCGTGCCCTACGCCGCGGGCGGCAACACGGACTACACCGCGCGCACCGTCGGCGCCAAGATCGCCGAAATGTGGGGCCAGCAGGTCGTCGTCGACAACCGTCCCGGCGGCGGCACCAACATCGGCTCGGAGCTCGCGGCCACCGCCGCGCCCGACGGCTACACGCTGTTCATGGGCGGCGCCTCGAACGCCATCAACATGACGCTGTACGCGAAACCGCCGTACAACACCGCACGGGACTTCGCGCCGGTGGTGTGGTGCGTACAGGGAGCGGCGCTGCTCGCGGCGCATCCGTCGCTACCGGCAAAGAACGCCAAGGAGCTGATCGCGCTGGCCAAATCCAAACCGGGCCAGTTGAACTACGGACACGCGGGACTCGGCAGCTCCAACCACATGGCCGGCGAACTGCTGAAATACATGGCAGGCATCAACATCGTGCATGTGCCCTACAAGGGCAACGCACCGTCGATCACCGATGCCATATCCGGCAACGTCGAAATGGTATTCAGCGGCGTGCCCGCACTGGTGCCCCACATCAAGTCGGGACGCCTGCGCCCGATTGCGATCAGCAGCCTGCAGCGCTTCCCGGCGGTACCTGACGTGCCGACCTTCGACGAGTCCGGCGTCAAGGGTTATGAGGCGAGCAACTGGTTCGGGCTGATGGCACCAAGCAAGGTGTCGAAGGCCATCATCAGCAAGGTCAATGCCGACGTGAACAAAGCGCTGGCCATGAAGGACGTTCGCGAGAAATTCAGCCGTGACGGCCTGATCACCAAGGGCGGAACCATCGAAACATTTGACCAGTTCATCCGCGCCGAGACCGAAAAATACGCGAACGTCATCAAAAAAGCCGGCATCAAACAGCTGTAAACCACGAGCCAAACCCGCATCGGCCAGCGGCTGGCGCGGGTAATTCCAACAACGGAGAGGAACATCATGAAAGCATGGATCAAGCTGACGGTCGCCGTCGGCATCGCAGCGTTCACCGGCATCGCCGGCGCGCAGGGCTGGTCACCGAGTCGCAACGTCGAAATCGTCGTCGGCTCCGCTCCCGGCGGCAGCAATGACAAGACCGCCCGTGCAGTCGAGAAGGCCATTGTCGATGCCAAGCTGATTCCGACATCGATTACGGTCGTCAACCGGCCCGGCGGCGGCAGCTCGATCGCCTTCAATTACGTCAACCAGAAAAAAGGCGATGCGCATACGCTGCTGATCGGCACCACCGCGCTGCTGACCAACCATATTGTCGGCACCAGTCCGTTGAGCTACATGGACTTCACGCCGGTTGCTTCCCTGTTCAACGACTACGTCGTTTTCGCGGTCAACGCCAACTCCTCGATCAAGACCGGCAAGGATCTGATCGCGAAGCTCAAGGAAAACCCGCAATCGGTATCGATCGGTTTCGCCACGACACTGGGCAGCCACAATCACATCGCTGCCGGGCTGCTCGCCAAAAGCGTCGGCGTCAATGCGCGCAACCTCAAGGCCATCGCCTTCAAAGGCTCGGCCGAGGCGGTCACCCAGCTTCTCGGCGGCCATATCGACATGGTCACCACCGCAGCGGGTAATGTGGCAGGACATCTCGCGGGGGGCCGTTTGCGTGTGATCGGCGTGTCGTCCGACAAGCGCTTCCCCGGTGCGTTTGCCGAGGTGCCAACCTGGAAAGAACAGGGGGCAAACCTCGTGTACGGCGGCTGGCGCGCAATCATGGCCCCCAAGGGCATTACCCCGGAACAGGTTGCATACTGGGAGGGTGTGCTGCGCAAGGCCACCCAGACACCGGAATGGAAAGCCGGACTTGAGAAGAACTACTGGTCCGACGATTTCGTCACCAGCGCGCAGTTCAGCAAGGACATCGCCAAGGACTACAACGACATCAAGGCGGTGCTGGTCGACATCGGCCTCGCCAAACAATAACAACGCATTCGCGCAAGGAATTTCGCCATGACCGCACCCGCCGTCGTCACCGAACGTCCCGCCGAGGGCGTCGGCCTGATCCGCATCAATCGTCCGGAGGCGCGCAACGCACTGAACCTGGAAGTGCGGAAACTGATCGGCCATTCCCTGACCGAGATGACCGACGACAACACGGTGCGCTGCATCGTGCTGACCGGCAACGAGAAGTCGTTCGCTGCCGGTGCCGACATCAAGGAAATGGCCGATGCCGGTGCCATCGACATGCTGCTGCGCGGTACCCAGAAAATGTGGCGCACCATCTACGGGTGCCCGAAGCCGGTGATCGCCGCAGTCAGCGGCTTCGCGCTGGGCGGCGGCTGCGAGCTGGCGATGACCTGCGACATCATCATCGCCGGCGAGTCCGCCAAGTTCGGCCAGCCGGAAGTCAAGATCGGCATCATCCCCGGCGGCGGCGGTACCCAGCGCTTCCCGCGCACCGTCGGCAAGTACAAAGCCATGCGCTACGTGCTGACCGGTGACCTGTTCGGGGCCAAGGAGGCGTTTGACATGGGCCTCGTCAGCGAAGTGGTGCCCGACAGTGAGGTCGAGAAACGCGCGGTGGCGATGGCCGCGCAAATCGCCGAACTGGCGCCGCTGGCGATTCAGCAGACCAAGGAATCGGTGCTGCGCGGCATGGATGCGTCGCTGGAAACCGGCCTTACGCTGGAGACGCGTACGCTGCAGATGCTGTTTGCCTCCAAGGACCAGAAGGAAGGCATGGCGGCGTTCATCGAGAAGCGCAAACCGAAGTTCGAAGGACGCTGAAGCAAGGGATCAAATCGCAGTGAAAGCCGTCTGGAACAACACGGTGATCGCCGAATCCGATGACACCATCGTCGTCGAAGGCAATCATTATTTCCCGCTGGCCTCGGTGAACGCCACTTTTCTGAAACCCAGTGCCACAACGACGATATGCAGCTGGAAAGGCACCGCCAACTACCACACGCTTGATGTCAACGGCAGCGTCAATCCCGATGCCGCATGGTATTACGCCGAGCCCAAGGACGCCGCGACGGCAATCCGCGGCCGCGTGGCATTCTGGAAAGGCGTCAAGGTCACGCCGTAATCCGCGACGGCAGCATCTGGACTGGTTACGATCAAACCCTCGAAAGAACTGCTGGCACTGGCCGCACTGTTTGCCGGTGCGACCGCGATCGCAACCGCCCCGCTGTTCGTGCGCTTCAGCGAGGCCGGTCCTATCGCCACCGCATTCTGGCGCGTGTTTCTGGCGCTGCCGGTACTGTGGATCTGGGCGCTGGCCAGCGACCATCGCGGCCACTGGACCAGCATGCGCGCGCATGCCGGTATGCTGCTGCTGATCGGTTTCTGCTTCGCCGGCGACCTCGCGGTGTGGCACTGGTCGATCCTGCTGACTTCGGTGGCCAATGCCACGCTGCTGTCCAACCTGGCACCGATTTTCGTCACGCTGGGCGCCTGGCTGCTGTTTCGCAATCAACCGGAAAAACTGTTCCTCGGTGGCCTGACCGCGGCACTGTGCGGCACGACGTTGCTGATCAGTGCGGGTAGCGGACTGTCCGCTGCCGGCCACTCGGGCCAGGTGCTGCTCGGCGACAGTCTGGGGGTCATCACCGCGATGTTCTACGCCGGTTACCAGATGGCGGTCACCCGGCTGCGCGCGCAGGTCGGCACCGCAACCCTGATGGCCTGGAGTTGCCTGGTGATGGCGGTCCTGTTGTTGCCGGTGGCGCTGCTGATGGGCGAACAGATCCTGCCTCAGACCACGGCCGGCTGGATCAATGTGATTGCACTCGCACTGGTCACGCAGGCCGGCGGGCAAAGCCTGATCGCTTATGCGATGGCCCACCTGCCCGGGACGTTCTCGTCGGTGGGCTTGCTGTGGCAACCGGTCGCAGCGGCGCTGTTCGCGTGGGTGCTGATCGGTGAAACGCTGGGCGCGTTGCAGTTCGCCGGCGGGTTGCTGGTGCTGGTCGGCATCGCGATCGCACGCCGCAGCACCACCTCACAAATTAAATAATAAAATCAATTACTTGTAGCGATCACTGGGCGCCTCGCGGCGGCCCCGCCGACTTCGCCCCGGCGGGTCTTGCCGCCGCGGGTTTTGCACAGGCCGCCTTGAACGCCAGTTCACCCACCGTGCCCGGCGTAACCGGATCCCACTGCCGCAGCTCGACGGTGCCGGCGTGGATGGACTCGCCCCGCGCCATGCCCTCGATGTAATACAAGGCCGTCATCACGTCACTGAGGCGTTTCACGCAATCGAAAATCCAGTACGACTTCACTGAGCGGTAGGGTTTGTTCGGGATGTCCGTCTGTGTCTGCCGGTAGTCGTCGATGGTCCACATGCGCGCCTCGCTGCCGGCGCGGGTAATCGACGCGGCATCCAGGTACGACACCATTTCATCGTCCTCGTGATACCTGACGAAATCGGCATGCGCGTTCAGCGCGGCCAGCAGTAGCACTGCGGGGATCAGTCGTTTCATGTTCCGTCCGGTTGGTTGCGAGGCGCCGGGATGGCGCATCAGCCTTCGATTTTCTTCTTCAGCTTCGCCTGGTATTTGTCGAGGTCGACAATGAAGCGGTCGTGATCACAGTCGCCGACCTGCTCGACATCATCGAACACCTTGATTTTGAAACTGAGCCGGCGCCGGTCGATGCCGGTCAACTCGACCTCGGCACGCACGCGTTTGCCCAGCGGCGTCGGCCCCAGGTGGCGGATGGTGACGACAATCCCGACCTGCCCCTGCCCCGGCGGCAGGTGCGGCGCGACCAGCTGGCTCGCCGCGCTTTCGCAGAACTGCACCATGGCCGGCGTTGAAAACACCCTGTATTCGCCGCGCGGCGTGGTCATCGCCTCGGTAACCTCACGCTCCACGACTGTTTTCATGCCGACCTGCAATGTATCCATACCGAATGTTCCCGTTGTTCGTGCGTGGCCGGCATTCTAGCCTACGTAACGGCAGGTTATGGCCATCGGTAGTCTGATGCGAATATCCATGGCTGATCGGCCAATGAATCCGGTGCGACCGGCTGCCGTAATCCATCGCGCTTCCCCGGCAACCGGCGCAACAATGACGGTCGCAACAGCATGGTCCGTGGCCATGGCACGCGACAAGCGCAATACCGCTAGCAGAATCAGCAACGCCATCTGCAGGGCCGGCAATAACAGCCCGGCAGGGCAATGTCGGTCGACGTGCGCCCGCGGACTCTGTTGCGGATACAAACGGATCACTGCGCAACTGATGATCGCCGTCAGCGGAACTCCGATCGATGCCAACAGCATCGCACCCAGACCGCCGAATGACTCGCCGCGGGCGGCCTGGATGACTACCGGGGTCACGAGGCCCTGGGCAAACCGTGGAAAGCCCGGGCACAGCGGATATTTCATCAAGATCCCGGACCTGGTACAGCCGCTAGTTTGCGGGCGCCTCGACCGGTCTGCTGCGGTACGGATAATTTTTCAGGCGCGTGTCGCTGCGCTGGTGCGGCCTGGCAACGGTTTTGGCCGAATCAATCCACTCCTCCCAGCGGAAGTTTGCGATGACTTGCGCCTGATAACTCTCGGCCAGCGGGTGTTCGAGCACGTCGTTCACGTGCACCCACTGCTGGTAGCGCATCAGGTCGACCTGGTAAGGCGTCGGGTTGCCGCCCGCTTTTTTGACAATGTCCTTCAATGCTTCCACGTCCTTCATCGTGACCTTGGGTTGCCAGGCAATCCTGCCGGGCAACATGGCCGGCTCACCGGGGATGTTGTTGATGCCCTCCTTCCATGTGGCGAGCACGGCGACTTTCGTGTCTTCGCGGTACAGGACGATGGCATGGCTGTAGCGCTTGTCTTTGAAAAACCCGAGGTTGCCGTACTGCAGGCGCGCGCCGGTGAGAAATGCGACTGCGTCCGACCAGCACGGCGATTCACCGGAAATTCCCCACAGCACGCTGCGATCGATGATGCCGTCGGGAAACAGGATCCTGAACGCCACCCACGCCGCGTTTGCCGCGTGCGTCGTGCCCTCGCAATCGTGCCCGTGGAACCGCACGAGGTCTTTCAAAGTGGCCGGATAGGTGTAGGGATAATAGCGGCCCTGCGTGCCCTGGGTGGCCAGCATCTCGAATACGGGCGCGTACGGCCTGGCCACCATCGAGGCATACCAGGTCGGACTGCGGTCCGGCGCTTCCACTCCGGTCTCGATGAAAATCGTCTCGCCCGTCTTGTAGGTGGGCTCGGCGGCAAAGGCACTGGCGGCGAGCAGAAGGAAAATGCCGCAAATGCGTATGGCGGGCCGGCAGCACTCGTGCTTGATATCCATCATGGTTTCTCCAATGGCTTGGGCGACGGCGGCAGCACTGGCATTCATGCCGCACGCCGCGGCAGCAGCAATACCAGCGACAGCGCAGCAAACGCCGCCCCGGCGTAAAACGTCGTCATCGCTCCCAGCGTATCCCACAACAGTCCGGCCAGCACGCTGGCGAACAGCATCGCCGTGCCGCTGACCAGATTGAAGCAACCAAAGGCCGTACCCCGCAATTCCGGTGGCGCCGCGGCGGCTACCATGGTCGACAGCAAACCCTGCGTCATACCCATGTGTACGCCCCACAACACCACGCCGAGCGCGACCGCGGCAAGGCCCTGGGCCTGCGCCAGCACCACATCCGCGGCGATCAGCAACATCAGACCCGAGATCAGCAGCGTGCGATGGCTGACGCGGTCCGCAAGGCGGCCGAGCGGAAAAGCCGAAAATGCATAAACCACATTCATAACCACCAGCACCAGCGGCGCCCATGCATCAGCGAGCCCGAAATCCCGCGCCCGCAGGATCAGGAACGCCTCGCTGAACCGTGCCAGCGTAAACACGCCGCCGATTGCCACCACCCACCAGAACGCAGCACCCAGGTTGCGCAGAGTGCGCCAGCGGATCGGCGAGCGTAGCTTGCCATGCCCGGCAGGACGGTCGGGCTCGTGCACGCCGAATACCAGCAGCAGCACCGACAGTGCGGCCGGGATCAGCGCAAACCAGAATACCGTGCGAAAGTCGCCGGCAAACGCCAGCATCAGTCCGATCGCCAGCAGCGGCCCGGCAAAGGCGCCGACGGTATCGAGCGACTGCCGCAGGCCGTAGGCGGCACCACGGATTTCGGGCGGCGTCAGGTCGGCGATCAACGCATCGCGCGGCGCGCCGCGGATGCCCTTGCCGATGCGGTCCATGAACCGCGCCGCCAGCACCCAGTGCATCGTCAGGGCCAGCGCGAACAGCGGTTTGGAGAGCGCCCCCAGCCCGTATCCGAGCACCGTCAGCCCCTTGCGCCTGCCAAGGTAATCGCTGAGCGTGCCCGAGAACACCTTGACGATCAGCGCGGTCGCCTCCGCGATGCCTTCGACGATGCCGACGAAAACCATCGACGCACCGAGGCTGGACACCATGAACACCGGCAGCAGGCTGTGGATCAGCTCGGACGAGATGTCCATGAACAGGCTGACGAAGCCGAGCATCCATACGCCGCGGGGAATCCTGGCTGGCATGTCAGCGTTGTTGAGTGCTTCGCGGCTCGTCCGGTGATGCGCCGTTACTTCATGCGCGAGGGCAACCGGATGCGGCGGCCGGCGACCATGAACTGCCCCTTGCCGAGATGATGAAGGGTCTGCGGATTTTTCACCGCGGAATCGACCCAGGCCTGGACGACTTCAAGGACGAAAAAACCGTATTTGGCCACCCCCCGGGTATCGACGACACGGCATTCGAGATTGGCGTAGCACTCCGCGATCAGCGGCGCGCACACGTGGCGCGCAGGTGCGGACGTCAGGCCGAAAGCCACGAACTTGTCGACCCTGGCGCCGGTGGTATTGCCGCAGGCGACGACCTGCTTCGCCAGTTTGGCCGTCGGAATGTTGATCACGCATTCGCGGCCCGCCTTCAGCAGGCCGAACGAGTAATTCCGGTTGCTGATCACGCAACCCACCAGCGGCGGTTCGAACTCAAGCATGGTGTGCCAGGACTGGGCCATGATGTCCGTGCGGCCACGGTACCCGGTGGTGATCAGCACCACCGGCCCCGGCTCCAGCAGCCCATAGACCCGGGACAGCGGAAAGGATTTTTTCGCCATCAGGACAGGCCTGCGCTAGGGCCGGGTGGGTACTCAGGCTGCCGGAGCAATTGCCGACCACCCAGGTTTCGGCAGCGCCTGCCGGAGTCACTGGAACCACGAGGAGCCACCGGCATCCCGATATTCCGGTTTATTCGGGATAGGAATCGAACGCGATGGCGTCTGCGTCGCAACCGAGCGCTTTGGCCATACCGTTGAGCGCATCCTCGGTCAATGCAACCACCGAGTACTCGGCTTCGATGCCTTTGGCGGCGAGGAAGGACTTGGCCCTGTCGCCGGAAGTCCAGGTCACCACGAGATCAGGCTGGCCATCACCCGGGCTGCGGCTGACCGGAAAACCATCAGCTTTGCTGACAATCGCAAACATGTGCTGGCTCCTCTCCCGCAGACGCGCCGACTCGGGGCAACCCGCTCTGAAGGCCGGGAATCGATGCCATCTTAATTGGGGGGGTTTAACGTCGCAAGCCGGCCAGCGGGCCGCAGGCCGTCAGCGGCCGAGCAATTCGAGCTCGATACCGCGCATCCTGACGCGGTCCCCGACCCGGAAACGACCGCCATCGCGGCGCTGCACGACGGAGTAAGCGCCGTTATCGAGGCGCACCGTGATTTCGTAATTGGATTCGGAAAAACGCGCACGCATTTCGGGCGTACCGACGCCGCCGACAAAAGCCCTGTCGTTGGCACTTTCGCTCATGGGCAGCGCCACCACGGCACCGACCCGGAAATCGGTGGTCGGGCCGCTGCTCAACGGGGCATTCTGAAATCCCTGGGGAACAGCAACCGGTCGCTGGCTCTGCGTTTCGCGAATTGCGGTGATTACACCGCAGGTCGCGCAGGTCTCGGCAGACCCGGCCCTGGCGGCGGCCGGAGGCGGGGCATGCCTGAAATCCGGGATCTGGATATCCGGGAGCCGGGTGTACTGCGCGTAAGCTGCCGGCAATGCCAAAATCAGCAGCACGATGCCGACACAGCGCATGGCACGCGCTTGCGTACGCCTTGCAATAATCATGTTATTCCGAGAGCGCCTGGACAAAGTACGCCGCGGAGAGCAACAGACTGGGCGGGCCAAGGGCGCCAAGCCACTGGGCATAGATCTTGTCGATGCCGCCGGAGCGATACAGACCGGCGAGGACTCTATTGACCGCGAGCCGGAAGTCCGCGTCACCGCGCGGCAGGGCGAACGCGTAGGGCTCGACCGAAAAATCCTCGTCGAGCAGCTTGTACGCACCCTGCTTCTTGCCGCTCGCAAGCACCATACCGATCAGCACAATGCGATCCGATGCGAAACCGTCCACGTTGCGCTGTTCGAGCAATTGCAGGCCGGCATCGCGTGCCTTGACGACGGCGATGTCGACCTTGATGCCGCGTTGCTTAACCGCCTGCCGCAGCACTTTTTCGGTCGTGGTACCCGCAATCACGGCGATCCGTTTGCCATTGAAGTCCGCGAGCCGTTTGAGATCGGTGTCGACGGAGGTCATGATGCTGCCGCCATCGACGAAGGTAATGAGGCTGAAGTCGACTGCCTCCTGCCGCGACAATGTCCACGTCGTCGTGCTGCACTCGATGTCCACCCGTCTGCTGCGAACCGCATCCAGGCGGTCCTGTATGGTCAACTCGACCCAGCGGGTGTCCAGCTTTGCGAGCTTCAGCTGGGCACGGATGCCGTCGGCGATCTCACGGCACAACGCGACGGAGTAGCCCTGCGGCTGCCCACCGGCATCCCGGGCGGAAAACGGAGCGCTCCCGGCCACGTAGCCCATGGTGATGACACCCGTCTTGCGAATCTTGTCCAGCGTGCCCGACTGAGCCCAGGCCGACGTCGCAAACAGCCCGGCAAGGACCAGGCAAAACAGCGCTCGTAATTGCATGTGCAACCTTTCTTGGACGGATGGACGCCGGCTGCCACAGCGCCGGACCGGTGTCGCTTATTTCTTCGCAGGTTTGCTGCCGGGCATGGCGAATTGCCACTGGCCATTGGCCACTTTGCAGAAGGTATAAGTGCCGCGCTGAAACCGGTCTTTGGACTCGGATTCAATGACGACCTCGCGGCATTGGCGCTTGCCGTCGGTCGTACGTTTACCCGGCGTGATCTTGCTGGTGAACTGGGTTTTCGGCGCCTTCCACTCCACCGTAGTGCCCTCAGGCCCCTTGTCCAGCACATTGGTAATCGCGTTGCTGAACGCTTGCACCTCGTCGGCCGTCAACCGCGTCATCGGCGCATCCTTGAACACGTTCATGTTGACGGCAAACGCCGGCGCAGCGAACGCGGCCAGTGCAATCAAAAAATATCGTATTTTCATGATAATTTTCGTTATCCCGCTTGAATGAACTGCGCCGATATCCAGCGAAAAATTACCGCAGGACGCCGTGGTGAAGTATAGGGGATTGGACAGAATTCCGCCTAATGCCACGATCTTGCCAGCCATCGGGCAGCGCGTGTGTGCAAATCGAGATGGCGCAGCGGAACGGCCCCGCGCGCCTGATCAGCCGTCGCGCTTGAGTACAGCCTCGATCTCCTCAAGCGGCACCTTGATGTTCAGCCCGGCGCGCTCCTGCTGCAGGATCAGGTACGAGCGCGAATCGCGTTTTTCCCAGCCGCGATTGAGCGCCTCGGTCATTTCCGCATAAGTCATGTTGGCCAGCCGCATCGGCACGCCGATTTCGCGCGCGAGTTCGGTGGCCAGCGTGACATCCTTGTGGGCAAGCGCCAGCGCAAACGCAGGCGGATCGAACTTGCCCTGCAGAAACTGGTCGCCCATGCGGTCGAACGAGCGCTTGCGTCCCAGCGCGCCCTGACGGATGGCGGCCCACAGCGGCAGCGGCTCAACGCCGGCCTTGACACCCATCGTGAACAGTTCGGCCAGTGCGAGCTGCATGGCATAGCCGGCGCAGTTGTGCACCAGCTTCGCCACCGAGCCCGCGCCGATCGCGCCGATGTAGATCACCTGGTCGCCCAGCACATCGAGCACCTTGCGGCAGCGGTCAAACACCGCCTGGTCGCCGCCGACCCACAGCGCCATCTTGCCGGACTTCGCGCCGCTGGGTCCGCCGCTGACCGGCGC
>RPOR01000071.1 GCA_003820645.1 Betaproteobacteria bacterium
AGGGATTATCTCGACGAAACGGACCAGACTTCATGCACCGCATGGAATTACCATGGCTCGGGCATCGGCAATCTCGAATCGCTGGCCGCAGTGTTCCTGCGCAATTTCCACCAGGCTTACGTGTCGGGCAAGAACCATGGACATGAGGCCGGCCACTTCTTCCCGCTGGTGCATTGCGGCACCTCGTACGGCAACTACAAGGAAGTGCGCAAATACCTGATCGAATCGCCGCAACTGCGCGAGAAGGTCAAGAAGATCCTCGGCAAGCTCGGCCGCCTGGTCGACGGCAAGCTGGTGATCCCCGAGGAGATCGTGCATTACTCGGAATGGGTGCACGTGATGCGCAAACGCATCGCTTCCGAACTGCAGACCATCGATGTCTCGAAAATGCGCGTGACCGTGCACACCGCCTGCCATTACTACAAGATGGTGCATGAAGACGCCATTTACGATCCGACGGTGCTCGGTGGCAACCGCACGGCTGTCGGTACTTCGGTCGCGGAAGCGCTAGGCGCGCAGGTGATCGACTACTCGACGTGGTACGACTGCTGCGGCTTCGGCTTCCGCCACATCATTTCCGAGCGCGAGTTCACGCGTTCGTTCACCATCGACCGCAAGATCAAGGTGGCGCGCGAGGAGGCGAATGCCGACGTGATGCTCGGTATCGACACCGGCTGCATCACGACCATGGACAAGAACCAGTGGATCGGCAAGGCGCACGAGAAGAACTACTCGGTACCGATCATGGCTGACATCCAGTTCGCCGCGCTCGCCTGCGGCGCCGATCCGTTCAAGATTGCCCAGTTGCAGTGGCACGCCAGCCCCTGCGAGGAAGTCGTCGAGAAAATGGGCATTTCCTGGGACGAATCAAAACGCAACTTCGAGGCCTACCTGAAAGAGGTCGAGGCCGGTCGCATCGAATATCTCTACAACCCCGAGCTGGCCATCAGCCGTTAAAGCCATGAATGACACCGTATTGATCATAGGCGCCGGACCCACTGGCCTGTCCGCTGCCGCCGGCGCAGCTGCCGTCGGCAAGCGCGTAGTGCTGGTCGAGAAAGAGAACAAACTCGGCGGCGCTCCCATACTCTCCGGCTACGCCAAACTGGTGCCTTCCGGCGAGTGGGCAAAAGACGCCATCGGCCGCATGGTGAAGCGCGTCGAGGATGATTCTCGCGTCACCATCCACAAGGGTGCGAAAGTCAGCAGGCTCGACGGCGATTTCGGCAATTTCACCGCGACCCTGTCGAACGGCCAGACCGTCAATGCCGGCGCGGTCATTCTGGCTACCGGATTCACGCACTTTGACTCGATCAACAAGCCGGAGTGGGGCTTTGGTACCTACGAGGACGTGGTCACCACGACGCAGGTCGAGCAGATGGTCGGCGCCGGCAAGATCGCCTGCCCGTCCGATGGCCGCACGCCGGAGCGGGTGTGCATCCTGCTCTGTGTCGGTTCGCGCGACCGGCAGATCGGGCGCGAGTGGTGCTCGAAGATCTGCTGCACGGTGTCGACCAATCTGGCGATGGAGATCAAGGAACTGTCGCCCAAGACGGACGTGTACATCTATTACATGGACATCCGCACCTTCGGCCTTTATGAGGACAAGTTCTACTGGCGTGCGCAGGAGGAATTTCACACCAAGTTCGTCAAGGCACGCATCGCCGAAGTCACCAAGGCGCCGGACGGCCGCTTGCTGGTAAAAGGCGAGGATACGCTGGTGAAACGCCCGATCGTGATTCCGTTCGACCTGGTGGTGCATGCGATCGGCATGGATCCCAATCTCGATAATCCGGAGATCGCCAAGGTGTTCGGTGTCGAACTCGAGCACCACGGGTTCCTGCAGCGCGGTGAACACTACACCGCGACGTTTTCCACCACGCGCCGCGGCATCTATGTCGGCGGCTCGGCGCTGGCGCCCGAGGACATCGACACCTGCATCGCACACGGCCTGGGCATGGCGGTGCGCGCGGTCGGCGACCTGACCAGCGCCGCGCAAAAAGCGGCCTGACGGCGGTGATGCTCTGGTTCGGCAAACGCACGGCATCCCCGGCAGTGCCTGTTGCAGCGGCGCAGGTCGTGCCGTTGGAACTGCCGGTACCTCTCGATCCGGCACTGTTCCAGCGTCACTTCGATGCGTTGCTGGCCGGTGCGGCGCACGATGGTGGCATCGAAAGCTATCTCGCGGCGCTGGCAGCCAAGCGTCAGGCATTCGCCGCTGCGTGCGCGCGCGCAAAGTCGGTCGCACTGCAACTCGACGATGTCGCAGAGCTGCTGGCACTGGTGTTCACCGCGCGCCGCAAACTCTATCCGGCCATGGCTGAACTCGGTGCGGCGCACGTGGCGGAGCTGATGGCCGGATTGTGGTTCGGCGAACAGCCGCCGGGTGAGCGTCTGCAGCGGTTCGTCGATGCGATGCCGGGCGCTGTTACCGGTGATCGGGCCAGCATCAGGGCGGCGGCCAAGCTGCGCCGCGCGACTTGGGATTTTGCCGCCGAACTGCTGCATTACCCCGATACCGAGCGCTATCCGTTGATGACGCGCTGGGTCTGGGACCAGGGTACGCAAAGCGGGGCGCTGCGCGAATTCGTCCGCGGCGGCGACGCGATGCGCGAGGTGCCGTTCAGCAACGATCCGGCACTGTTCGAGGGCGCGCGCCGCTGGCTGGTGACGCAGCTTGCCGCGCAGGGCATCTATCGGGACGAGGCCTTGTGGATCGACCTGGTGCAGGCACAGGCCTATCTGGCGTATTTCCGTTCGATGACCGAGGGCAGCCTGGGTGCCGATTTCGGTCGTGGCGTGCCGCCCCAGGAACAACTCAAGCGCCTGCTCGGCATCGATGCCGCGCCGGGCATCCGCCTCGACCGGGTCAAGAAGCCGGTCGCCGCAGTTCACGCAGGAACACATTAATGGCCATCCATGAAAAATCGCTGATTTCTCCAGGCGACCTGATCACCACGGAAAAGCTGGTGGTCGACGGCGTCGATGTGTCCGGGCACTGGAACACGATGATGAAGCCGCGGTACATCAGCGACTATGATCCCGACTTCTACAAGATCATCCAGTCGTATCCCGGCGGCGAGAACGTGCATCGCTGCTGGCAGTGCGGTTCGTGCACCAATTCGTGCACGATGTATGCGATCAATTCCGATTTCAATCCGCGGTACTGGATTTATTTGACCAACCTCGGCATGAAGGACGAAATCCTCAAGGACCGCGACATCATCTGGCAGTGCGTGTCGTGCAACAAATGCACGAACATCTGTCCGAAGGACGTCAAGCCCGAGGGTGTGATGAAGGCGCTGCAGCACTGGATGGAAGACGAGGGCCATGTGGGCAAGTCGAGCGCGACGCTGTTTGACGAGGAATTCACCCGCCAGTGCCTGGCGCGCGGCCGCATCGAGGACACCGAAGTCATTCACAATTTTTTCACCAAGACCGGGCAGGATCTGATGCAGTTGATCAGGAAAGGCTGGCTGGGCATCATGGTCGCGCGCATGAACAAGTGGCCGCTGCTGCGAGAGGGCCGGATCGGCGCATTCCTGGCGCGCATGCCGATAGCCGGGCCGCTGCGCATGGGGCTGGCGATGGTGTTCAAGCCGCGCACCAAGTCGTGGGGCCGCACCGGCGAAGTGCTGCGCCAGTATGTCGAAGAGCGGCAGGCGAAGGCGGGGACGATCAAGACAGGAATAAATCGAGCATGAGCAAAGTTGCCTATTACCCGGGATGCGCGCTCGAAGGTTCGGGCGGCCCCTACGATCGTTCCACGCGGGCGCTGGTCGATGCGCTCGATCTGGAAATGGAAACTCTGCAGGACTGGAACTGCTGCGGCGCGATGGAAGTGAAGAATATCCATCCGATGCTGCAGACTTACATGTCCGCCCGCAACATGGCGATTGCCGCGGAGAAAATGGGATTGAATACCGTGATGGCGCCGTGCAACGGCTGTTATCACAACCTGAAGAAAGCCGAGTACGAATGCGCGACCTCGCCCGAGGCCATGCAGACCGTGCAGGATCTTGCGAAGAAGGCCGATGATCCGGTCTACAACGGCGACGTACGCACGCTGCACCTGCTGGAATGGCTGATGGAGGAACTCGGTCCGGAGGGCATCAAGGCGCGGATCCGCAAGAACCTGAACGGCCTGAAGATCGCCAACTATTACGGTTGCATGTACACCCGGCCGCGGCAGATTTTTCCGGAGAAGGATCAGGGTCCCGGTTCGGAGTCGACCAACAAGCCCCATTTCATGGATGACCTGCTCCAGGCCGCCGGTGCGGAAAATGTAAATTTCCCTTTAAAAACAGCATGTTGTGGAGGTGCACACACGCTGTCGGATTCCGATACCTCGACCCAGCTGGTGCTCAACCTGCTGCAGGCGGCCGAGGAATCCGGTGCCGAAGTGATCGCGACGGAATGTCCGACCTGCCATTCGGGCCTCGAAATGCACCAGGTGCGCGCCGAGACCCAGTTCGGCATCAAGACCAAGGTGAAGATCGTCTACTTCACGCAGTTGCTCGGCTTGGCGCTCGGCCTGTCGCCGCGCAAGCTGGCGATTCACGAAAATGTCAGCGACTCGCTGGACCTGCTGCATGAGAAGGGGGTCATCTGATGCGATGCGCGGCCGACGCGCCGGACCTGCCGCACGGGAAACAGATCATCTGAGCCGGTGGTGCGCGGGCGGTTAAACTAGCATTCATGGAATGCAATGGCTGCGAGTTTCGTCCCGAGCTCTATTACGACGCCGAGTTCCAGATCTGGGTACGGATCGAAGAGCGGGGCGAACTCGCCGTGGGCATGACTGATATTTCGCAGAGCATCGCCGGGAAGATCCTGCACGTGCGCGTGCGGCGTCCCGGAACGCTGCGCCCGGCGGGCAAGCCGGTGGCCACCGTCGAGAGCGGCAAGTGGGCCGGCCCGGTGCCGAACCTGTTTGATTGCACCATCGCGGCCGCCAACCGCGAAGTGCTGGAGGATCCGTCCCTGCTCAACCGCCAGCCCTACGAATCCTGGATTGCGCGGGTGCAGCCGGCGCAGCCGCTGGAGCAGGCGCTGAGCGTGCTGCTCACCGGCGATGCGGCGTGGGCGGGTTACCAGGCGCGCTGCCGGCGCGACGGCATCGCCTGCAAGCGGCTGCCGGCATGACCGACGACCGCCATTACCTTGATCATGAAGAGAAATCGGTCGTCATCGTGATGACCAGCGGCCCATCGCAGCGTCACCGCTGTGCGACGCCCTTCTACATGGCGGCGATCATGGCGTCGATGGATGCCGACGTGAAGCTGTTTTTCACGATGGAGGGCGTCAAACTGTGCCAGAAAGGCGTACCCGAGCAATTGACGGCGCTCGACGGTGGCAAGACAATCATCGAGTTCATGCGCGATGCCAAGGCGGCCGGGGTGAAGTTCTACATGTGCCGTCCGGCAATGCCGGGCTATGAGATGGAAGTCGATGACGTGATTGCGGAAGTCGACGAGTTGTCGAGTGGCGGGGAACTGGCCGACCTGATTCTGAGTTCCGACAAGGTGCTGTTTTTTTAGATGGCAAGAAGAGGAGAACCACGATGTCTTCAGTCAAAGGCTGCAACATTCCGGATGACCTGTATTACAACGTCGACAGCAATGTGTGGGCGCGCAAGGAGGCCGACGGCACGGTGACCATCGGCATGACTGCCTATGCCGCGGCGCTGGCCGGGCAGGTGGTGTCGTGCACGCCGAAGAAAGTCGGCCGCAGCGTCGAGCAGAACAAGTCCGCGGCGACCGTTGAGTCGGGCAAGTGGGTCGGTCCGGTGAAGGCGCCGGTGTCAGGCGAGGTGGTGGCGGTCAACGACGCGCTGTCCTCGGCGCCGGGAACGATCAACAGCGACCCCTACGGTTCGGGCTGGATGGTCAAGATGAAACCGGCGAACTGGGATGCCGATTCGGCGGCGCTGGTTACCGGCGGCGCGGTGGCGGCTGCCTTCGAAGCGAAGATGAATGCTGAAGGTTTTGCCGGCTGCGGCGCCTGAGCGCGGTGAAGGATGTCTGAGTGCAGGGGGATGGGTAAATGGTGAACAGCCCCTGGCTCGATATTGCCGCAAAAGTTGAGCCGCTCGATGGCGTCGCGCTGGATCCCGCGCTCGTCGGTCAGATCGAACGCGCCGGCATCGCTGCGCGATCGGGCATCAATTTCTACACGCCGACCTTCAAGTCGTACGTCACGTCGGAACTCGCCGGCTGCGGCAAGAGCGCATGGCCGGCGGTGTCGATCACCGGCGGCGAGTGCGCGCTGGCCTGTGACCACTGCAAGGCGAAAATCCTCGAGCCGATGATCCCGGCACGCACGCCGGAGGCGTTGTGGCGCGTGGTCAACGAACAGATCTCCCAGGGTGCCCAGGGCATGCTGCTCACCGGCGGTTCCAACCACCGCAACGAGGTTGAGTACGACGCCTATTACCCGGTGGTGCGCCGGATCAAGGACACTTTTCCGGCATTCAAGATTGCGATGCACACCGCGCTGGTGGACCGGGCCATCGCGTGCCGCATGGCCGATGCCGGCATCGATGCCGCGATGATGGATGTCATCGGCGCGCAGGACACCATCGCGCAGGTCTATCACCTCAAACGCCGCGTCGCCGATTTCGAGCGCTCCCTCGAATACCTGACGGCGACCTCGATGAAAACCGTGCCGCACATCGTCATCGGCCTGCACTACGGACGTCTGCTGGGCGAGTGGGAGGCGCTGGAAATCGTTGCCCGTCACAAACCCGCTGCACTGGTGCTGGTGGTGGTGATGCCGTTCTATGCGCCAGCGCAGCGGCCCTTCGTGACGCCCGATGCGCGCCAGGTCGGCCGCTTTTTCATGGACGCCCGCCGCCGCTTGCCCGATACGCCGCTGCTGCTCGGCTGCGCGCGGCCCGCTGGACGCGTCAAGGCGGAAATCGACAGCTATGCCGTGATGGCCGGGCTGAACGGCATTGCCCATCCGGCCGACGGCGTGGTCGAACTTGCGGTGCGGCTGGGGCGTGATGTGCGCGTGACACCCGCCTGCTGTTCGATCGCGGTCGGCGATGAAGTGATGGCGCTCGAGCGTGACGCAGGCATCCGCGTCGATCTGCAGGATTTGATCGCGGAGCGCCGTGCGCGTCCGGCCGGCAAACTTGCCGGTATACCGATCGTCACCGGCTGACCGTGATGAACCACTGGCGCGTCATCGACACGGGACTGCGGCCGGCGGCGCAGAACATCGCGCTGAACCGCGCGCTGCTGGAGGCGCGCCAGGCCGAGGAAATTCCGAGCACGCTGCGCTTCCTGCGCTTCACACCCTCGGCGCTGCTGGGCTATCACCAGAGCGCGGAACAGGAACTGAACCTGGATTATTGCCGCGAGCACGGCATTGCGGTGCAGCGGCGCATCACCGGCGGCGGCGCGATCTATTTCGATGAAACCCAGATCGGCTGGGAACTCTATCTGCACAAGCGCGATCTGGGCACGGCCGACATGCAGCGGATTTCGCGGCGTATCTGCCATGCCGCGGCGACCGCGATTTCTGCGCTGGGCGTCGATGCGCGCTTCCGGCCACGCAACGACATCGAGGTCGACGGCCGCAAGATATCCGGTACCGGCGGCGCTTTCGACGGTGATGCGCTGATGTTCCAGGGCACGCTGCTGATCGAGTTCGATGTCGAGAAAATGCTGCGCGTGCTGCGCATACCGGCCGAAAAGCTGTCGGACAAGGCGATTGCCTCGGCGCGCGAACGGGTGGCCAATCTCAGGGATTTGCTCGGCCGGCGGCCTGACGCGGCGCTGATCCGCAGCAACATGGTGGAGGCCTTCGAAAGCGAGTTCGGCGTCGAGTTCGGCGACGGCGACCTGACGCTGTCCGAGGATCAGCGTTACCGCGCAGCGCTGCGCGAGATCGACCATCCGGACTGGGTGGGGCTGGTCAACCGGCCGGTCGCCGACATGCCGATACTCGAGGCGGCGCAGAAGTTTGCCGGCGGCCTGCTGCGTGCGGCAGTGACGTTCGACGTGCAGACGCAGACGTTGCGCCAGGTCTGGTTCACCGGGGACTTTTTTGCCAATCCGCGCCGTGCCGTCGCCGATCTTGAAGCGGCATTGCGCGATCTGCCGCTGGCGCGCCTGGAACAGAAAGTCGAATGGTTTTTCGCCAGCCGGGCGGTGGACATGCTGACGCTGACACCGGCAGACTTCGTCGCCGTGGTGCGCCTGGCGCTGAAGCAGCCGTTACTGGCATCGAACCCGTGAGCGCCCGCGGCTGCGATGTGCTGGTGGTCGGGCTGGGGCCGGGCGGTGGTGCGGCCGCTGCTGCAGCCGCTGCAGCGGGATTGCGCGTGATCGCGATTGACCGCAAGCGCGAGATTGGCGCGCCGGTACAGTGCGCCGAGTTCATACCGCTGCCGCTGTCGCGGCATGCGATGGCTGGCGGTGTGCTGGCGCAGCGCATTACCGGCATGAAGAGCCGGCTGCCTTCCGGTACTGCGCTCGACATGCCGTTCACCGGTCTGATGGTGGATCGTGCGGCATTCGATCGCGCGCTGGCGCAGACTGCCGCGGCTGCCGGCGCCATGCTGTATGCGGCGAGCAGCCTGCTTGCGCTGGACCACGAACGGCACACTGCGCAGATCAAGGGACCTGACGATGTCTGGGAGACGACGTACCGCGTGCTGATTGCTGCGGATGGCCCGCATTCGACGGTCGCGCGTCTGCTCGGCCTGCCGCCGCTGCAGACGGTCAACACGCGCCAGTACACGGTGCCATTGCTGCAGCCGTCCAATGACACGGACATCTGGCTGTCACCCTCATATCCCGGCGGTTACGCGTGGCTGTTCCCGAAAGTTGACCAGGCGAACCTTGGGCTGGGTATGGATGCGCGCATCGCCGGCGACATGAAGACGCCGCTCGATGCGTTGCACCGCGCACTGGCGGCCGATGGGCGCATTGGCGCTGAAATACTGGCGCGCACCGGTGGCGCAATTCCGGTCGGTGGTTTGCGCAAACCGCTGACTGTCGGTACGGCGCTGTTTGTCGGCGATGCGGCAGGTTTGACACATCCGGTCACCGGGGCCGGTATCGCCGCGGCCGTTGCCAGCGGCGAGGCCGCGGCTGGCGCGGCGCGCGAGTATGCCGATGGGACAAGCGGCGCGCTGACTGCCTATGCGGAAGACATCGATGATCAGTTCGGTGAGTCACTGGCGCGCGCCGTGGCGCGCCGCGCGGAACTCGCCCGCATCTGGAACACTGCGGCGGCGGCGGAGGATGCCCGGCACCGCCGCGGGTGGATCGCCTTCGATGAGTACTACCGCGCCCCACTAAACGCTGAGGAGGAAAGATTATGAAAAATGCAGCAAAAACAATTGCCTGGTTTGTGACTTCGGGATGGCTCCTCGGTGCCGGGCCGCTGCCTGCGCAGGACGCCACATTCGTGACTCGATCGCTGACCGTGGAGAGTGCGCAGAAGGCAGCCCAGGCGGCACTGAAGAAATGCCGCGATGACAGTTATCAGGTCGCGGTCGCCGTTGTCGATCGCAGCGGCGTCACCCAGGTCATGCTGCGCGACCGGTTTGCCGGACCGCATACGCCGCGCATGGCCGCGGACAAGGCGTGGTCGGCCGTGACGTTCCGCACCAACACCGCGGATCTGGAGCAGGCGACGCGACCGGGCATGCCGCAGAGCGGGATCCGCCAGCGGCCGCGCGTCACCGCCGTTGCCGGCGGCATGATCATCGAGGGCGCTGGCGCGTTGCTCGGCGGGATCGGTGTTTCCGGCGCGCCAAGGGGTGACCTTGATGACATTTGCGCCAAGGCGGGCATCGCCGCGGTACGGGACAGCATCGATTTCTGAAAGAATCCGAAGGAAAAAAAGCATGGATACCATAGCCGACAACGCCCAGCCGATCCGCTTCTACCGGCCGGATTATCACGTCAAGACGCCGGAGATGCGTTCGCCCGAATACGTGCAGATGAGCACTGCGGCGGCGATCACGCTGGGCCTGGTTCCCGGCAAGATGCATCGTACTGCGTGCACGCATTGCCTGAACCTGCTGGTGACCTATCCAGAAGGTTGTCGCGCCAATTGCGCGTACTGCGGCCTGGCCCGGCATCGCGAAGAGGCGCGTGACTATGCCGACCGCAATTTCATCCGCGTCGATTGGCCGACCGCGCGCTATGACGAGGTCATCGAGCGCGTCAAAGCCGGATCCGACAAGGGGCAGTTCGAGCGGATGTGCATTTCGATGATCACGCACCCGGATTCCAACGCCGATACCTTGGTGCTCCTCGAGCGCTGGACGCGCGAGGTACCGCAGGTGCCGGTGTCCATTCTGTCGAACCCGACGACACTGGAAAGAACTGATCTGGTGCGCATGCGCGAACTGGGTGCGGATATTTTTACCGTGGCGCTCGATGCGGTGACGCCGGGGATTTTCGAGCGCACGCGCGGCAAGGGCGTCGACAGCCCGCATCAATTCGAGCACTACTGGCGCGCGATCGAATGGGCCGCCGACGTCTACGGCGCGGAGAAATTCGGCGCTCACCTGATCTGCGGCATGGGTGAGACCGAACGGGAGATCCTAGAAGTGGCGCAGCGCATCCGCGACATGGGGGGTCACAACCACATGTTCGCGTTTTTCCCGGAGCGCGGCTCGCTGATGGAAGACTGGCCCGCGGTGGACCGCGGCCAGTGGCGGCGCGTGCAGCTTGCGCGTTACATCATTGATTACGCCGGCGGCCATGTCCACGACATGCGCTTTGACGAACAGGGGCGGGTCGTCGATTTCGGCGTGCCGCAGGCCAAACTCGAAACGTTGATCAACGCGGGAACACCGTTCCGCACCTCCGGCTGCCCGGGCAAGCAGGACGACGTATCGGCCTGCAACCGGCCATACGGTGATTCCAGTCCGACCGATATCCTGTCGTTCCCTTTCGCGCTGAAAAAGCGGGACACTGCAAAAATCCAGCGGCAGCTGGACGGCGAGGATATCAAGGCCGGGCGGTGATGGTCGATCACCGCATGACCCACCGGGAATGATTCAAACCAAAAATAATGTTCATAATCAAATAGATACAGATAAATGTCAGAGCTACTCGCGGATTGTGGTGGAAACGATACGCACTGGTTCTGGTATTGCACCGAGCTGCAAAAACCCTTTTTGAATTATTGCGATCCGGTATATCATTATTTTCGAATGTAACGATTTGCATGTCGTGATGTCCCGCCAGCGGCGCACGAATCCTGAGGAGGAAGCATGGGCAACAACCTTGATGCGGCGTCGATCGAAGCCTTTATCCGCCAGCGCGTTGATGAAGTGCTCGACGAGAAACTTGAAGCCAAACTGGCTGCGATCCAGGCCAAGCGCACGCCGTCGATGACCATCATTGCGACCAAGGGCACGCTGGACTGGGCCTATCCGCCGTTCATCCTGAGCTCCACCGCCGCGGCGCTGGGCTGGGATGTGTCGATTTTCTTTACGTTCTACGGGCTGCAGCTATTGCGCAAGGATCTCGGGCATCTCAAGGTCAGCCCGCTGGGCAATCCGGCGATGCCGATGAAAATGCCGTTCGGCCCCGACTGGTTCAAGGCGATCAACTGGAATATTCCGAACCTCGTGCAAGCCGCCGTGCCAGGCTTCGAGTCGCTGGCGACAACGCTGATGAAAAAAACGATCAGCAACAACGGCGTTGCCGAGATCGGCGAGCTGCGTGGCCTGTGCCTCGAGGCCGGCGTCAACATGATCGGCTGCCAGATGACGGTCGACCTGTTCGGCTTCTCGCACGAGGATTTCATATCGGAAGTGAAAGAATATTGCGGCGCGGCGACGTTCCTGCCGATGGCGCAGCAAGCCGATGTCAGCCTGTACATGTAATCAACGAAGCAACTTCATCTGTTTAATTCTGGAGGGGGTATGGGATACAAACACACATTTTCAGCCGTTGCGTTGGTAGTGGCGGGGACATTGGCGGCAGGTGCGGCCCATGCGACCGACGGCTATTTCTCGCACGGCTACGGCATGAAGGCCAAGGGACGAGGCGGTGCGTCCGCCGCAATGACCACGGACACCTTCGGCGGCGCCAACAACCCGGCGACGATGGTCTGGGTCGGCGACCGCGTGGATGTCGGTGTCGACCTGTTCCGCCCCGACCGCGAAGCGAGTCGCGTGGGCAGTTTTGGCGGCGCGGGCTTTCTTGATGGCTCGGCTGACGGTAACGATACCAACAACTTCCTGATTCCCGAATTTGGCTATAACAAACTGATCAATCCCGACCTGTCGCTGGGTGTCACGGTCTATGGCAACGGCGGCATGAACACCGACTACGCCAGCGGCCAGCTCGACGCCGGTATTTGCGCCGGCGGTGCGCCGTCGGGCGTGCCGGCGAACCTGTTGTGCGGCAGCGGCAACCTCGGTGTCAACCTGTCGCAATTGATCATCGCGCCGACCGCTGCCTACAAGATTAACCCGCAGCACTCCATCGGCGTGTCGCCGCTGATCGCCTATCAGCGCTTCAAGGCCTACGGACTGCAGCCGTTTAGGCAGATTTCCTCCGACCCGGCCAACCTGACCAACAACGACTATGACAGTTCCTGGGGCTTGGGCGTGCGCGTGGGCTGGTTCGGCAAACTGACCGATACGCTGAGCATGGGCGCATCGTACTCGACCAAGATCAGCATGGACGAATTTGACAAGTATCGCGGCCTGTTTGCCGAGCAGGGCGGCTTCGACATTCCCGAGAACTACAACATCGGCATTGCCTTCAAGGCTGCGCCGAATGTGACGATCGCCGCAGATTACCAGCGCATCAACTACAACAAGATCAAGTCCGTCGGTAATCCCAGCAACCAGACACCCTGTCCGGGTGCCGCTTGTCTCGGTGCGAGCAGCGCAAGCATTGGCTTTGGCTGGCAGAATGTGGATGTGATCAAGCTGGGCGTCGAGTATGCCTACAGCAACCGCATGCTGCTGCGCGCCGGCTACAACCACAGCGACAACCCGATCCAGTCGCGTGATGTGACCTTCAACATACTCGCGCCCGGCGTGGTGCAGGATCATGTGACTGCGGGCTTCACTTACACGCTGGAAAGTGGTTCGGAAATCACCATGGCCTATATGCATGCCTTCAAGAAATCGGTATCCGGTCCGGCGACCAATCCTTATTTCCCGGTCGGCGGCACAGAGACCATCGGGATGTCGCAAGACTCTCTGGGCATTGCCTGGGGCAAGAAGTTCTGACGTCTTGGCCTCGCTGCTCCGGAAAGCCCCGCCCCGTGCGGGGCTTTTTGTTGCGGGTGCTTTCATACTCCGGCACCATAGCCCGAATATCTCCGGGGGAAGCGAATGAAGGGCATCAAGATCGTCGACGCCGGCAACATCAAGAATGAGCTGGCGAAGTACAAGAAGGGCAAGAAGCTCGACATTCGCCTGTTCAACCAGGTGGCGCGGCTGGCCTGGCTGGGCAGGATCGTGCTGTGCCCACTGGATCCCGAGGATCCGGACTGCAAGGCCTGGCTGTTGCACCTGCAGCCGCTGGAAGGGCTGGCCGCCGAACTGATCCAGGTCGACGAGGATCTGAACGGCGTGCCTTTTGCTTCCCAAATTCATATCCTTGATGCCGAACAGGGTGCGCATCTCGCCGACATTTTTCGCGACGGCATGCAGAGGCGTGCACGCGATCTGCAGGCGCTGGCGCAGCGTGATTTCTATTTCGAGAAATATTTCGCGCCGGAGGGCAAATCGAACTGATCCCTGCGCGCCTGCTCGATGTGGGCCGGCTTGCGCCGCAACACCTGCATGCGACCTATGCCGGCGTTGCGCAGGCGGCTGCTGCGGACAGCGCGCCGGTGCTGTTGTGGGGCAATTCACCCGCGCACCTGTGCTTGGGACAAAGCCAGAGTGCTGCGCGGGAACTGGGATCCGAGATTGCCGTACCGGTGGTGCGCCGCCCGCTGGGCGGCGGCACGGTGTGGGTGGACGAGGGGCAGCAGGTGTACGTGTTTATCGTGCCGTTGCGCCACGCGCCCCGGCGTCCGGCGGCATGGGGCGCTTGGGCGCTGCAGCCGGCGCTGGCCACCTACCGGGCCTTCGGTCTCGCCGTGGAGCAGCGCGGCGATGATTTGTGGCTGTGCGGGCGCAAGATCGCGGGCAGCGGATCGGCGACCATCGGCGGCTGCGCGGTGTTGGCTTCGAGTTTCCTGATGCATTTTCCGCATCAGCGTTTTGCGGAGTGCATCGCCGGCTCGCGGGAATTTCGCTCATGGCTGGAAGCAGGGCTGGCGGCGACACTGACAGCATGGGCCGAACATGCGACCGTCCCCGCGGTGCACGTGCTGCAGGCGGCGTTCCGGGATGCGGTCGCGCGAACCCTGGGCTGGCAATTGTTGCCGGCGACGCTGGCCGGTGCGGAATGTGCGGCCATCGCCGAGGCTTTGGTGGACCTGCAGGATGACGGCTATGATTGCGGACATCGCGCGCTGCGGGATGGCATCAAGCTCAACGCGGAATCCCACCTGGTCGAGCGTGAACAGAATGGTTGCCGTGTGCGCGAACTGGTGGTGCGTGGCACCGTGGTGCGGCGCACAGTTTGTCGGCCTGCTCAAACAGGGGATGCAATATGACCGGAATAAGTTTTCACTCCGCGCGCCGTGCTTGGCTGCGCAGCGCGGCGGCCGCCGCACTGGCGGCGGCGGGGATGCTCCGCCTGCGTGCGGCGCTGGCGGCCGGCGCAGTACCGCCCGGGGTCGCCAAAATCAAGGGGGATGTGCGCATCAACGGCAAGCCGGCGGAACGCGGACAGCGGATTGCGCCGGGCGACCTGATCGTGACCGGCCGCGATGCCGAACTGGTGTTTGTGGCCGAACGGGATGCGTTTCTGGTCCGCGCCAACAGCCGGATCGAATACGGGGCGGCCGCGCGCAGCGCGGTAAAGGTATTGCGGGTGCTGACGGGGGCGCTGCTGTCGGTGTTTGAATCGGGCCAGCGGCGGGAAATCCGCACGGCGACGGCAACCATCGGTATCCGCGGCACCGGCATTTACGTTGAAATCGAATCGCAGCGTACCTACGCCTGCACCTGCTATGGCGAAGCCGTATTGACGCCTGTCGATGATCCCGGTGCGGCGGAGACCGTGGTTACGCAACATCACGATCAGCCGCGGTACATCTATGCCAAGGGGATGCCCAACATGATGGAGGTCGCCCCGGTCGTCAATCATGCCGACGTCGAGCTCTATATGCTTGAAGGTCTGGTGGGCCGCTCGCCGCCCTTCGAGGACAACTGGGTGTACTGACCGGTGGCACAGCCTACCGTTGCATCGCGGCTGCAGCGGCGCATCGCATTCATCAGCAGCGACGAGTCGCTGGGCGCCACACTGCGTGCCGCATTGCCCGCGGGCTGGGCGATTGTGCAGGCGCAGGATCTTGCGGCCCTCGGCGATTTCGCCGCAGTCCTGCAATACCGTTTTCTGCTGCTGGATCTCGACGATACCGCAGTTGATGCGCTCGACACGATTGACGCGGTACGTCGCGAGCTGATGCTCAATATCGCGATCCTGTGCATCGGCGGTGAAGTTGCAGTGCGCGACGCGGCGCGACTGGCGCGCGCCGACCGCTTCTTCGAGCGCAGCGCGGCTGTGGCGGTGGTGCAGCAGTTCTGCGCCCAGTATGACTGGTAGTCGCAGTCAGGTGCCGTTGATGGCGCGGCGGATCGTGGTGGCGATTCGCCGGATGCCCCGCCACAGTTTC
>RPOR01000072.1 GCA_003820645.1 Betaproteobacteria bacterium
GTGTCGATCGCCGGCGCCGCACAGACGGCAACGGTGACACCGGAAGCCGTCGCGGTGGCCGCGCTGGCGACGGGCGTGATCTGGCTGCTGCTCGGCGTTACCGGAGCCGCGGAGCGGGTCGTCCGCTGGATCGGCCGCCCCATCATCATCGGCATCACGCTGGGCCTGGGGCTGGCGTTCATGCTGCAGGGCACGCAGCTGATGGCGACCGCGATCTGGTTCGCCGCCCCCTTGCTGCTTGTGACCATCCTGCTGCTGGTGCGCAAGGCGATTATTGCAATGCTGCTGATCCTCGTCAGCGGCGTGGCCTGGGCGCTGATCACGGATCCCTCGATGAACACTGCACTGGCCGCCACGCATCCGGGATTCGTGTCGCCGGAGTGGCCGTTCGCGAATCTGTCCTGGGCCGCGGTGTTCACCGGGGTCGTGATGCTGGCTCTGCCACAGGTGCCGCTGACGCTCGGCAACGCGGTGCTGGCACCGGTGGAATTCAACAACAAGGAATTTCCACAGCGGCCGGTCACGGAACGCCAGATGGCCGTCTCCACCGGGATCATCAACACGCTGGGCAGCTGCATCGGCGCGGTGCCGATGTGTCACGGCGCCGGCGGCATGGCGGCGCAGGTCAGCTTCGGTGCGCGCAGCGGCGGCGCGCCGGTGATCCTCGGCGCGCTGCTGATCGTGCTCGCGCTGGGTTTCAGCGATTCGCTGGCGGTGCTGTTGCGGTTGTTTCCGCAGCCGGCGCTGGGCGTGATGCTGTTTCTCGCCGGACTGCAACTGGCGCTCGGTTCCTGCGATTTTGCGCGTGACAAGGGCGAGCGCTTCGTCACGCTGGGCACCGCCGCGCTGGCGATGTGGAACGTCGGCATCGCCTTCCTGTTCGGCATTCTGCTGCTGTACATTGCCCGGCGCGGGTGGCTGCGGCTCTGACGGATGGCGCCTGCATGGGCCCGCGTGCTGTATCCTGAGGCCTTTCCCGAACACCGCTTTTTCATCGTGGGCGATTGCCACGGCTTCATTTTTCACCAGCTACCGAGCGCGACACGCGCATGGCAATGACCGCAAGGCAAACCCTCACGCTGCTTGCTGCAGTGGCGGCCCTGATCGGCGTCGTCGCCATCGCTTTTTCGGTCGGCCGCTATCCGGTCGCGTTTGCCGATGTGCTGCGTGTGGTGTGGGCGTGGGCGGGCGGCGCACCGCACGGGCTGGAGCCGACCCTCGATACCGTCGTGCTGCAGGTCCGCGGCCCGCGGGTGATTGCGGCGCTGCTGGTCGGCGCGGCGCTGGCCGCGGCGGGTGCGGCTTATCAAAACCTGTTCCGCAATCCGCTGGTGTCGCCCGACATCCTCGGCGTGTCGGCCGGCGCAGCCGTCGGCGCAGTGCTGGGCATTTTCCTGTCGCTGGGCGTCGTCGCCATCCAGTTCCTCGCATTCGCCGGAGGGCTGGCGGCGGTCGGCATGGTCTACCTGGTCGCGAAAACCGTGCGCGGCCATGACCCGCTGCTGGTGCTGGTGCTCGCCGGCGTGGTGCTGGGTTCGCTGCTCGGTGCCTGCGTGGCGCTGCTGAAATATCTCGCCGACCCCTACAACCAGCTGCCGGCGATCACCTTCTGGCTGCTCGGCAGTCTGTCCTCGACGGATCCGCGCGACCTGTGGCGCGCCGCGCCGCTGCTGCTCGCCGGGCTGCTGCCGCTGTGGCTGCTGCGCTGGCGCATCAACGTGCTGTCGCTGGATGATGAAGAGGCGCGGGCGCTGGGCGTCGCAACCGGGCGCATCCGCCTCGCGGTGATCGTCGGCGCGACGCTGATGACCTCGGCGGCGGTGGCCATTTCCGGCGTCATCGGCTGGATCGGGCTGGTAATCCCGCATTTCGCGCGCATGCTGACCGGCCCCGATTTCTCCCGGCTGCTGCCGGTATCGGTGCTGCTCGGCGCGGGATTCCTGGTTGCGGTCGATACGCTGGCCCGCACGATTGCCGATGTCGAAGTGCCGCTCGGCGTGCTGACGGCATTTGTCGGCACGCCGCTGTTCCTGTGGCAGCTCGCCACCGCGCGCAGAGGATGGCAATGAGGGGCCGGTTATGAAGCTGGCCGCGCAAGGCCTGGCCTTTGGTTATCGCGATCGGCGCATCGGCAGCCATGTAACGCTGACGCTCGACGCGGGTGAAGTGCTGTGCCTGCTCGGTCCGAACGGCAGCGGCAAGACCACGTTGTTCAAGACGCTGCTCGGCCTGCTGCCGCCGCAGCAGGGCGCGGTGCTGATCGACGGCCGCGATGTGCGGACGTTGCCGCGCGATGCGGTCGCGCGGCAGGTCAGCTACGTGCCGCAGGCGCACGGCGCGTTCTTTCCGTACACGGTGCGCGAAGTCGTGCTGATGGGGCGCACCGCGCACCTGGGATTGTTCGCCGCGCCGTCGGCGCGCGATCATGCGGCCGCGATGACGGCGATCAGGCGCTTGGGTCTCGCGCACCTGGCCGATGCGGTCTACACGCAGATCTCCGGCGGTGAACGGCAACTGGTGTTGATCGCGCGCGCTCTGGCGCAGGACGCGCGCATGGTGATCATGGACGAGCCGACTGCGAATCTCGATTTCGGCAACCAGGTGCGCGTGCTCGAGCGCATCCGCGCGCTGGCCGACGAGGGTATCGGCGTGCTGCTGTCCACCCACGACCCCGATCATGCATTCCTGTGCGCGGATCGCGTGGCGATGTTGCATCAAGGCGAACTGGTGGCCTGCGGCGCCGCTGCCGAGGTCATGACCGCAGCGCAGCTGCAGCGGATTTATGGCGTCGCGGTCGCGGTTACCGCAGTGACCGTGGGCGGCGCGGGCACGCGCCACGTCTGCCTGCCGTTGAGTGCGTTCTGATGGGATATTATAAGTCATTGTTTTTAATGATATATTTGTTTAATGCGCTGCTGGGTGTGATGGCGCCGGTCAGCGCGGTCCATGCGCAGAACGACCATCCCGCCGTCGCCGCGGCTTCCGACCTGAAATTCGCGCTGGAGGAAATCGCCGCGCGCTTCCGCAGCGATACGCAAAGCGACGTTCGGCTCTCGTTCGGTTCGTCCGGCAATTATTTCCGCCAGATCGGGCAGGGCGCGCCGTTCCAGCTGTTCCTGTCGGCGGATGAGGAATTCGTGTTCCGCCTGCACCAGGCGGGAAAAACGGTGGACCGCGGCGCGCTGTACGCGACCGGACGCATCGTGCTGTTTGCGCCGCGGGGATCGTCGCTGCAGGTCGATGCGCGGATGGCCGGCCTCAAAGCCGCAATCGCCGACAACCGGATTCGCCGTTTTGCCATTGCCAATCCCGAACACGCGCCCTATGGCCGCGCGGCCGAACAGGCCTTGCGCAAGCTGGGGTTGTGGGATGCGTTGCAGGGCAAACTGGTACTCGGCGAGAACGCGTCGCAGGCGGCACAGTTCGCCGCCAGCGGTTCGGCGCAGGGCGGCATTTTTGCGTACTCGCTGGCGTTGTCGCCGAGCGTCGTGCAACAGGGCCGCTATGTGTTGCTGCCGGAGGATCTGCACCAGCCGCTGCGCCAGCGCATGGTGCTGGTCAAAGGCGCGGGGGAGACTGCGCGCGCGTTCTATGCCTACCTGCAGCAACCGGTCGCGCGGAACATATTCGAACGCTACGGTTTCCTGCTGCCGGCCGCGGCAGCGCAATAAATCATGGACTGGTCCGCCCTCGGCCTTTCACTGAAACTCGCCGCCTGGACGGTGCTGATCCTGCTGCCGCTCGGTATCTGGGCCGGGCATGCACTGGCGGCGCATCAGTTCCGCGGCAAAGCCTGGGTCGAGGCACTGCTGGCGCTGCCGCTGGTGCTGCCGCCGACGGTGCTCGGTTATTACCTGCTGGTGGCGATGGGCGGCGCATCGCCCGTCGGCCAGTTCTATGAATCCTGGGTCGGCCGGCCGCTGGTGTTCAGTTTCGAAGGTTTACTGGTCGCCTCGGTACTATTCAACATTCCGTTCGCGATCCAGCCGATGCAGCGCGGTTTCGAGTCGATCGCGCCGGAAGTGCGCGACGCCGCGGCCTGCTGCGGCCTGTCGCGCTGGCGCACGCTGTGGCGCATCGAGTTGCCGCTGGCCTGGCCCGGCATCCTGTCAGCGATGGTGCTGACGTTTGCCCACACCCTGGGCGAGTTCGGTGTGGTGCTGATGGTCGGCGGCAGCATCCCCGGTGAGACCAAGACCGTCGCGATTGCGATTTACGATCGCGTGCAGGCCTTCGACACCGCGGGTGCCGGCGTGATGTCCGCTGCGCTGCTGCTGATTTCGCTGATCGCCATCGGAGCAGCCTATTTCACCACTTCGCGTTCACGGTTGCGCCGCCGTGGCTGATCACGGCATCCATGTCCGGTTGTGCCAGAGCGGGCCGATCCCGCTCGATGCCGCGCTCGACTGCGCACCGGGCGAGGTGCTGGCGCTGGTCGGCCCTTCGGGCAGCGGCAAGACCACCATCCTGCGCGCAATTGCCGGGCTGCTGCGGGTCAGGGATGGCGCGATCGCCTGCAACGGCGACTGCTGGTTCGATGCGCAGCGCGACGTGTTTGTCGCAGCGCGCCGCCGCCGCGTCGGTTACGTGTTCCAGAGCTACGCGCTGTTCCCGCACCTGAGCGCATTGCATAACGTCATGGAAGCCATGCTCGAACTGCCCGTCGCCGAACGCGAGCGCCGCGCGCGCGACGTGCTGGCACGGGTGCGGCTGTCGGGGCTGGAGGATCGCGTGCCCGCGGCGCTGTCCGGCGGCCAGCAGCAGCGCGTCGCGGTCGCGCGTGCGCTGGCGCGCGAGCCGCGGGTGCTGCTGCTCGATGAGCCGTTCTCCGCAGTGGATCGCGCAACGCGCCAGCGGCTCTACCGCGAACTGGCCGAACTGCGCCGCGAGCTGGCGATGCCGGTGATCCTGGTGACCCACGATCTCGACGAGGCACTGATGCTCGCCGACCGGCTGTGCGTGCTGCACCAGGGCCGCACGCTGCAGTCCGGGGCGCCGTACGACGTGATGACGCGTCCGGGAACGGTGGAGGTTGCGCAGCTCGTCGGCCTGCGCAACGTGTTCCGCGCCGGCGTGCTTGCGCACGATAGCGCCCGCGGCGTGACCTTCATCGAATGGCGCAAACACCGGCTGGAAGCGCGGCTGCAGCGAGATTTTGCGGTGGGGCAGCAGGTGACTTGGGTCATTCCGCAGGGCCACATCGTGCTGCACCGGCGCGACCGGCCCTCGCGCGGCGAGCGCGAGAACCCGGTCTCCGGCGCGGTGCTGGAATGTCTGCCGCTCGGCGAAAATGTTGCGCTGACCGTGGCCGTCAATGGCCCGGACCGGCCGCCGCTGTTCCTGACCGTTCCGGCACACACTGCGCGTCGCAATGGCATCGCGCAGGGCGTGGAGATCGGCGTATCCCTGCTCGCCGAAGGGATACACCTGATGCCGGCTGACGAAACCCGCACGCCCGCCAGGCCGGCCTGACGATGCCGGGCGGAGGCGTGCAACGATTCCCGTCCGGGGCGCTGGTAATATTGCCCCTTGATCCACAGGCCTGAGCACAAATGAAAATATTCGGCTTCGCCGGCTATTCCGGCAGCGGCAAGACCACGCTGATCGAAAAGCTGATCCCGCTGTTCGTGCAGTCCGGCCTGAAAGTGTCGCTGATCAAGCACGCCCACCATACCTTTGATGTCGACCAGGCGGGCAAGGATTCGTACCGTCACCGCCATGCCGGCTGCACCGAAGTGCTGGTGACTTCGTCGCGGCGCTGGGCGCTGATGCACGAACTGCGCGGCGCACCGGAGCCCAGCCTGACCGAGCAGCTCGAGCGTCTGTCGCCCTGCGACCTGCTGCTGGTCGAGGGTTTCAAGCATGAGCGCATTCCCAAGCTGGAGGTCTACCGCGCCGAAGTCGGCGAGGCGCTGATCCATCCGCACGACAAGAACATCGTCGCCGTCGCCAGCGATGCGCAACTGAACACCCCACTGCCGCAGCTCGACCTCAACGCGCCGGGTGCGATCGCCGCTTTCATCCTGCGGCAGCTGGGGCTGAAATGAGGGCAGGCGCATGATCACGCTGCTTTATTTCGCCCGGCTCCGCGAAGCACTGGGTACCGGTCAGGAACAACTGGCGCAGCCGGCGAGCGTCAACACGCTGGGCGCGCTGCGCGCCCATCTCGCGCAGCGTGGCGGCGCCTGGGCGAAGGAAATGGCCGAAGGCCGCAACCTGCGCGCAGCAGTCAATCAGACCGTCGCGACGGCGGATACGCCGGTATCCGATGGTGACGAGGTGGCATTTTTCCCGCCGGTCACCGGCGGGTAGGAGGGTGGCGATGAAGGTGCGTGTGCAGCAGGAAGATTTTGACGTTGGCACCGAGATCGCCGCGATGCGCCGCAGCCGTCCGAAAATCGGCGCCATCGCGAGCTTCGTCGGCGTGGTGCGCGACGTCAACGACGGCGACAGCGTCGCGACGATGACGCTGGAGCATTACCCGGGCATGACCGAGAAATCCATCGCGGCCATCATCGATGAGGCGCGTGGCCGCTGGGAAGTGCTCGACGCGCTGGTGATCCACCGCGTCGGCACGCTCAAGCCCACCGACCAGATCGTGCTGGTGATCGTTGCCAGCGCGCACCGCGGCGACGCCTTCGCCGCCTGCGAATTCATCATGGATTACCTGAAAACCCGGGCGCCGTTCTGGAAAAAGGAAATCACGCCGCAGGGCGGGCGCTGGGTGGATGCGCGGGTGACGGATGATGCGGCGGCGGAGCGGTGGCAGCAGCCGGTTTCCAAGGTCAAATAATGTAATAGCCCACGAGAATGTTCCCGTGGATTACAGCGGGTAATCCCGGCACGGATCCGCGACCTGCTGTAATGGCGTCGCGTTCATGAATTCTGTCGTAAATGAGCATTGGACTTGCTCCAGATCAAATTGCGTTGGGGTGCGCAATGTCAGGATTCATGCCGTCAAGGCATTAACTGATGCCATTCCGTAGCAGACGCAGTATTTCCTTTCAGTGCTCGATTGCCAAGAAGGAGCGCGTCATGAGCGACAAAAGTAAAGTGACTTCCAACGCCGGTTGTCCGGTTGCTGACGAGCAGCATGTGATGACTGCCGTACCGCGCAGTTCGCAGTTGCTGCAGGATGTTTCGTTCCGAGAAGAACCAGCCCACTTCGACCGGGAAGTGATCCCGGAGCGGCGTGTACGTGTCTGACACCGCACCAGGGGTGAGCAGAATGCTGGCGCCCCACTCGCAGCCGGTATTTCGGGTGGCATTGGTTCTGTGTTATTGCTTGTTCGGGGGGGGGAATGAACGGACTGACGGAACCTGAGATTTGCGCCCTCAAGGAGGCGCTCGACGACGAATACCGGGCCTGGGCGACCTATGACCAGGTGATCGCCGACTTCGGCGAGGTGCCGCCGTTCAGCAATATCCGCACAGCCGAGGCACGCCACATCGAGGCGCTGTGTGCGTTGTTTGCGCACTACGGGCTGCCGATACCGCCAAACTCCTGGCCGGGCAAAGTCGAGCGCTATGCCGATCTGCAAGCAGCCTGCGCAGCGGGCGTGGCCGCCGAGATTGCCAATGGCGCGATGTATGAGCGTTTGCTTGCGGCATCCCGGCGCCCGGACATTCTCACGGTTTTACGCAATCTCCAGGAGGCCTCGCAGCAGCGCCATCTGCCTGCATTCCAGCGTGCCGCGCAACGCCCTGCCGGCGGCGGATGTGGCGACGGCCGTCGTCGGCGCGGTGGGGGCGGTTGATGAGTGCCAAAGCGGAAAAAGGTGGCGGCACCTTTCAGGGCATCAAGTTGCTGCTGTGCGAAAACCCGCTGCCGCCGCTCGAGGAAGCGATCGCTGCAGCCCGGGCGGAAGTGCCGCACGGCAACTATTACACCGAGCCCTATTCGGCGCCGCTGCGGCAACTGATCAGCGCGCAGGCCGGCGTTGCCGACAGGCTGATACACATCAACGCCGGTTCGGAACTGATCCTGCGCCAGCTATTTGACCGCTTCGGCCAGCAGGTCCACCTGCTGACGCCGACCTATGCGCTGTTTCCCGAGATTGCCCGGCATTACACCGAGACCCGCCTCCAGCCGGCACAGGATTTCGCATTTGACCTCGGTCAGCTGGCGGTTCCGGACGGCACCACGCTCGTGGTCATCGTGAACCCCAACAACCCCAACGGCGGTGTGTTCGACATGGCGCCTTTGCTGGGGCTGTTGCGCCGTCATCCGGACACGCGCTTCCTCGTCGACGAGGCATTCATCGGCATGGCCGGCGCATCCGTGGCGCATCTGGTGCCCGAGTACCCCAATCTGCTGGTGACCCGCACCCTGTCCAAGGCGCACAGCCTGGCGGGTTTCCGCGTCGGCTACGCGATACTGCCCGCGGCGATCGCCGACGACCTGAACGGGCACAACGATGCCTACCCTCTTGCCCGCCCGAGTCAGGCGGCGGCCATTGCCACGCTCATGCATGAGGACAGGATCCATGCGCGCGCGGTGCAATTGCGCGCCTGGGCCGGGGCGCTCGCAGCGCAGCTGCGCGGCTTGGGTGTGCGCACATATCCGACGGAGACTTATTTTTTTCTCGCTGATTTTGCGCCGCACGATGCAACGGTGCTTGCCGAACAGCTGAAGACACACAATATTCTGGTGAAGCCGCTGAACGATCGGCATCTCGGCTCCGGGTACCTGCGTGTTACCACTGCCTTGCCCGACGATAATGCACGCTTCATTGCGGCCTTGAAGACGTTGCTCTGAGCACGCATCCAGGAAGGGGTTGGAGATGGATCCGGTATTGCTGTGGATCGTCGGGAGCGGGCTGTTGATGAGCGCCATCGCGCTGGTGGGCAGCGTGACGCTGGTGCTGAGTGAACAAACCCTCCAGCGCATCCTGCTGCCGCTGGTGGCATTCGCCGCCGGTTCGCTGCTGGGCGGTGCCTTCTTTCACATGATTCCGACGGGGCTCGCGGCAGGCCTCGAAGATGTCATTGTCTACGCCCTGGTCCTTGCCGGCTTCGCGACATTTTTCGGGCTTGAGCAATTCCTGCACTGGCACCATTGCCACCGTGCCGAGGTTGCCTGCAAAAAGCCGCTCAGCTACCTGATCCTGATCGGTGACGGGCTGCACAATTTCCTCGGCGGGCTGGCGGTGGCCGGGACCTTTCTGATCGACATCCGTCTGGGCATCATCACCTGGCTCGCGGCCGCAGCGCACGAGGTGCCGCAGGAACTCGGCGATTTCGGGGTATTGGTGCATGGCGGCTGGCCGCGGCGCCAGGCACTGTTCTACAACGTGCTGTCCGCGCTGACCTTCCTGGTCGGCAGCGTCATTGCCTACTTCGTGTCGTTCCGGTTTGACGTGTCATTCCTGGTGCCGTTCGCTGCCGGCAACTTCATCTACATCGGGGCATCCGATCTGATCCCCGAGGTCAAGACGCATACGGATCTCAAGGCCAATATCATCCACTTTGCGGCTTTTGTCATTGGTGCCATGCTGATGCTTGCTGTGAAGCTCGTGCTGGAACATTGAGTCATGACAACCGAGTCATCGCTTGGTTGCGGCAGAACCGAACCCTTCGTCCGCCACCATCAGCGTTACGAAGACTGGTTCGAGCGCCACCGGGCTGCCTATCTGTCGGAACTGCTGGCCGTGCGCGCGCTACTGCCGTGGCGCGGTCGCGGACTCGAAATCGGCGTCGGCACCGCGCGCTTCGCCGGCCCGCTGGGTGTCGAATTCGGCATCGATCCGGCTGCCGAGATGCTGAGCTACGCGCGCTCGCGCGGTGTATGCGGCGTGCGCGCCATTGCCGAGGCGCTGCCGTTTGCGCGCGGCACCTTCGACTATACGCTGCTGGTGACCACAATCTGCTTCGTGGAAAATGCCCGGGCCATGTTGCAGGAAGCGGTGCGGGTGCTGCGGCCTGCGGGGACCATCGTCATCGGTCTGATAGACCGTGAAAGCCCGCTCGGGCAGCACTACTTAGCCCATCAGGCGGAGAACGTGTTCTACCGTGAAGCGAAATTCTTTTCTGCTGCTGAAGTCAAAGCGCTGCTCATGGAAACCGGTTTTGGCGAATTGACCTGGGTACAAACATTGGCTGCACCGCCGTCCGAGATCCGGGAAATTGAACCGGTCAGCGACGGCACGGGCCACGGTGCATTTCTGGCCGTACGCGCACGTGTCCAGTGATGGTGCCGCCGTCACCGGCAGCGAGCGCCGCGATGTGGCCGAGAGTGGATACCAATACGCCGGAGCCGGACCGTGAATAGCACCCATGCTGCAGTCATTCTGCTGTCGCTGTTGTCGTTCGTGACGACCTGTCTAGGGGTTGCGCTGGCGCTGAAACTGCGTGAAAACCCCAGAGCGATCGCCGCCGGCATCGGGTTCTCCGCGGGCATTATGTTGTTGATTTCGACACTGGAGCTTATTCCGGAGGCAAATGCAGCAATGAGTCCTGTTGCGACGGCCGGCGGCGTCAGCGCCGGCGCAGCGCTGGTCTGGCTTGCCCATTTCGTCATACCGCATACGCACCTGGTGAAAGAACGGGGGAGGATGGACGCGGCGCTGATCCGGTCCGCCTATCTCGTCGCCTTAGGGCTGATTCTGCACGATATACCGGAAGGATTTGCCATGGCCAACGCCTACGTGGCATCACCGGAGCTGGGCGTGCTGGTGGCACTGGGGATCGCACTTCACAACTTGCCGGAGGAATTCGTCATGGCGGTGCCGGCAGTGATGCTGAAGAGCAGAAGCTTCCTCTTCGGCGCAGCGCTGCTTTCCGCACTGGCCGAACCCCTGGGTGCGATCATCGGGCTCGTGGCAGTGGGGATCGCGCCTGGGCTCAACGCCCAATTCCTGGCCTTTGCCGCCGGGGCGATGATCTTCGTCAGCGTTCATGAGCTGATTCCCATGGCAAAACGCTATCACCATGGCGGATCGTTCGTTTTTGGAGCGGGATTGAGTTTTCTGGTCTATCTGTTGCTCGCCTCGGTGACCGTCGGCCAGATCGCGCAAAACCGGTTTTGAACACGGCCGGCGGATCGCAAACAGACACGCCATGGCAGCGACGAGAACCTGGGTGCCGTACGGAGTTTCATGATGTTCACCGAGCCGAAGGAGGCATGATGTATACACGGATTCTGGTTGCCATAGACGAGAGTGCTGGATCCGGGCACGCGGTGAAGCATGCCGCCGACCTGGCTAGGGGGCTGTCCGCTGCGCTGCGCATCATCCATGTATTGGATATGGGCTGGCTTCCTTTGGCGCCAGAACTCGCCATCGACATCGACACAATTGCCAAAGCGCGCCGTGCAGCGGGGGAACGGGTACTCGCCGCTGCCCGCGAGCATGTGCGCACCACCGGGGTTGCGGCGGAAATCAAGCTGCTGGAAACCACTGCGCCCACTCAGCACATCGCGGCAGCGATCGCGGACGAAGCGGCACACTGGCCTGCCGATGTGGTGGTGTTGGGGACACACGGACGCCGGGGTGCGGAGCGGCTCTTGCTCGGTAGCGTGGCCGATGGCGTGGCGCGGCTTTCTGCGGTGCCGATTCTGCTCGTTCCCCGGCCGGGCAGCGGCATGTAGTGCAACTGCATCGCGATTAATATTCGAGATTTTCGGACGGTTCGCTACAAGGCGAGGCCTGATGCGGTGAATTTGCCGCACCTCACCCTGTGGGGCAAAGCCTGCGCTGGGTACGCAGTCGGACTTGATCTGGGTCAAATCGAATCGTTCACTCGCGCGCTATGCTTATTTTTTGGAACCAGTCGTTACCAGGCCTTGGACCGGCCCTCCTGAGACGGAGGGCGGCAGGGCGTTGGCAGAATTGTCGGAAATCACGAGGAGACCGCAAAATGAAGCGCCTTTATTTTCTTGCTCCGGATGTTGCCAGCGCAAAGGCAATCGTAGATGAATTGCTGTTGGCACGCGTGGAGGAACGACACATGCATGTTCTCGCCAAACGCGGGACACCGCTGGAAGCCTTGCCGGAGGCTTCGGTATTACAGAAATCCGATTTTCTACCGGCGACACAGCGCGGACTCGCGATGGGTGGGGTAGCTGGGACTCTCGCCGGCCTCGTCGCGATTTCGTTACCGGCGGCCAATCTCGTGATCGCTGGCGGTGTGATTCTGGCGAGTACTTTGGCCGGCGCCGGGGTAGGGGCTTGGCTGGGCGGCATGGTGGGCATGAATGTGGGCAACACGCGCTTGAAGCGTTTCGAACGGGCCATCGCCAAGGGTGAATTGCTGATGATGATCGACGTGCCTGTTGCCCGGGTCGAGGAAATCACGCAGCTGATCAAGCGACACCATCCCGAAGCAGAGGTCAAGGGGGTCGAGCCGACGATTCCGGCATTTCCGTAACATTGTGGTATCGATGGTCGGCGCTGCGCTCCGCGCATGAGCTTGTGACCGACCGATGCTACGGTCGCGTGCGCAGCACAGCGGTTGTTTTCTGTTCTGGGGGGCAGTTCGCGGGAGCGGCCCTGAGTAATGCCCGAAAATCTTTACGCTATCCCCTATCGACACGAATTTTCATGCCAGAATCTCATTCCGTTCAGCAGTTACCGATCATTCAACAAAATTAGGAGAGCGCGATGTCCAGTGTTGGTTATCACGAGCCCGTTAACGAACTTTCCGATGCGACCCGCGATATGCACCGGGCAATCGTTTCACTGATGGAAGAGCTGGAGGCCGTGGACTGGTACAACCAGCGTGCCGATGCATGCAAGGATCCGGAACTGAAGGCGATCCTTGCGCACAACCGCGACGAGGAAAAGGAGCATGCTGCGATGGTGCTGGAATGGATTCGCCGCCAGGACCCGACGTTTTCGAAAGAAATGAAAGACTACCTGTTTACGGACAAACCGATTGCGCACAAATAGGCGCGCCGTCGCAGCGATGCTGCCGGTTGTGCCGTGCGGTTGCGGCCAATTGCAGTGCCGCACTGACGCGCGCTGTCAGTGCTTGGGCGTGGCGACTGCGCTGACACGGATGCCGGGGACATCCCCATGCTGCTTCGGATCATGATGTTCGGTGTTCGGGGCAGCGTTGTATCGATTGCCGGTGAGGGGATGTTGCTGTTGTTCCCCCACGGCGTCCGCAGAACCCTGGTGCCGTAGCCCGTCAGCTACGCCACCGGCACACTGCTGCGCAATGCGAATTGATATAAATATATATAGAAACAAATAGTTACGAGGTCACATTATCGAATAGTCAACATCTATGATAATGATGACGACAATCAATTAGACCCATTTCGAGCCCGTGTCTAAGCTGGACCCCGGACTGTCAATAGGGTCCATCATCAGTGAGCTTTCGCAGGCACATTTCATTGATCGGTTCTCGGATTCCAAACCAGACCGAGCAGTTGTGCGCAAACGATCAAAGGAGAGAACACATGTCAACCGCAGCAAAGTGCCCTTTTATTCACAAGGCCGGTGGCGGCACGTCGAATCGGGACTGGTGGCCGAACCAGTTGCAACTCGACATCCTGCATCAGCATTCCGCCCTGTCTAATCCCATGGGCGGGGATTTCAACTACGCCGAAGAGTTCAAGAGTCTCGAACTGAACGCCGTGAAGAAAGACCTTCACGCGCTGATGACTGACTCGCAGGACTGGTGGCCGGCAGATTACGGCCATTACGGCCCTTTATTCATTCGCATGGCGTGGCACAGCGCCGGCACGTACCGCACCAGCGACGGTCGCGGCGGTGCAGGGAGCGGCAACCAGCGCTTTGCGCCCCTGAACAGCTGGCCGGATAACGTCAACCTCGACAAGGCGCGCAGGCTGCTCTGGCCGATCAAGCAGAAGTACGGCCGGAAAATTTCATGGGCCGACCTGATGATTCTCACCGGCAACGTCGCCCTGGAGTCAATGGGATTCAAGACCTTCGGTTTCGCCGGAGGGCGTGAGGACATCTGGGAACCGGAAGAAGACGTTTACTGGGGGGCTGAGAGCAAGTGGCTGGACGACAAAGCACGCTATTCCGGCGAACGCGATCTCGAAAATCCGCTCGCTGCGGTGCAGATGGGTCTGATTTACGTCAACCCGGAAGGCCCCGGCGGCAACCCGGATCCGCTCGGATCCGCCCGGGATGTGCGGGAGACGTTCGAGCGGATGGCCATGAACGACGAAGAAACGGTGGCGCTTACCTGCGGTGGCCACACATTTGGCAAATGCCACGGTGCCGGCGACGCGAAACTGGTCGGTCCCGAGCCCGAAGCCGCGCCGATAGAGCAGCAGGGCCTGGGCTGGAAGAGCGCTCATGGTACGGGCAAAGGCGGCGATCAGATCGGCAGCGGTCTCGAAGGCTCCTGGACTCCGACTCCGACGAAATGGGACATGAGCTATCTGGATATGCTGTTCGGCAACGATTGGGTATTGACCAAGAGCCCGGCTGGCGCCCATCAGTGGACGCCGAAACAGGCGACCGACAGCAATATGGCACCGGCCGCGCACGATGCCTCGAAGCGGGTACCGATCATCATGACCGCCGCTGACATGGCAATGCGCATGGATCCGATTTACGAGTCGATCTCACGGCGTTTCCACAAGAACCCTGACGAGTTCGCCGACGCGTTTGCCCGGGCGTGGTTCAAGCTGACGCATCGCGACATGGGCCCGCGCCCGCGCTATCTCGGCCCGGAAGTGCCTGCGGAAGAGCTGATCTGGCAAGACCCTATTCCCGCGGTCAATCACAAGTTGATCGATGAGAAGGACATTGCGGCCCTGCAAGCCAAAATCCTCGCCTCAGGCCTGTCCATCTCGCAGCTGGTGACGGTGGCCTGGGCGTCGGCCTCGATCTTCCGTGGCAGCGACAAGCGTGGCGGTGCCAATGGCGCACGCATTCGTCTCGCGCCGCAGAAGAACTGGGAAGTCAATCAGCCGGCTGAATTGGCCAATGTCCTGCAGAAGCTGGAAGCCATCCAGAAGGACTTCAACGGCGCGCAGTCAGGATCAATGAGCGGTGGCAAGAAGGTTTCGCTGGCGGACCTGATCGTTCTGGGCGGCTGCGCAGCCGTCGAGGCAGCGGCGAAGAAGGCCGGCCAGGACGTGAAGGTTCCTTTTTCACCGGGGCGCATGGATGCATCGCAGGAGCAGACCGATGTGGACGCGTTCGCAGTGCTGGAGCCGATCGCAGACGGTTTCCGCAATTACGCCCGCAAGGGACTCGAGGGAGCGGTGGCTGAGTTGCTGGTGGACAAGGCGCAGTTGTTGACGCTGACTGCCCCTGAGATGACGGTTCTGATCGGCGGCCTGCGCGCCCTGAATGCGAACGTCGGGCAGTCCAGGCACGGTGTTTTCACCAAGCGACCCGAAACATTGACCAATGACTTCTTCGTGAATCTCCTCGACATGAGCACGAAGTGGCAGAAGTCCGCCACCTCTGAAGGCGTGTTGGAGGGGCTCGATCGGGCAACGGGTGAGATCAAATGGACGGGTACCGTCGTCGATCTCGTCTTCGGTTCAAACTCCCAGCTCCGGGCCCTCGCGGAAGTTTATGCGTGCAGCGACTCGCAGCAGGCGTTCGTGCGTGACTTCGTGGCGGCCTGGACCAAGGTGATGAACCTGGACCGCTTCGACCTCGCGTGA
>RPOR01000073.1 GCA_003820645.1 Betaproteobacteria bacterium
CTGCTGCTCGAGCAGCGCATGTAATGCCGGTACCCGCTGCGTGTAGATCGCCACCGCAGCCAGATGCGCGTTGCCCAGCGGCTGTGCAAACCAGCGGTCGTAGCCGGCGAAGCCGCCCCAGTCGAGTTTGCGCGCTTCGTAGGCCCGCTTCAGGGCCGCCAGCAGCTCCGCTTTGCGGCGACGCTTGTCGGCGGCCGCAGCGTTGCCGGCATACAGCGCCGCGAGTTCCGTGCGCGTCTGCGTCACCAGCACGCGGAAATCGGCGCGGAAGCGCTGCAGTTGCGCAAAGCGCGCACGGTCCGCATCACTGCCGTGGGTCACCAGCCAGCGCGCAATGCCGGCCTGCTCGACCACGGTCGCAAACGATTCGTTGAACACCGTATCGCCCTGCACGTAGAGCACCTGGTGCGCGAGTTCGTGAAACAGCAGGCGCGCCAGTTCCGGCTCCGGATAGTGGATAAAGGTATTGAGCACCGGATCGGCAAACCAGCCGATGGTCGAATAGGCCGGCACGCCGCCGACATAGACGTCGTCGCCCCCGGCGGCGAGGGTGCTCGCGTAGGCACGCGCTTCGGCCTCGGCGAAATAGCCGCGGTAACCGACACAGCCGACCACCGGGAAACACCACTGCCGCGGCTCGGTCGAGAATTCCGGCGCGGCAAACACATTCCACACCACGAACGGGCGGGCAAGATCCGCATAGGAGCGATAGCTGCGATTGTCGGGCAGGCCGAGCTCCCGGCTGGCGTAGTCACGGATGCGCAGTGCGCGCTCGAGTTGCGCCTTCAACGGCGGCGCAAGCGACGGATCGGCAAGCAGACTGTCGATCGGTACCTCGCGCTGCCAGATTTCCAGCTGGCCGCTGACCGAGTGCAGGTAATAGCCCAGATTGCCGCAACCCGAACACAGCAACGCAACCGTCAACAGCAGGGCGTTGCGCATCATGATCGCCCCCCTGCCGCCGGCTCGAACCGGCCATCGCGGAGGAATGCGCCGCACTGCCGCGCCACCGCGCGCGATACCAGCATTTCGCTGTGCCCGACGTGCAATGCAATTTGCTGCGTCACGCCGGGTATCATGGTTTCGGCGAGCGTCACCACGCCGTCATTGGGCTGCGGCAGCCCGGGTGCGACCAGCCGGCCGAGACCGATGCCGCGCGTGCCGGCGATCACGCCGACCTCGATGGCGCCATCGATCACCGGGCGCGGCCGGGCCAGCCATTCGGCGATGCTGCGGCCGAGCAGCGCCTGGCCGCCGGGGAACCGGGCCAGGCGCTGCGCGGCAAAACTCCCGGTGTATGGCGTGCCGATGAGCACCAGCCGGCCACAGCGCACGCTGCGGTCGGTCTCGAGCATTCTCAGCGCAACCAGCCCGCCCATGCTGTGGGCGACGATATGCACCCGCGGCACGGCAAGGCCGGCGCAATAGTGCGCGAGGCGTTCGGCGTTTTCAGTGAGCGTCAGCCGCAGCGACGGATAGGAATAGGTGCGGGCAGCAAATCCGCAGCGCGCGATGCGGCGCGCGAGCCAGCCCATGATCAGGCCGTGCACCCACAGGCCATGGACCACGATCACAGATTCGGTGTTGGACACTGGCGACGTCGGCGACGGCTGCGATAATATGTAACTATATGTTTTTATTATATATGTTCAAACGCTGCCGTCGCCAAAAATGGTGACGCCATCGGCGCCCAGATGATCGGCATCGCCCCAGCGTCCAGCGCTCCAGCGGCCGCCAGCCCAGGTGAACCAGTTCAGGCTGGCATTGACCAGTGGCACCGGGCGCGGTGCTTCCAGCGCAAGTCCGGTCGCGGCGCGGTAGGCGCTGTCGAGCACCAGCCCATGGGTCACCACCGCGATCGTTTCACCGGCGTGGCGCACCGCCAATTCCTCCAGCGCCGCGCAACTGCGCGCAAAAAACGCCGCGGGACTCTCGCCGCCGGGCACTGCGTAGTGCGGATCGCGCGACATGAAACGCAGATAAGTTTGCGGATCGCGCGCCGCCATCTCGGCCCGGGTCAGCCCCTCGAACACGCCGAAATGGCGCTCGCGCAGCCGCTCGTCGTCGACGATGGTATGGCCGGTGGCATCGGCGATGCACTGCGCGGTCAGCCGCGCGCGCGGCAGGTCGCTGGAATACAGCGACGTAAACGGCAGCGACTGCAGCCGCGCAGCGAGTTGCTGCACCTGCCACAGCCCGCGCCCGGTCAGCGGGCTGTCGAGCTGGCCCTGCATGCGGCGCTCGGTATTCCACAGCGTTTCGCCGTGGCGGATCAGGATCAGTTGGGTCATCAAGGGGTCAAGGGTGAGGCGTGAGCGGTAAGCGGTAAGTCGGCGGGCGGTAGCGCGAATTCTACCGGTTATACTCGGCGGAACCGACTATTAAAAAGTCGGCATCATCACACTAGTCGGCGTTCCGGAATTTCTGATGCTCATGGAATCAAACTCTTGTAAGCGTGTGCGCTCAGTCGCTTCGCTCCCAACGCGCCCGCTCATCACTTTTTCTGCAGCCTGGTAATGCCGATCTCCGACCTGCTGCAGCCCCAAATCCTGATCTTTGCGCCGCTGATCGTGTTCGCAGCGTATGTCGTGTTCGGCATTTCGGGTTTCGGCTCGACGCTGATCGCCGTGCCGTTGCTGGCGCATCTTTTTCCGCTGAAGTTTGTCGTCCCCTTCTTCGTGATCCTCGATTGCGTCGGCGCCATCAACATGGGGCTGCGGCTGCGCGCCGACGTGATGCGGCGCGAACTGATGCTGCTGATTCCCTTCATGGCGGCGGGCATCATTGCCGGCGTCTGGCTGCTGGTGCAACTGCGTCCGGAACTGCTGCTCGGCGGCCTCGGCGTGTTCGTGGTGCTGTTCGGCGCATCGTACGTGCTGAAACGCGGCCAGGGCTTTCCGCTGCCGGGCTGGGCTGCAGCACCAATCGGCGCCTTCGGCGGCGCAACGTCAGCCGTGTTCGGCATCGGCGGCCCGATCTACGTGTTCTACCTCGCCGGCCGCAGCGGCAGCCCGGACCAGATCCGCGCCACGATGCCGGTGATTTTCATGTTCACCACGGTCGCGCGCATCGCACTGTTCATCTCCGCCGGCCTTTATTCGCCGGCCGCGCTGGTTGCCGCCGCCGCACTGATGCCGGTGATGGCGCTCGGCGTCTGGGCTGGCCACCACCTGCACCTTAACCTGTCACGCGACACCGTGATCCGCGTGATGGGCGCAGTGCTGGTGCTGAGCGGCATCTCGCTGATCGTCCGGGCCTGGTCTTCATAACCGAATCAGCGGACAGTGCTGCCGCGGTCTTCGATCAACGCGTCCGGCAGTGCAGTCGGCAGCGCGTCAAAGGCAAACCGCCCGATGTCGCTCGCAGCAGCCGGTTCGCTCCAGCTCCCCCATTGGCTGCGCGCCCACCACACAACTTCTCCGCTCGATCCGTCGACGACCGCCGCGGTAAAGTAAGTGCCGAGCGTGGCGAGATAACCGTATTGGCCGATTCCCATCGTTAAGAAGCTGATGCCATAGATGGCACCCCAGCGCTGGGCATTCAGGCCGACGTAGCGCGCGCCCAGCACGACCACGCCGTCAGCCTCCTGCGCCGCGGCGATCCGCCTGATCCCGGTTGCAAGCGCTTCAGGGAGCCGGGTCCCGGGGAACGCGACGGCAAGGTGATCGAGCAAGCGCGCGCGCAGTTCAGACGGCGCCAGTGCCTCCTGCACGGCCGGCGCCAGCGCCGGCTTTACCCGATAGTCCTTCCATTCGCCGAGATAGCGGATTGTCTCCGCCTGCAGGCGCTGGTCCTCGGTCTCCTTCACCCACGGCCGTTCGATATTGCCGTCGATCTCGTACGTCGGCGGCAGCAGCACCAGCCGCTTCAGCACGCGCACTTTCGGAATCGCGGCTTCACCAAGCACAGCGTCGCCCGCGACCCAGCTTTCCCTGGGCGTGGCGCAGCCCGCCACCAGCAAGGCCAAGAGCGCGCTGCCGAGTATGGCCTTCATTTTTTCCATGGCAGGCCCGGCAGTCTGCGGGCGAGGATCGCAGGCAGCGCGGCGGCATATCCTGCCAGCGCTGCGCGTATGACCTCCCCCTCTTTTTCGGCGAGGGTGTCGCGCAAGCGGCAATCGGGGGCGGGCGTGTCGGTGCTGCGCAATTCGGGAAGTATCAGCAACCGATCCCGGTAGCGCTCGACACCGTCAACGTGCAGCATGACCTGCATATCCGCAAAAACGCAGAATTGCCGGCTTGCCTTGTTCTCGACCACGCCATAGGTGAGCGTCACGATCTCGAGCGTCGGGACGTCGTCGGCATCCGGAGGAGCGACGTCCAGCCGTCCCCGAAATGCCACGCGTATCCGCGCCTCGAGGTTCGTCTCACCCACGGCGCGCACGATACGCTCCTGAACTTCGCGTTCGGCGCTCATGATCAAGGCCGCACCGATGGTCACGAATACGCCGCCCAGAAGGGCACCCCCGCTGAACATCGAAAACGGAAGTACGACAGCCTCGGTGATGGAAACCACCCCGATCACTGCGCCCCAGCCGAGACCGCGCCGCATCGATTCGTAGGTCTCACTGTCGACTTCTCCGGGGACTGCCGCACGGACCACCAGCCTGACCGGCGCAGTCGACGCAAAAAGCTCTTGCCTCAGAATCGCCGGCGCGACGCGCTGGATACTGGGCATGTCGGAGCCCGCCCGGCGTTCCGGCGCAGTGCGCGCCGCCGGGGCGGTCGGCTCCGTCGCACAACCGGCAAGGACCGCCCCCAGCAAAAACATCAGGCTTGCCTTCGCGCCAGCGCAGCCCCAGCCGCGGGATGCATGAGCATTCATATCTTTATGATTTTTACAGCTCCGCCGGGGAGGCCCTTGATCTGGGTCAGGTTGTCTGCTCGCTGGCATGGCGCCGCCTCTGCGGCGGACAGGACCCCGTTGCTGTCGGATCCGGGCGCAGGAGTGCGGCCACGCTGGCGGGTTGATTCCGGCCAAGCACCCTCAACCAACCGAACAACGATTACCGCCCGAGAAACTGCGCAATCCGCGCCACGCCTTCACGCAGTACGGCAACCGGCTGCGTATAGGCAAAGCGCACATGGGCCGCCGCGGCGTTGTCGCCAAAATCCGCCCCCGGCGCAATCGCCACGCCTGCCTGTTCCAGCAACTCCCGCGCAAAGCCAAAGCTGTCGGCGGTAAACCGCGAGCAGTTTGCGTAAATGTAGAACGCCCCCTGCGGCAGCTGCGGCACGCCGAAGCCCAGTTCGCGCAGTGCAGGCAGCAGGAAATCGCGGCGGGCGCGGAACTCGTCGCGGCGCGCGTCGAGCAGCGCCAGCGTCGCCGGTTCGAACGCGGCCAGCGCCGCGTACTGCGCCGGGGTCGGCGCCGCCAGGAAAAAATTCTGCGCGAGGCGGTCGATGGCCTCGACATAGCGTGCGGGTGCGACCATCCAGCCCAGGCGCCAACCGGTCATGTTGAAATACTTGGAGAAGCTGTTGATGACGAACACGTCGTCGCGCAGCGCCAGCGCGGTCGGTGCCGCGGCGTCATAGACCAGCCCGTGGTAAATCTCGTCGACGATCAGCGCACCGCCGCGCGCGGCCGTGAATTCCGCCATCGCATTCAATTCGGCGGGCGTCAGCAGCGTCCCGGTGGGATTCGACGGCGTGGCCACCAGCGCGGCGGCCGTGCGCCGGGTCCAGTGCCGCTCCAGATGCTCGCCGCGCAGCTGGTAATTGCTGTCGGGGCCGACGGCCACGCCTATCGGCACGCCGTCCATCAGGCGCACGAAATGGCGGTTGGCCGGATAGCCGGGATCGGCCAGCAGCACTTCGTCGCCGGGATTGACCAGCGCGGCCATCACCAGCAGCAGGGCGCCGGACGCGCCGGGCGTGACAATGACGCGCCCGGCGTCCACGGTAACGCCATAGCGGGCCTGGTAGAACCCGGCGATCGCCCGGCGCAACGCGGGCATGCCCAGTGCCGGGGTATAGAAAATCCTGCCCTGCTCGATGGCGCGCGCGCCGGCGGTGCGGATCGGTTCGGGCGTCGGAAAATCCGGCTCGCCGATTTCCATGTGAATGATGCTGCGGCCCGCGGCCTCGAGCTCGCGCGCCCGCGCCAGCAGCGCCATTACATGGAACGGCTCGATGCAGTCGACGCGACGCGCCAGCGGCCAGGCTGTGCGGGTCCCGCTCATCGCCGCGCTCAATGCCGGTTGCCGTCGAGGCTCATGCCGCCCGAGCCCATGCCCAACACCAGCAACAATCCCCCGAGAATGGCCAGGTTCTTGAAGAAATGGTGGAACTGGTTGACGAACTGCGCATCCGGATAGGTCCAGTAGTTGTGGAATACCAGCGTCGCCGGAATCAGGAATACGATCAGCGCCAGCGCGGCCCAGCGCGCCTTCCAGCCGATCAGCAGCATGACGCCGCCGGCGAGCAAAATGGTGATCACCGGCACCAGCAGGATTTCCGGGATCGGAATACCCTTCGCCGCCATCAGCTTGACGGTGCGGCCGAAGTTGAACACCTTGTCGTAACCCGACTGCAGGAAAATCGTGGCCAGGCAGATGCGTCCCAGCAACACGCCCCAAGTCTGCGACAGTTTGCACCATGTAGCCATGTCGTTCTTCCCTTTGGTTGGTGCCGCATTTGTGGCCCCTAAACTAGCACAACCCAAATTGAAACGGGGCCCGTCGGGGCCCCGTTGTGTCGTACTGCTGGTGTCTGCGGTTACACCCCGTGTTGCTTGAACCAGGCAGTGGCGCGTTTCCAGCCGTCCTCGGCCTGCGCCTTGCGATAGCTCGGCCGATAATCGGCGTGGAACGCATGCGGTGTATCGGGATAGAGATGGATCATCGACGGCTTGCCCTTTTCCTTCAGCGCGGCGTTCATCCGGTCGACCGTGTCGTTGGGAATGCCGGCGTCGGCGCCACCGTAAAGGCCCAGCACCGGCGCGTTGATCTGGTCAACCAGGTCGATGGGATGCTTCGGCGTCATCTCGCTGGCCTGACCCACCAGGCGGCCGTACCAGGCGACGCCGGCCTTCACGTTCCTGTTGTGCGCGGTATACAGCCAGGTGATGCGCCCACCCCAGCAGAAACCGGTGATGCCGATGCGCTTGGCATCGCCGCCGTTTTTCGTCGCCCACGCCACTGCGGCATCGAGATCGCCCATCACCTGTGCATCGGGCACGAAGTTGACGACCTTGGCAAAGATTTCCTTGTTGTCCTTCAGTTTGGAGACATCGCCCTGGCGGAAATACATCTCGGGCGCAATCGCCAGGTAGCCGAGCTTGGCGAAGCGGCGGCAGACGTCCTTGATGTGTTCGTGCACGCCGAAAATTTCCTGCACGACCAGGATCGTCGCCAGGTTGGTGCCGTTGACGGGCATCGCGCGATAGGCGGGAATGTCGCCGTTGGCGGTCGGGATTTTGACTTCGCCGGCGGTCAACCCGGCAGCGTCGGTGGTGATCATGGTTTGCGCCGACACCGGCTGCACGGCCAGCGCAAATCCTGCGGCCAGCGAGCCGGCGACGAATTCGCGCCGCGATACCTTGGTGCGGTTGGAAACCAGGGCCAGCATGTCTTCACGCAGCATGTCGTTCATGGTCATCTCCGTTTGGGATGAAAGGGAATATGCGAGGCGAAGAGACTAGGACAAAGCCCGCGGCTTGACAAGACACAGGCGGCACCCCGGATTTGTTCCCGCAGCTGCGGCCGACGCTGTCCAGGACGCACGCCGCGGCACGGCGTCACTCCTTTTTGACCACCGGCACGTAATCATCCGGTGCCCCCGGCGGGATCGGCGGATTGCGTTTCAGGCCTTCCTGGAACTCGTGCATCATCCGGCGCAGCGGCGTGCGCGCCCAGCCCGCCGTGGTGTTGACGTCGGTTTCTTCCTTCGGATCCTGGATCAGGTTGAACAGCAGCGGCGATTCGAGGTGGTTCGCGCCGGCATTGGGCTCCGGCTCCCAGACCAGGTGCATTTTCCAGTCGCGCCACTTGGCCGCGCGCAGTTCCGACTTGATGTAAAACAGAAACCCTTCCCGCGCGGACTTCGCGCTTTTGCCGGTCAGAAACGCAAGCTGGTCGATACCGTCGATCGGCCGGTCGGCGGGAACGGCGGCGCCGGCAACGCGTGCCAGCGTCGTGTAGAGGTCGGTCACTTGCACGATCTCGTTGGCAACGCCGCCGGCGGGGATGTGCCCTGGCCAGCGCAGCAGGCACGGCGCGCGCAGGCCGCCTTCCATCGCCGTGTGATAAGTGCCCTGCCACATGCCGGCGGAGCCGCGCCATGGCCGGCGGAACTCCGGGCCGTTGTCGCTGGCAAAAATGAACAAGGTGTTGGCCGCGATGCCGAGCGCTGCCACGGTGTCGAGCAGTTGCCCGACGCGGTGATCCATTTCCGCCAGTGCATCGGCAAAATCGCCGGCGCCGGTCCTGCCGGAAAAATCCTGATGCGGAATCGTCGGGTAATGCAGTTGCGTCAGCGGTACGTAGGCAAAGAACGGCTTGCCCGCCTGATGCTGGCGGCTGATGAAATCCTGCGCCCGGGCGACGAGCTCGCCGTCGATGCGGCGGCGCATGTCGAGGTCATAGATCGCGACATTGCGCGGGATTTCGCCGGCGCGCGCCTCGAGCACATACGGCAACGGCGTCACTTCGGGATCGTAGCCGGCGGCACTGGTGAACATGCTTTCGTTGGTGGTGCGCGGAATGCCGTACCACTCGTCGAAACCGCGGTCGGTCGGGAAGCGCCCCGGCCGGTCGCCGAGATGCCACTTGCCATGGATCGACGTCGCGTAACCCTGCTGTTTCAGCAGTTGCGCCAGCGTGATTTCCCAGGGAATGATGCCCTGCGGCAGGCCCGCCGGCACCGACTGCAGCGCCCCGGTGCGTATCGGGTGGCGGCCTGTCATCAGCGCCGAGCGCGTCGGCACGCAGTCGCTCTCGACATTGAAATTGAGCAGCCGCAGGCCTTCGCCGGCCAATGCATCGATCCGCGGCGTCGGTGCACCGCGCAGCAGGCCGCCGCCGTAGCAGCCGAGTTCGCCCCAGCCAAGGTTGTCGGCGAGGATCAGCACGATGTTGGGACAACGGGTCGAACGGGGATCGGTCATTGCAGCAACTCCTGTTGGGCCTGCGCGATAGCGCGGTCCTGCCTGCACTCATGTTCACCACCGGCAGTGCTTCGCCACGGAAGCCGCGGGCGGCGGCGGTGACGGTGACGCAGCAAACGCATCGTGCCGCATCGCCATTATGCTTGCAAATCAGCGCTCGTAAGCCCATACTCCGCGCCGGCGGTTGGATGTCAGTCTATTCTTCGCGCCCCTTGCGGGCGCCTCTGTTTGGTCTTCTCCAATTGGTCATTTGAGGCCGCGTCCGGTCCCGGACGCGAATCACACCACTTCGGAGAAGCACGCATGGCTACCATCGGCACCGTAAAATTTTTCAACGCCACCAAGGGTTTCGGCTTCATTCAGCCGCAGGATCAGTCGAAAGACGTGTTCGTGCACATCTCGGCAGTGGAACGTGCCGGCATGAAAACGCTGACTGAAAACCAGCAGGTCTCGTTCGACATCGAGCGCGGCTCCGACGGCCGGTCATCCGCCGTCAATCTGCAGGCTGTGTAACGGCTGCGCGGGCAGCCTGCCCGCACCGGCAATGCAGTACATCAACCGCCTCACCCCACTACAGGGAGTTTCCTGATGTCCAAGGAAGAGATGGTCGAATACGAGGGTGTCATCGACGAGGTGTTGCCCAACACGATGTTCCGCGTGAAGCTCGAAAACGGCCATGCCGTCACCGCGTACGCCTCGGGCAAGATTCGCAAGCACCGCATCCGCATCCTCGCCGGCGACCGCGTCACCATCGAGATCTCGCCCTACGACCTGAACAAGGGTCGCATCAGTTTCCGCCACAAAGACGAACGCGCCGGCCCGCCGCCGGGTGCACGCCCCTCATACGTCAAGCGGCGTTAACCGCGGCCGTCATCGACCGTGCGCTCAGCGCGGTCGCCTGCCGCGCACGGCCTTGACTGCCGGCACCGCGCCTGGCAACGGCAACGCGGTCTTGTACTTGACCTGTTTCAGCGCAAAGCTCGATTTCAGGTTGCCCACACCGGGAATCTTCGCCAGGAAATCGACGATGAAGCGCTCCAGCGCCTGTACGTCGGCCACCATCACCCGTAGCATGTAGTCCGCATCGCCGGTCATCAGGTAACACTCCATGACCTCGGGGCGCGCGGCGATCGCCCCCTCGAACGTCTCCAGCGCCTTTTCGACTTGGCGCTCAAGCCGCACCTGGATGAACACTGACACCGTCAATCCCAGCGCCAGCGCATCGAGCAGCGTCACGTAGCGACTGATCAGCCCGCCCTCTTCCAGTCGCCGCACCCGCGCCAGGCACGGCGACGGCGACAGGTTGACTGCGCGCGCGAGCTCGACGTTGGTCAGCCGCGCGTTGTCCTGCAGCCGGGCGAGGATTTTCCAGTCTGTTGCATCAAGATCTATTTTCGGCATATCGTGCTGTGATTGTCATAATAGACGGAATTATATTCTTATATTATGCGTAAAAACAAGCACATACGAAACCCCGTTCTGTGCCGTTGCGCGTAGCATTCCCGGATGCGCGCGTTTTTTTGCGCGCGGAGGAACCACACCATGACCGACCTGTCCGAACTGGCCGCCGCCTTCTGGCGGGTGATGCCCGCCGATCCCGACCCGGTGGAAACCCGCGAGTGGCTGGACGCCTTCAATTCCCTGATCGAATCCGGTGGCCGCGAGCGCGCGACCTACCTGCTGCGCAAACTGCTCGACGAAGCGCGGGCGCGGCGGGTGCCGATGCCGCCGGTGCTGAACACCCCGTACTGCAACAGCATCGCGCTGGCTGAACAGTCGCAGTTTCCGGGCAATCTCGACATCGAAGCCCGCGTGTCGGCACTGGTGCGCTGGAATGCGCTGGCAATGGTGGTGCGTGCCAACCGCGGTGCCGCCGAACTCGGCGGCCACATCGCGACCTACGCCTCGATCGCCGATCTGTTCGAAGTCGGCTTCAACCATTTTTTCCGCGCCGGCCAGAACGGCGACGCGGTGTTTTTCCAGCCTCACGCGTCGCCCGGCATCTATGCCCGCGCCTGGCTCGAGGGACGGTTGAGCGAAGACCAGCTCAACAACTACCGCCGCGAAACCGGCGGCCCGGGCACCGGCCTGTCGTCGTATTGCCATCCGTACCTGATGCCGGATTTCTGGCAGTTCCCCAACGCCTCGATGGGCCTCGGCCCGGTCAACGCCATCTACCAGGCGCGCTTCATGCGCTACCTTGAACACCGCGGCATCCAGCAGACCGCCGGACGCAAGGTATGGGCTTTCGTCGGCGACGGCGAAATGGACGAGCCCGAGTCGCTGGCGGGACTGTCACTGGCCGCACGCGAGGGTCTCGACAACCTGATTTTTGTCGTCAACTGCAATCTGCAGCGGCTCGACGGGCCGGTGCGCGGCAACGGCTCGCTGATCCAGGAACTCGAGGGCCTGTTCTCCGGTGCAGGCTGGCATGTAATCAAGCTGCTCTGGGGATCGGAGTGGGATGCGCTGTTCGCGCGCGACGCCGAACACGTGATCCTCAAGCGGCTGCACGAGACCGTCGACGGCGAATTCCAGAAATACGCAGCGACCGACGGCCGCTTCAATCGCGAACAGTTCTTCAACAAGGATCCGGAACTGCAGGCGCTGGTGTCGCACCTGTCCGACGACGACATCGACCGCCTGCGCCGCGGCGGTCATGACCCGGTGAAGATCCATGCCGCCTACCGGGCGGCAATGAACCATCAGGGCCGGCCGACGGTGATCCTCGCGCAGACCAAGAAAGGTTACGGCATGGGCCACTGGGGCCAGGGCAAGATGGGCGCGCACCAGCAGAAAAAACTGGAAGACGACGCGCTGCTCGCCTTCCGCGACCGCTTTGCGCTGCCGATTTCCGATGCCGACGTGAAAGCGCTGAAATTCTGGAAGCCCGCGGACGACAGCCCCGAGATGCGTTACCTGCACGCACGCCGCGCGGCGCTCGGCGGCTATCTGCCGGCGCGGGTGACGACCGCACCGAAACTGGCAGTACCGGCGCCCGAAGCCTACACGCGCATTACCGAAGGCTCCGGCGGGCGCGAGGAATCGACGACGATGAGTTTCGTGAAATTGCTCGCACAGCTGCTGAAGGACCCGGCGCTCGGCAAACACATCGTGCCCATCGTCGCCGACGAAGCGCGCACCTTCGGCATGCAATCGCTGTTCCGGCAGGTGGCGATCTACTCGCCTTTCGGCCAGCTCTACGAACCCGAAGACCGCGACGAACTGCTCTATTACAAGGAAGCCCAGAATGGGCAGATCCTCGAAGAAGGCATCAACGAGGCCGGCGCGATGTCGTCGTGGATCGCGGCCGCCACCAGCTACAGCGTGCATGGCACACCGATGCTGCCGTTTTACATTTTCTATTCGATGTTCGGCTTCCAGCGCGTCGGCGACCTGATCTGGCAGGCCGGCGACTGCCGCTCGCGCGGCTTCCTGATCGGCGCCACCGCCGGGCGCACCACGCTCTCCGGCGAAGGCCTGCAGCACCAGGACGGCTCATCGCAGCTGATCGCCTCGACAGTGCCCAACTGCCGCGCCTGGGATCCCGCCTATGGCTACGAGCTGGCGACCATCATCCAGGACGGCGCGCGCCGCATGCTGGAGGCGCAGGAAGACGTGTTCTATTACATCACGGTGATGAACGAGAACTACGCGCAGCCGGCAATGCCGCCCGGTGCGCGCGACGACATCCTGCGTGGCATGTATTTGCTGCAATCGGCGCCGCAGGCGAAGCTGCAGCTGCAGCTGCTGGGCAGCGGCACCATCCTGCGCGAGGCGATCGCCGCCGCGGAGCTGCTGCACGACGATTTCGGGATTGCCGCCAATGTGTGGAGCGTCACCAGCTGGAGCGAGCTGCGCCGCGATGGCATGGCCTGTGCCCGTCATAACCGCCTGAATCCGGGCGCCACGCCGCTGCACAGCCATGTCGAAACCGTGCTGGCGCCGCATGGTGGCCCGGTGATCGCCGCATCCGATCATGTGAGCGCGGTGCCCGACCTGATCCGGGCGTACATACCGCGGCGTTATGTCGCGCTGGGCACCGACGGCTACGGGCGCAGCGATACCCGCGAGAAGCTGCGCCGATTTTTTGAAATGGATCGCCACCATATCGCGATCGCCGCGCTCAGCGCACTGGCCGACGACGGCGCCGTCGGCCGCGATACGGTAGCGGCAGCGGTCGCCCGCTACGCGATCACCGCCGCGCCTGCCGCACCCTGGGAAGTCTGATGCGCCGCCGACCCCTCAGCTGCGGCGCAGGCGCGCCGCGGATTTCACCGCCTTGACGCGCGGTGCCCTGGCCCCGCGCGCGGCAGGGGCCGGTTTCCGCGGCACCGGCTTGTTCACCGGCGGCTGCGGCATGCCGCGCAAGGCGTCGAGAAACACATCAACGACCAGGCTGGCATTGCTTTCCAGCGGCATGTAATCGGGATCCATCACCAGCTTGCTGAGCAAGCCGTTGACCAGCGCATGCAGACCCACGGCGGTGCGCTGCGCATCGAGATGCGCAGGCAGCTGCCCGGACGCGATGGCCGCGGTCAGGCCCTGCTCCAGCCGCGCCAGGCAACCGGCCTGCATTTCGCGGAACCGCTGCCACACCGGCTGCATCTCGTCGACGTACTCGCATTTGTTGAAAACGATGTGAAACACCCGCCGCGCCTGCGCGTCGCCCGCGGCGCGCTGCAGGATGCCGGCGAGCATCGTGCGCACACCGGCCAGCGGATCCACTGCATCCGATTGGTCCAGCTGGCACGGTGCGCCTTCCATCGGCATCGTCACGCGCGCCACCATTTCACAGAACAGGTCGGCCTTGTCCTTGAAATGCCAGTAGATCGCGCCGCGGGTCACCGCTGCCGCTTCGGCAATATCCGCGAGCGAGGTACGCGATACGCCGCGCTCGCTGAAGACCCGCTCTGCCGCGTCCAGTATCTGGTTGCGGGTTTCCACCGCCTCGTCTTTGGTACGTCTGACCATGCCACTCCTGGGGGTTGCGGCCACGACCGGCCGTGGTCACCAGACCGCACTTTACATACATTCATGCTTGTATGTAAACTGGCGGCGCTCGGACATGGCGGCGGTCGCGCCCGTCCGACCACCTTCAGGGATACACACCATGAGCGAACTGCCCCCCACTTTCCTGCGCCACACCACCGTTGCGGCGTCGCTATTGCTGATCGCCGGCTGCGGGCCCGCCGCTGCACCCCCGGGCGGCTTTCCGCCGGCCGCGGTCACCGTGATCACCGCCGCCGCGCGCGACGTGCCGCTGACCATGGAATACACCGGACAGACCGCGGGCTACCGCGAGACCGAGGTGCGCGCGCGCGTCAGCGGCATCCTGCTCAAACGCAATTACCGCGAAGGCGGCACCGTGCGCCAGGGCGACTCGCTGTTCACCATCGATCCCGCGCCCTTCAAGCTGGCGCAGGCCCGCGCCGCTGCGGACCTTGGTGTTGCCGAAGCGCGGCTGCAGCAGGCGCAGCGCGAACTGGCACGGCTCAAACCCGTGTATGAGGCCAAAGCCGTCAGTCAGAAGGAACTTGATGATGCAACCTCCGGCGAACGCATCGCCCGTGCCGAAACGGAGAGCGCCCGTGCACGACTGAACGAGGCGCAGCTCAACCTGGAATGGACACGGGTCGAAGCGCCGATCACCGGCATCGCCAGCCGCGCGGCAGTGTCCGAGGGATCCCTGGTATCGGGGCCGAACGTGCTGCTGGCGACCGTGACCCAGACCGATCCCATGTATGTGATCTTCGGCGTATCCGACCGCGATGCGTTGAACCTGCGCCGCGAAGCCGAATCCGGCAGGCTGAAGCTGCCTGCGGACGGCCAGCTGCAGGCCACCGTCAAACTGTCCGACGGCAGCGACTACGCCCGGCCAGGCGTTGTCAATTTCGTCGATGTGCGCGTCAACACGGCTACCGGCACCAGCGAATCGCGCGCCGAATTTCCCAATCCCCGCAACCAGCTGCGCGCGGGTGAGTTCGTGCGCATCACGCTGTCCGGAGCGGTCCGCCCCGCCGCGATCGTCGTGCCGCAGCGCGCCGTACTCGAGGGACCGGCGGGCAAGTTTGTCTATCTGGTCAATGCAGAATCCAAAGCCGAACCGCGGCCGGTCGAGGTCGGTGCGTGGACCGGAGACGGCTGGGTCATCCAGTCCGGCATCAAGCCCGGCGACCGGGTGATCGTCGACGGCGTGATGAAAATCGGGCCCGGCGCACCGGTCAATGTCACCGATCCGGCAACGCCGGGCGTGCCGCAGGCGCCGGACCAACCGGCCGCCAAGCCGGCCGCGAAAAAGGCGGCGGACATTTCGAAAACGCAGTCCTGAACAGAACGGACTGAACCATGATTTCACGCTTCTTCATCGACCGCCCGATTTTTGCTGCGGTGCTGTCGATATTCATC
>RPOR01000074.1 GCA_003820645.1 Betaproteobacteria bacterium
CCCAGCATGCTCGCGATGATCACGACAATTCCGGCAATCAACAGTGTGGGATACAACAGTGCCGGCGCGCGCCGGACGGCGACGGCTGACTCCTGCGTAGTGGTGCTCGATGCCATGATGGGGGTCTCCGTTGATAGGGATATGCCGCAGCGCGTACTCCGGACGCAGCGGCAACGATGATCAGCAAGACCGATGCCAGAAAAATATTCTTTTAAAAACAGAAGGTTACATCAAACCGCGAGACTGACTTGTCGCCGGGCAACGACTCCGCCGCTACCGGCTCGCCTAAGTCGCTGATTGCATGAGATTTCTGCAGTCGGGTCGCAGCGACGACGACGGGATGCGACCCGGCGCTTCAGGCGCGCTGCGGTTTGAACAGCCGCGGATCGAGCGCATGGCGTTGCAGCAGCTTGTAGAACTCGGTGCGGTTGCGTTTGGCAAGACGTGCCGCCTGCGTCACGTTGCCGTCGGTGATTTTCAGCAACTGCGCGAGGTAATCACGCTCGAACTTGCGGCGCGCCTGCTCAAACGACGCCAGTTCCGTCTGTTCGCGCTGAATGGCCTGCTGCACCAGGCTGGCCGGTATGCGTGGCGTCGTCGTCAGCGCCACCGACTGTTCAATCACGTTGTAGAGCTGGCGCACATTGCCCGGCCACGCCGCAGCCACCAGCTGCTCGACCGCTTCCGGGGCGAGGCCCGTAACATGCTTCTTGTAGCGGGCGGCGAGTTCGTTGAGGAAATGCCCGGCGAGCAGCGGGATGTCCTCGCGCCTCTCGGCCAGAGACGGCAGCATCAGCGCCACCACCTTCAGCCGGTAGTAAAGGTCCTCGCGGAAATTGCCCGCAGCCATTTCCGCCTCGAGATTGCGGTGCGTCGCAGAAATCACCCGCACGTCGACCGGCACCTGCTGCATGCCGCCCACCGGCCGCACCTGCTTCTCCTGCAGCACCCGCAGCAGCTTGACCTGCAGCGCCGGCGGCATGTCGCCGATCTCGTCGAGCAGGAGCGTGCCGCCGTCGGCCGCCTGGAACAGGCCGCGGTTGTCGCGCACGGCGCCGGTGAACGCGCCCTTGACGTGACCGAACAGTTCGGACTCCAGCAGCGGTTCGGGAATTGCCGCACAATTGATCGCGACGAACGGGCCGCCGCAGCGCGGGCTGGCCGCATGCACCGCGCGGGCCAGCAACTCCTTGCCGGTGCCCGATTCACCCTGGATCAGCACCGCGGCGTCGCCCGCCGCCACCAGCCGTGCCTTGGCCAGCACTTCCTCCATCGTCGGATTGCGCGTGATGATGGCCGCGCGCCATGCCCCGTCGTCGACACCTGCGACGTTGGGCGCGCCGGACACCGTCAGCGCGCGTTCGATTTCGACCAGCAGCGCTTTGGCGTCAAACGGCTTGGTCAGGTAGCCGAATACGCCGCCCTTGACCGCCGCGACCGCATCGGGGATCGTGCCGTGCGCCGTCAGGATGATCACCGGCAAAGCCGGGCTCTCCGCGCGTATCGCCTCGAACAGCGCAATGCCGTCCATGCCGCCCATTTGCAGATCCGTGACCACAACTCCGGGCCGCGACACCGCGAGCTGCGCCAGTGCCCGTTCGCCGCTGTCGGCAACCGTTACGCCGTAACCGGCCGCTTCGAGCCGCAGCTGCATCAACCGCAACAATCCCGGATCGTCGTCGACGACCAGCACGCGTGCAGTGCCCGATGTCCTGCCTTGCATAGCCATATTCATTGTTTGTGCATTGCCTTTCACGCAATAGCTTAACAGCATCATTTTTTCCGCGGCGCGCCGCCGTCGCGCCCGGTCATGTTGCGCTCCAGCGACAGCAGCGCATCCAGTTTCTGCTGCAGTCCCTGCGCATGCCCAAGCAGCGCATCCAGTTTCTGCTGCAGTCCCTGCGCATGCCCATCGAGCCGGCGCTGTTCCTGCAGCAATGCGGTCATCAGCAGTGCCAGCCCACGCAGCGCGCTGGCATTGTTGCGCGCCACCGGCTCGAGCAGTTCCAGCGCCTGGGTCTCCTCGCCTGCCGCGGCACCCGGCAACGTCAGCAGCAGCGCGGAACGCACCCGGTTGCCATCGGAGCGCGTCTTCGCCAGCGCCCGCCGCGCGGCCTCCCGTTCGCGCGCGAGTTCCGGCACCGTCATCTGGCGCACCCGCGTGTAATACGCCAGCGTTTTTGCAGGTTCCGTGCTGTCGCCGCGGATGTCTTCCACTGCTGCCGGCGTCGTCTCGGCCGGCTCCGTCCCGCGCAAAGTGTCGCAGGCTGCCAGCAGCAACAGCGGCAGCAGCAGCACCGCCGATGCACGCAGGCGGCTCATGCCATCGTCCCCTGCCGCAGCGGCAGCGTGACCCGCAGGCGCGCACCCGGTCGCTGCGGCTCGTCGACCACTTCGACCGTGCCGCCGTGCGCCTGGGCATAATCGCGGACCACCGACAGCCCGATGCCCGATCCGCGCAGTGCGCCCGCGCCGACGCTGCGACCGCGGTAGAACGGATCGAACACCCGCTCGCGCTCGACCGGCGGGATGCCGGGACCGGCGTCGGCAACATCCAGCACCATGTGTTCGCCATCGCTGCGCACGTCGATCTCGACCACGCCCTGCTCCGGCGAAAACTTCACGGCATTGGATAACAGATTGTCCAGCATGATGCGCAGCTTCTCCGGATCGGCTTCCAGCGTAATATCGTCCACGTGCGGCAAAATGCGCAAGGCCCGGGCGCGCAGCGCAAGGTTCTGGTCGTCCAGCACGCGCGCCACGACGCGCTGCACGTCGACCTGGGTGAATCGCAGCGCGCTGCGGTGAAACTCTGCGGCACCGTAGGACAGCAGGTCTTCGATCAGCCGCTGCAATTCTATACTGTTCGCGCGCAGTATCCCGGCCACCTCCTGCTGCTCGGGCGTGAGTTTGCCCAGTGCTTCCTCCGACAGCAGCTCCGAACCTTCACGCAAAGCCGTCAGCGGCGTCTTCAGTTCGTGCGACACCTGGCGCAGAAAGCGATTCTTCTGCTGCTCGAGCTCCCTCAGCCGGTGACGCAGCCATTCGATACGGCGCCCGAGCAACTGCAGGTCGCGCGGCCCGCTGACACCAACCGGCACGGAAAAATCGCCGCCGCCCATGCGCCGGATCGCGGTATCGATCTGCCGGATCGGCCGCGCAATCAGCACCGTGAAACCCGCTGCCAGCAGCAGCGCGACCGGCACCAGCGCCAGCATCTGCCAGAAGGTGATGCGCTGGGCCCGGGCAGCGGTTTCGCCCATGGCAACGATCTCGCGATCGATCAGCTGGTCGCCGCGCTCGATGATGTTCTGCGCGCGCGCGTCCAGCCGGCCAAACTCCGCCGCTACCCGCTGCAGGTCGGCGTTACCCGCAGTCGTGCTGCGCAATACCGCGTAGATGCGCGCTTCGCTGCCGATGATGTCGTCGAGCGCCGCCTTCTGTTCCGCATCGAACGGCAGTGCTGCGAATTCCGCAGCGACCTGCAGCAGCACCGCGCGGTTGGTCTCATAGGTATCGAGCAGCGAGCGGTCGCCGAGAATCGCCATCTGGCGCGCATTGCGCTCCAGCGTGTCCAGCCGTTGCGAGAGCCTGCGACTGGATTGCGTCGACTGCACGGCCTGCTGCACCGCGATCTGGCTGCGGCTGGCGAACTGGTTTATCGAAATCGCGTTGTTGACCAGTGCAATAATCAGCGGCAACGCCACCATGGCGAAGCCGACGGCCAGCAGCTTGGGAAACGAGTTGGGTTGCAGGAAACGCATCGTGGGATCCCGGACCGGCACCGCGCGGCAAAAGCGTCAGCCTTTGCCGCGGGAGACAGCCGGGATTATGCGCCCTGTTTGTTCTTGTCTTCGAGGACCTTGATCAGCCCGTCGATGCCGGAGCGCCCGATTTCGGTGGCAAAGGTGCCGCGGTAGCTGATGACCAGGCTCGCGTTCTCGGCGACGATATCCGTGACCTTCCACGCCTTATTGGTCAGCGTCATGCGGTAATCGATGCTCACCGGCTGCCGACCCGGCTCCTTGACCAGCGTCCGTACGGTGGTGTAATCGTCGCCGGGTTTCATCTGCAGCGGCTTGACCTCGATCTTGCGATCGACATTCGCGGCCTCGGCCAATGCCGCGGTGTAGGTGCGCACCAGCAAAGTACGAAACGCATTTTCCAGCGCCTTTTGCTGCGCCGGCGTTGCCTCGCGCCAGAACTTGCCTGTTGCCAGCTGAGTCATCGCGCGAAAATCGAAATGCGGCAGCACTTTTTTCTCGGCGATATCTTCCAGTGCCCGCCGGTCCTGGCTCTGCTTGAGTATCGCCAGCACCTCTTCGACGGTGGTCCGTACCAGCACATCCGGGGCCGTCTGGGCCCATGCCGGCAACGCAAGTGCCGAGCAGATGGCAAACAGTATTCCGGCTATCGTTTTCTGCATGTTGTTGTTCATCCCTTGTCAGTCGTCAGTTGCACAATACGCAGGTTAGGCCGGCAACGGCCATGAAATGTTCCGCAAGTCTGCGGCCGGCGCCGGCGATCAACCGGGAACAAGGTTGATCTTCTTTATAAAACAACCGCTTACAGGAAACCCTCGGCACCGGAAACGCAGCAGAAATTCCCGTGCCGCGCCATGGCAGGCCGCCGTTTCGCGTTTGTTATGATCAACCGTTCGCCACCAACGCCACACCGCAAAGGTACTCCGTGAAACTGCTCCGCTACAGCCTCAAACATGAACCGCGCACCCTGGCCCGACTCGGTGTGCTGATCGCTCCGGACCGCATCGCCGACCTGCGGGCGGGCTATGCGCGGCACCTGACGCAACGCGCCGGCAATCTCAAGGGCCGTGAAGTGGCGGCACTCTACATGCCGCCGTACATCACGGAATTCCTGCACATGGGAGAGCAGGGCTGGCTCGCGCTCGGCGATGCCTACACCTACCTCGCCGATCTTGCCGGCACGGAACCCGCTGCACTGGGCCTCGACAGCGAACCGTTGTTTCTGCCGCTCGCCGACTGCCGGGTTTACGCGCCGGTGCGGCCATCAAAGCTGATCGCCGTTGGCCGCAATTATCCCGGATACACCAGCAATCCCGGCAAGGCACCGGGAAAAATTCCCACCGGTTTCATCAAGACCCTGTCATCGATCATCGGCCCCGGCCGCGACATCATCAAGCCGCGCATCACGCAGGCGCTCGACTGCGAAACCGAGCTCGCCGTCGTGATCGGCAAGAAATGCAAGGACGTGTCCGAAGACCGGGCCTACGACGTGGTGGCGGGTTATACCATCATCAATGATGTGACTGCGCGGGACCTGGGCACGCTCGAGCGCCAGGGCGGCCACATGTTCCTGGCCAAAACGCTGGACACCTTCGCGCCGCTGGGGCCGTGGATGGTCAGCCGCGACGCGATTCCCGACCCGATGCACCTGCGCATCCAGACCCGGGTCAACGGCGAGACGCGTCAGGACGGCAACACCCGCGACATGCTGTTCCCGATCCCGCAGCTGATCGCGCACTTCTCGCAGATCACGCTGATGCCGGGAGACATCATCGCCACCGGCTCGCCCGGTGGCGGCGCGCTGGCCAACCCCGACTGGTATCTGAACGCCGGCGACATCATCGAGTCCGAAGTCGAGGGCATCGGCGTGCTGCGCAACGGCGTGGTGGACGAACCGGCGGTCTGACGCGGTTTCTCGCCCCGGCAACGGGGATGCGTTTCAGGATCAGCGCGCGAGCTTGCCGATCTTCAGTTCAGCCGCCAGCTGATCCAGTGCCGCCAGCAGCGCCTCCGGCATCGGAATGCCGTTCTTCTCGCGGTCGGCGCGCGCGGTATGCGTGCCTTCGCCCGGCAGGCGGATGCGGTCGACGCCGGGCAGGCGCCGTGAATTGCGGATGTCGCGGATCAGCGTGTCCATGCCCTGCTTGAACGCCTTCAGGTCCTGGAACGCCTCGATGCTGATCGCAATGATCGCGTGTCCCGTATTGGTTTCCGTGGTGTCGTCATTGTTGAAATCGACCACGTCCTTGCCCATCGCTGCGCCGTTGAGGTTGCCGGCGAGCAGCCCGATGATCATCGCGAGGCCGTATCCCTTGTAACCGCCGATCGGCAACAGGAAGCCTTCGCTGGCGCGTTTCGGATCGATCAGCGGCTGGCCCTGGCGATCCATCATCCAGCCCTCGGGCATCATCTCGCCGCGCTGGGCCTTGGTCTTGACCTTGCCGTAGGCCGCGACCGTCGTCGCCATGTCGAGCACGATCGCCGGTTCGTCACCGGCAGGCACCGCAACCGCAATCGGGTTCGTCGACAGCAGCATGTCGAGCCCGCCCCACGGCGGCAGGTGGTTGGCGCTGCCCACGGCCATGTAGAGCCCGATCATGTCGTGCGCCAGCGGCATCGTTGCATACAGCGACGCCGGTCCGGCGTGGTTGCTCCAGCGCGCGCCGACCCACGCCACGCCCGCGGTCTTCGCTTTCTCGATGGCCTTTTCCGCGGCGAACTTCATCACCAGGTGGCCCATGCCGTTGTCGCCATGCACCAGCGCCATGCCGGCCATTTCGCGCTCGACGCGGATGCTCGGCCTGACGTTGACGGCTCCACCCTTGATGCGACGGATGTACTGCGGCAGGCGGAACACGCCGTGGCCCTCGGAACCGTTGATGTCGGCCTGCGCCATCAGGTGCGCGATCGCGCGTGCATCTTCACGCGGCACGGCCACGGCCTCGAACGCGCCGGCGATGAACGCGCGGAGCTTGTCGCCGGAAATCCGTTGTTTCTGTTCAGCCATGGTTTTTTTCCAACTTGTTGTCCTCGAGTTCGATCAATGCGCCTAGAAAATCTTTCGGGTGCACGAAGGCGATGCGCTCGCCGTGGACGTTGAGTTGCAGCTTGCCGCCGCCGAGCACCTGCACGCCGGCCGCGGCAAGGTCATTCGCGGCCTGTTCGACGCTGTCCACGCCGACGCAGAAATGGTGAATGCCGCCCCTGGGATTACGTTCGAGAAATTTCGCGATCGGTGAATCGGGCCGCGACGGCTCCATCAGCTCGATCTTCGCGTTGCCGAGATCGACATAGGTCATGCGCACGCCCTGCTCTTCGTTGACCTTGATCTCGCCGGCGATCAGGCCATACGTCGCGCGCAGTTTTTCCACCGCCGCCTTGAGGTCGGGCACGACGATGGCGACGTGGCTTAATCCGGTAATCATCCCGATATATCGTAAGTATTTGTTGTTAAATGACTTTTTCTTTACGCAGCGCGGCGATGCGGACATCGCTGTAACCGAGTTCGTCGCGCAGCACGGCCTCGGTATGCTGGCCCAGCGTCGGCGGCGGCCGGCGGATGCTCGCCGGTGTGTCGCTGAAACGGAACGGGATGCCGAGCATTTTCACATTCCCCGCGACCGGATGCTCGACTTCGGTCACCATGCCGCGCGCGACCGCGTGCGGCGCAGCCAGCGCCTGCGCCACGCTGTTGATGCGGCCGCAGGGGATGCCCGCCGCGGTCAGTTTGGTGATCCAGGTTTCCGCGCCCTCGCGCTGCAGTTCCTTCTTGATCAGTGCATCAAGCGCATCGCGGTTCACCACGCGGTCGGGATTTTTCGCGAACCGCGCTTCCGCCGCCCAGCCCGGGTTGCCGAGCACCGCCGAGAATTTGCCGAACTGCGCGTCGTTGCCCACCGCCACCGCGATCATGTCGTCGCGCGTCGGATACGCGGTGTAGGGCACGATGTTGGGATGCCCGTTGCCGAAACGGCCGGCGTCCTTGCCCGACACCAGGTGGTTGGCGGCGACGTTGGCCAGCATCGCCAGGCCGGAATCGAACAGCGACACCTCGACATGCTGGCCGCGATTCGTCGCATGGCGCGCGTTCAGCGCGGCGAGAATGGTGTTGCAGGCGAGCATGCCGGTGCAGATGTCGACGATGGCGACGCCGTACTTCATCGGCGTGCCGCCGGGCTCGCCGGTGATGCCCATCAGCCCGGACTCCGCCTGCAGGATGAAATCGTAGCCGGGCAAACCCGCTTTCGGTCCGGTCGAGCCATAGCCGGTGATCGAGCAGCGCACGGTGCGCGGCGCGTTCTTCTCGAGCCAGTCGTTGCGGAAACCCCATTTCTCCAGCGTGCCGACCTTGAAGTTTTCCACCAGCACATCGGATTTCCTGATCAGGCCGGCGAGTATTTCCTGTCCGGACTTCATCGCCATGTTCAGCGTCATCGAACGCTTGTTGCGGTTGACGCCGAGGTAATACGCCGACTCGCCTTCGGCGAACGGCGGCCCCCAGCTGCGCGTGTCGTCGCCGGTACCCGGCGGCTCGACCTTGATCACGTCCGCGCCCATGTCGCCGAGCATCATCGTGCACAGAGGCCCCGCAAGGATGCGCGTCAGGTCGAGGACACGGACGCCGTGGAGGGCGCCTTGAGGATCTGCAGAGGACATGTTGATCGGGATGAGTTGATGGTACTTGAAACAGCTGGATGCGTGAACGGTGCGCAGTAAGCCGGTGGGCTCCCTCTACCGGCCGCCGCGCCGGCGAGGGATCACGGAGTCAGGGGATTGCCCATCCACCGGTTCACCGCTCACTTCTCACCGCTTACGGCCTACCGCTTTTTACGCATCGCCGGCGGCGCGTTGAGATCCTTCTGATAACCGTCGACATACTGTTCGAGCTCGCGCTTCGCCTTCATGCGGAATTTCTGGAAATCCGGCTTGCGGCCGGCGAGGAAGGCATTCATGCCCTCGTTCGCCTCATCCGAACCCCAGACATGCGCCAGCAGTTCCATGCCGTGCTGCCACGACGCATACAGGTTGTCGGACTCGAAGTTCAGCGACTTCTTGGTCATGCGGAGCGTCAGCGCGCTGTGGCCCTTCATGGTTTCGCACCATTTCAGGGTTTCGGCCAGCAGGTCCTTCTGCGGCACGCATTTGTTGATCAGGCCGACTTCCACCGCCTCCTGCGCGCCGAAACGCCGCGCGCAGAAAATCATTTCACGGGCGAGGCGCTCACCGATGATGCGCGGCAGGTACTGGGTCGCGCCCACCGTCGGGCAGGCCCCGACCTTGGCGCCGGTCTGGCCGAGCACCGCGTTTTCCGAGGCGATCACCAGGTCGCACCACAGCGCGAGTTCATGCCCGCCGCCCATGCACCAGCCGTTGACCATCGCGATCACCGGGATCGGCAGACCGCGGATGGTCATCGCCAGCCCCAGCATGCGGTCGTTCCACATGTAGGCGTTGGTGAAATTGAGCCGCTTCATCGCGTAAAAATCGCCGCCGGCCGAAAACGACTTGTCGCCCTTGCCGGTGACCACGGCACAGACGATCGACGGATCCTCGCGCGTCGATTTCAGCGCGTCGATCATTTCATCCAGCGTCTGTTCGCGGAAGGCGTTCAGCACTCGCTCGCGATTGATGGTGATCCACGCGACCTGGTCCTTCACTTCGTAGAGGATATCGGTGTATTTGCGCGCGATGGTTTTTCTCTTGCGGGTTGCAGGCATGTCTTTAATCCGTCCGTTGTTCAGAAAAAGTGCCCCGAAGTCTACCAGAATGCCGCTCACGATTACCCGTGGCGGCGGGCGCGGCGGCATCAGAGTTCCTTCACCACGTCCGCGAGTATCTGCCTGAACCAGCGGTGTGAAGCCTCCTTCTGCGTCCGCTCGTGCCAGTACATGCTGATCCGCATGTCCGGAATGTTCACCGGCGGCTCGAGCGCCTGCAGCGAAAGCTGATCAGCCAGCCCCCGCGCCAGTCTTTCCGGTACGGTGGCGATCAAATCAGTATGCGCCACCGTGTAGAACACCGTGAGGAAGTTCTGCATCAGCAGTGCGATGCGCAGCTTCCTGCCGTGGGAAGCCACCACTTCGTCGATCACACGACCCGAAGGGCTGTTGCGCATGAAGCGCGAGCGCACGTGGGGCAGGGAAAAATACTGTTCGGCGGTCATCGCGCCCCTGATCTGCGGATGCCCCTTACGGACCAGGCACACGAACTGGTCGCGGAACAGGAACTTCGAATGCAGGCTGTGCGGCGGATCGCGCAGCCACGCGAGGCGGAAATCGATCTCGCCCTTTTCCATCCACTCCGAGATGCGTTCAGGATTCGGCGTGCGGAATTCGATGTCGACCCCCGGGGCTTCCCTCTGCAGCACCCCGAACAGCTTCGGCGCCAGTACGTATTCCACATATTCGGGCGCCGTCAGCACGAATTTCATCCGCGAGGTTTCCGCCCTGAACGCGGATCGCCGCAACACCACGCCGTCGATTTCGGCAAGGATGCGTCCCACGGATTCGCGCAGTTCGAGGGCGTGGCGCGTGGGCACCATGGCGCTTTGCGCGCGCAGCAGCAGCGGATCGTCGAACAGCCGGCGCAGGCGCGCCAGGGCATGGCTCATCGCCGGCTGGCTCAGATTCATCTGCTCCGCCGCGCGCGACACGCTGAGTTCGGCCATCAGCGCATCGAAGCACCGCAGCAGGTGCACGTCGAGCGATCTGATATTCATATCGTGAATATGTGGAATGCAGTATCACTTATGGACGGATTATAGGCCCGGGCCTAGACTGGCCGGCAAGAGTGGCGACCACGCCACCGGAACAATTCGATGGCCGGATGCATCCGCCGCGCCGGCCGGACACCCAAAGGAGGAACCGCCATGTCTCGCCCCATCAGCATCGCACTGCTCGCCCTGTTGACGATGTGGACCGGAATCGCCGCCGGTGCACAGGATTATCCGAATCGCCCGATACGCCTGGTGATCCCGTTCGCGCCGGGCGGCGCCACCGACATCATCGCGCGCATCCTCGAACCCCGACTGACCAAGCGCCTCGGCCAGCAGGTCGTCATCGACAACCGCACCGGCGCTGCCGGCAACATCGCGGTCGAGCTGGTCGCGCAGGCACAGCCCGACGGCTATACGCTGCTGGTCGGCAACATTTCCACCAACTCGATCAACCCCATCATGTTTGCCAAGCGCAGCAAGGTCAACGCGCTGAAAGACCTGACTGGGGTGAGCAAGCTGGTGGCGATCCCCAACTTCATCCTCGGCAGCCCGAAGATCCCTGCCACCACGCTGAAGGAAGCACTGGATTACGCCAAGGCACGCCCGGGGCAACTCAATTTCCAGGCGCCACTGGGCTCGTATTCCCACCTCGACATGCTGGCGCTGACCGCGGCAGCGGGCGTGAAGATGGTGCACCTGCCGTCGAAGGGCGCAGGTGAAACGATCCCCGCCCTGCTGCGCGGCGACATCCACATCACCGAATCCAACGTCGCGTCCAACATCGGCGCGGTCAAAGCCGGCCAGGTCAAGGCCTTCGCCGTCACCGCCGCGCAGCGCCTGCCAGACCTGCCCAAGGTGCCGACCATGGCCGAGGCGGGATATCCCGGCATGGGCAGCCTCAACTGGAACGGCATCTTCGCGCCCACCGGCACCTCCCCCGCGATCGTCAACCGGCTGCATGCCGACATCGTCGCGGCGATGAAGGAACTCGATGCCGAAGGCGCGCTCGCCAAGCGCGCGATCCCGGTCAGCCTGAGTGCCTCGCCCGCCGAGTTCAACACCTACGTGCGATCCGAATCCGACCGCTGGAGAAAAATCATCAGCGACAACAAGGTCAGCATCGACTGACCGTCACATCCAATCCTCAACCATTGCGCCAGGAAGCCCATCGCATGAGCAAGAAGAACCGGAAACTCTCCCAACCCCGCCATTCGATGGTGATCGAAAAAGACGTCAAAGTCCGGATGCGCGACGGTGCCGTGCTCTACGCCGACGTGTTCCGCCCCAAGGCCGCGGGCCGCTACCCGGCGATCGTCAACATCAGCGCCTACCAGAAAGACAAGGTCTGGGTGCCGCCGCATGACCTCGAGGAGAAAGCCAACCCGTACATGACCTGGGAGACGGTCAATCCGCTGTGGTGGGTGCCGCGCGGCTACGCCTGCGTGCGCGTCGACACCCGCGGCTCGGGGAAATCACCCGGCCTGTCCGACCCCGGGGGCCCGCAGGAAACGCTGGATTTTTACGATGCCATCGAATGGTCGGCAAAACAGCAATGGTGCAGCGGCAACATCGGCACCGCCGGCATTTCCTATCACGCGGTCACGCAATGGCGCGTCGCCGGGCTGCAGCCGCCGTCGCTGAAGGCGATGATCCCGTGGGAAGGTTACGGCGACGCCTACCGCGATTCGGTGTTCCACGGCGGCATTTTCCAGCTCTATTACCTAGCCACCTGGTACGCGACGCAGATGGCGCACCATCTGCTGGGTGACCCGCAGGAATACAACCCCGACGCCTTCCGCAACGAGCGGCTCTACAACTACATGCGCCACAGCCTCGACACCGGCTACTGGGACAACCGCGGCGCGCAGTGGGACAGGATCAAGGTGCCCTTCCTCTCCGCCGGCAACTGGAGCGGTCACAACCTGCACCTGCGCGGCAACACCGAGGGTTTCGTGCGCGCGAAATCGAAACACAAGAAACTGCGCATCCACACCGGCACCCATTACCACGCCTTCTACACCGAGGAAGGCCGGCTCGACCAGCTGCGCTGGTTCGACTACTGGCTGAAGGGCATCGACACCGGGATCATGAAGGACCCGCCGATCAAGCTGATGATCCGCACCGGCGGCGGCACGATGAAGGACTACAAGTTCCGCTTCGAAAACGAGTGGCCGCTGAAACGCACGCAGTGGACGAAGCTTTATCTGCAGGCGGAGCGCAAGACACCCGGCGCCGGCGCGATGGACAGCGAAGGCGCGCTGACGTCCGGGGCGCCGAAGAAAACCTCCGCCGTCACGTACTCGGCAACCGGCGTGTCCCACGCCGGTGTCGCCTCGGCGTCATCGACGATGCTGCAGGCCGGCAGCATGCACCGCACCGGGGTCGCGTTCGAAACCGCGCCGCTCACAGAGGACACCGAAGTCACCGGCCCGGCGAAACTGGTGCTGTGGGTGTCGAGCACGACCAAGGACATGGACCTGTTCGTCACCGTGCGCAATATCGGCCGCGACGACAAGGATGTCTGGGAAGTCGGCCAGCAGGGCCAGCAGGTGCCGGTGGCGAAGGGCTGGCTGCGCGCCTCGCACCGCAAACTGGACCCGGAGCTGACGCTGCCGTACCGCCCCTACCACGCGCACGACGAGCGCTGGTGGCTGGAACCGAATGTGCCCGTCGAATGCGAAGTCGAAATCTGGCCGATCGGCATGGTGTTCCGCAAGGGGCACCGCATCCGCGTCGACATCCAGCCGCGCGACGGCGTCGGCAGCGCGCCGTACAACCACTACCCCGCCGCCTACAACACCAACGGCGAAAACACCGTGCATACCGGCGGGCGAATGGCGTCATACTTGCTGCTGCCGGTCATCCCGGCCGCAAAAAAATCCCGATAACAAGCCCGACGGAGGAGGATCCATGAAAACCCTGATACGACTGGCGGTGGCCACGACGCTGCTGGGGGTCGCAACGGCGCAGGCGCAGAACTATCCGACCAAACCCATCCGCATCATCGTGCCGTTCGCCCCCGGCGGCCCGACGGACACGCATACGCGCTGGGGGGCACAGTACCTCACTACGGCGCTCGGCCAGCAGATCCTCGTCGACAACCGCGGCGGTGCCGGCGGCATCATCGGCACCGAAGCCGTTGCCAAATCCCCTGCCGACGGCTACACGCTGCTCGGTGGTAATCCCGGTCCGCTGACCATCGCGCCCAGCGTGCGCAAACAGCTGGCCTATGACCCGGTGCGCGACTTCGCGCCGATCACGCTGATCGTCAAAAGCGCGAGCTGCATGTGCGTGCACCCGAGCATCCCGGTAAAGAACCTGCGCGAGTTCATCACGCTGGCGAAACGCAGCCCGGGCAAGATCAACTACGCGACGCCGGGCCTGGGCACGGTCGGCCACCTCGGCACAGAGTTATTTGCGACGACCGCCGGCATCAAGATGAACATGATCCCCTACAAGGGCGCGGCGCTGTACGTCGTCGACCTGATGGCCGGCAATGTCGATTTCGCCTATGTGCAGATCGCGCAGTCGGCGCCACTGGTCAAGGTCGGCAAGATGCGCGCGCTGGCGGTCACCGCGACCGAACGCTCGCCGTTGATGCCGGACACCCCCACCGCCGCCGAACAGGGCGTCAAGGGCTTTTCCAGCTACAACTGGACCGGCCTGCTGGCGCCGGCCGGCACGCCTAAGGCCATCATCGACCGCCTGCACGCCATCCTGCACAAGCCGCTCAGCGACCCGGCGACGCGCAAGCTGCTGACGGACCAGGGCAACGAAGTGGCCGGCGACGGTCCGGCCGAATACGCCGCGTTCATCAAGAGCGAAACCGAAAAGTGGGCCCGGGTCGCGAAGACCGCCGGCATACCCAAACAGTAAGCCCGGAAGCGGCAACGGGCCTGCCCCGGTCCGTTGCCCCCGCGCAGTCCGCCGGGGCTACACACCGATCAATCAGGAGATGCCGCATGTCCGCCAAGAAGGACCCCGCCTATTTCATGTACTTCCCCGGCAACTACCGCTGGTCTTCGGCGTTCATCAACATGATGAGCGCCGCGCCCTATGGGGGCTCCGAGATCAGCGAACTGCATCGCATCGGCATGCAGCTGAAGGACAAGGCGCCGGAGGACGACGAGGCGTGGTTCCATGCCTGCGTCAACGTCGCCGACAAGGTGCGGGCCCATGCGCAGCGCTTTGAAGCGGCCCGGCATCCGGTGTCGGCGGCCCACGCCTACCTGCGCGCCTGCAACTACTATCAGATGGCTGAACGCTTTCGAACCCCGAAGGATGAAATTGCGCTGGCCGCCTTCAAGGCGGGCGTCGACTGCTTCCACCGCCATGTTGCGCTGACCGACGTCAACATCGAAATCGTCGAGGTGCCGACCTCCGCCGGCCCCCTGCCCGGCTATTTCGTGCATGCGCAGAATGCCAAATCCAAACGCCCGCCCTGCGTGGTCTATTTCGACGGCCTCGACGTCACCAAGGAAATCCAGTACGTGCGCGGCGTGCCCGACCTGATCAAGCGCGGCATCTCGGTGCTGGTGATGGACGGCCCCGGCACCGGCGAGGCAATCCGCTTCCGCGGCCAGTACCTGCGCCACGACTACGAAGTCGCCGGCTCCGCCTGCATCGACTGGCTGGAAAAACGCAACGACGTCGACCCGAAAAAAATCGGTGTGGTCGCGATCAGCCTCGGCGGCTATTATTCGCCGCGCATGGCGTCGATGGACGACCGCTTCGCCGCGTGCATCGCCTGGGG
>RPOR01000075.1 GCA_003820645.1 Betaproteobacteria bacterium
AATATCACAATTGCGGCCACGTCACCCGATCTGGCATCAAGCAATAGACTGGACCTGCGCGCCAATAACAATATCATCGTCAACGGCGGCATCACCAATACCGGTACCGGCAATGTCGTGATGTATGCGGGTTATAACGATAACTTCACTACGCCGGACGTCATTCCGGGCGTGGGAACGATTACGCTGAATGCACCGATCGCCATTGCTGGCGATGTCCACTTGATCTCGGGTAGCGATATCCTGCAGAACGCGCTTGGCGCGCTGACGGCCGCGGGGCTGCTGGCCTCAAGTACGTCGGGAAGCGTCAGTATGGCGAATCCGGTGGTGGTCAATACTGTCGGCACAGTCGCTGGCAAAGCCTTCGGCGCATTTGCGTTCCGGAACTCCGGCAATCTGGTCATCGGAACGGTCGGCGGAACCTCCGGAATCACGGCTTATGGCGGCGGCCTCGGCCGTGACGTGACGGTCAACGTCGACGTTACTGGTGGTGCGCTGACCGTGGCTAACGATGTTTATGCGCAAGCTGGCAGCGGCGGCGCTGCAGGGCAGGCTGGCGGCAACGCTGTGATCTCGCTGACTACCACCGGTGGTGGCATTACGGTCGGCGATGGGATCAGCGTCTCTGCTCTGGGCGGCTATGGTGGCAGTAACTCTGGCGGAACGGCGGGCGCCGGCGGCAATGCCACGATTACGCTCGCAGCGGCGGGTCCGATGAGCGTTGGGGGATATCTCAGTGCCATCGGTGGTGATGGCAATGCGGCTTATGGTGGCAACGCCGGCGTTGGCGGTGATGCGGTCATCAACTTGAGTTCAGGCGGCGATCTTACGGTTTCGTCCGGGGGCCAGGTATACGCCAATGGCGGCTCGGGCGGTTTCGGTTCTGGCGGTGCCGGCGGGCGCGGTGGTGACGCGACGGTCGAGCTGATCTCGACCGGGACCGGCAATATGACCGTCGTGGGATGGGTGTCGGCGAGCGGCGGCTGGGGCCGCACCGGGGCGCTTGCGGGCGGTGATGGTGGTAATGCGGTTGTCAAACTGACATCAGCCGGGAACATGACGGTTGATGGTGTGAGCAGCTACGCCTATATCGCGGCGGATGGCGGCGAGGGCGCGCCCGGCAGCACGACCGGTGGTTCAGGTGTGGTGACGTTGAAAGCGGCCGGGCCGATCACAATCTCGGGCGCTTCCGTTACGGTAGCAGGCGGCGACGGCAGCGGCGTCGGCTCCAGCCCTCACGGCGGTGACGCCAGCCTGACCGTGGAATCGACCTCCAGTAGCGTCGCGATTACTGGTGGTGCACAACTTGGGGCCTTCGGTGGTTTTGCGGATACTTTGGGGACAGCCAGCGGTGGTATGGGCACGGTCGTGATCAACTCCTCGCTGGATACGTCCATTACCGATTTTTCCTTTGTTCGGGCATCCGGCGGTGCTGGTCGCGGTGGTGGCGGTGCAGCTGCGGTGACGGTCAATACGGGCGGTGGCCTCTTGGTCCGTGACAGTGACCTCAGGGCTTCTGGTGGCAGTGCCGGTTCGACCGGTCAGGGCGGCGCAGCATCCGTCAACCTGTTCGCGAGCGGTTCTGTCCAGGCTGAGGGCGCTGAGGGTTCGGCTTGGGGCGGTTCTGGCGCGATTGGCGGCGATGCGGCCATCAATGTCGTTGCCGGCGGAAACGTCGATATTGGCACTGGGAGCCTCTTTACCGGGGATCTGAGCGCCTACGCGGGGGGAGGGGGTACACCGGGCTTATCGTCAGTAGTCGTCTCTTCCGCCGGCAACCTGACCCTTACCGGCGGCACCAACATTTATGCCGATGGCGTGGTTGGGCTGGGCGGGGTCAATATCGCACTCGATAACGCTTATGGCTATGGCAGCACCGGGGTGAGTGTCAGCGCGACCGGAAACCTGAGTCTGACCAACACCAGTAGTCTTGAAGGCGACGGAATTGCCTACATCAACACCCTCGGTAACGTGCTGGTGGAGAACGACAGTTACATTCGCGGCAATCCCGATGTCGTAATGGATGTCGGAGGCGTCATCAACATGAACAACGGCGGCGCGATCATGGCTGGGGCGCCGACGACGATCTACGTCCACTTCCCGATGCTCGCGAGCGGTGGCTACTTCGTCAACGGCGTCGAAGGCGTGGTTTTTGATGCGTCCACCGGGTTCTTTACGGATGGAAGCGGCGCCATACTCGACAGCACCCTGTTCGTGACGTACGGCGGCGGATTGCTGCCACCTCCACTACCGCCAGGGGCGATACCGGAGGTATTGACGATCCCGACCGAGGCCTTATACGTGGCCATGGGTGAATCCATTACGCCGCCCGAGCCCGAAAAAGACAAGAATATTTTCTCGGAGTTGGAGGACGAGAAAAAGAAAAACGCGCCGATGTGTAACTGAGCGGTGCGGCAGCATTCCTGCCCCGGTCCCGGCCGGGGCTTTCTTTTTGGGCGTGCGCTGTCATGCGCGGGACGTACGAAGCGTATGATCGGCGGAAAGACCCCACGCCGGGGCTCGTCACGAATGAGGGATGGCGCACCATGCGCGTAGGCCTGTTTGTCACCTGTCTTGTCGACCTGATGCGTCCCCGCATCGGCTTCGCCGCGCTGCAGTTGCTGGAAGCGGCCGGCTGTGCCGTGGTCGTACCGTCTACACAGACGTGTTGCGGCCAGCCCGGATACAACTCGGGTGAAAGACAGTCGGCGATTGCGCTGGCGCGCAAGGTGGCGCGGGAGTTTGCCGAATGTGATTACGTGGTTGTGCCGTCAGGGTCCTGCGCCGGCATGATCCGCGCGCACTACCCCGAGCTGCTGAAGGATGTGCCGGAGGCCGAACGCGACGCGCTGCGCGCGCTGGCGGCGCGTACTTATGAACTGACTGATTTCCTGACCACTGTTGTTCATTTTGTGCCCCGGTCAAAAACATCAATAAAAACAATAACTTATCATGACTCCTGTTCGGGGCTGCGCGAACTCGGTGTCAAACAGCAGCCGCGCGCACTGCTCGCCCAGGTCGAGGGTGCGCAACTGCGCGAGATGAGCGAGTGCGAACAGTGCTGCGGCTTCGGCGGCGCGTTCGCGCTGAAGTTCGGCGAGATCTCATCGCATATTGCCGAGCGGAAATGCGAGAACATCGCCGCCAGCGGCGCCGATGCCGTGGTGCTCGGTGATCTCGGCTGCATGCTCAACATCGAAGGCCGGCTGCGCCGCCGCGGCGACCAGAAGACACAGGTGCTGCATGTGGCGGAAGTGCTTACGGGGAAGACTGCAGGCTGATGTCCGAAGTGACCGGACTGCGCTCTGCCGGCCGCAGGTCTGCTGCTCTGGAATCCGGAATTGCTACGGCTTCTCCGTGGGATTCTGCGCGCCGACGCGCCGGATCCCGATCATCAAAAGCACCAGTCCCAGGCTGATGCGGGTGGCCAGTACCGGCTGCTTGATGAACCCGACGATCGGCCACAGACCCCACCTCACCGCTGTGCGCAGCGGGTCACGCTCGCGTATGTAGTCCGCGACCGCGGGCAAGTATCGGTAATACCAGCTGACCAATCCGCGCCCGGCCGGGTTCCGCATGAGGTAATCGTCGCGGAATCGACTGCAGGGTCTGTGCGACTTCCGGAAGGCGGGTGGGATGCAGGCCGGGCGCGCCATTGACTGGCTCCCCGGCCGTATTCGAAGCGAAAAGGTCACGCGACGTCAGACGGCGTGTTTAGCCCGGCTCTGCAGCGCGTCCATGGCCGCCGCGGCCCGCACGCAGCAATCCGCTTGATGGGCAATGGCCGCGGGTATCAGGCGTTCTCCGGCCAGTGCGTCGGCAATCCATGTCGCTGTCACCGCCGCTTCGCGGCCATCGGGCAGTTCGGGACTTCCCCCGGGCGCTGCGCGCCATATTGCTGAAGCACTTCCATCCAGCCATTCCATCGCCGGCTCGCGCCGCGGATGCGCCACCGCTTCGCCTTCCGCCCCGCGCAGCAGCAGCGCATGACTGGCGTGCTGCGTGAAAAACGCGCGCATGCGGTCCAGGTATTCCGGATGCGTGACGCTGACCAGCCGCAATGCCGGCATCGTGAACGGCTGCAGCATCTTGACCAGCGTGTATCCGGAACTGCGCAGGCCGATCTCGAGGCGCAGTTTCAGCACGCGGGCGAGTTGCGGCGCCAGCGTGTCGATGGCGACTACCGCGAGTTTGCGTTCGGCAAGCTGCGCTTCGGCTTCGGCGATGTCCTTCGCCGGCGCGATGCCCATTGCCTGAAACACTTCAATCGTGGTGACGCGGCCCGGATCGTCCGGCACGCCATGCACCAGCACCGGAACCCCTTCGCGCGCGACCAGCGAGGCGAGCAGCGGGGTCAGGTTGGGCAGCTGCCGCGCGCCGTTGTAGGCAGGAATGACCAGCGGGATGGTGTCGGGGCCGCGTGCGACACAGCACGCCTGCCCGAACACCCTTGTCCCGAAACCGACCGCCGTTGGCTGGCTTCTGCCTTGCGTCATTGCAAGCCACGTGCCAAATCGCCCCGAGCGCCGGAAATAATGATTAAGTATTTGTTTTATATATAAATTTTATACATTACTCATCTTGACCATTGTTCAGGACAACGCGCTATCGCGGTGCGCAAAACACACCTCATGCACCAGCGGAGCACAGCATCAAATTTGTCGCGGAGCGACTAACCGAGCAATTTGGCGAAGGTAATGACCTGCTCGGCCACGGTGCCGAGCCGCGCGCTGCGGTCCATCGCCAGCTTGCGCAGGAGGCGGTAGGCGTCCTCTTCGGAAATCTTCTTTTCTTTCATGAGGATACCCTTGGCGCGCTCGACCAACTTGCGCTCCGACAGTTTGCTGCGGGTCTGCGCCAGTTCCGACTGTACTGACTGAAAGACTTCGAACCGGGCGATCGCTGTTTCGATGATCGGCTCGATCCGCTCCGCGGCGAGTCCGTCGACGACGTAGGCGGTGACCCCGGCACGCACGGCTTCGCGGATCGACTCGCGCTTGGCGTCCTGGGTGAACATCACGATGGGCCGCGGGCAGCTTTCGGTGATCAGGCACAGATGTTCCAGCGTGTCGCGCGTCGGCGAATCGGTGTCGATGATGATGGCGTCCGGAGACAGGCGGCGCACGGCGTCGTAGAGCTGCCCGGCGTCGGCGATTTCCGCGACGATGTCGTGTCCGAGACGCTCCAGGGTCATCCTCAGGAACAGTGAGCGCTCCGGGGTTTCGTCGTAGAGCATGATTTTCATGCAGCAAGACCTCGCAAATTGCATGCCAGCAGGCACCCGCGACGGCGGCTATATACTACGGTCATGCAAATTACCTCGATGCACTTCAAGGCGCGTGCCGGGGCCAAACTGGCCGACGTCCGGCTGCAGGGCGCGTTGAAGAAGCTGCAGGGAAATTTTGTCAAAGGGCGGGCCGACCGGGTTGCCGAACTCGATAATTTTTCCGACATCCGCGATGCCGCCGCTGCAATCCGCGACCGGGCGCTGGCCAACCTGGATGTCTATCTGGAAACCTTCGAGCGCAACGCAACCGCGCGCGGCGCCGTGGTGCACTGGGCGGAAACCCACGACGAGGTCAACCGCATCGTCCGCGAAATCGCCGCGCAGCACAGCGTGCGCAAGGTCATCAAATCGAAGTCGATGGTCACCGAGGAATGCGGGCTCAACGATGCGCTGATCGCCGCCGGGATCGAGGTCGTCGAAACCGATCTCGGCGAATACATCCTGCAACTGGCGCAGGAGCCGCCGTCGCATATCGTCGCCCCGGTGGTGCACAAGACCCGCGACGAGGTATCCGACCTGTTTGCCGAGAAGCACCAGCTGTCCCGCAAGACCGACATTCCGGCGCTGTGCCGCGAGGCGCGCGAACAGCTGCGGCCGCATTTTCTGTCGGCGGACATGGGCGTGTCGGGCGCGAATTTCGTGATTGCCGAAACCGGCTCGACGCTGATCGTCACCAACGAGGGCAACGGGCGCATGGTGACGACGCTGCCGCGGGTGCATGTGGCGATCACCGGCATCGAGAAGGTGGTGCCGACGCTGGAGGACGTGACCACGCTGCTGCGCCTGCTGCCGCGCCACGGCACCGGGCAGAGCATTACCAATTACATTTCGCTGACCACCGGTGTGCGCGGTGCCGGAGACCTCGACGGTCCGGAGCATTTTCATGTCATCCTGGTCGATGCCGGCCGCACCAAACTGATCGGCGGCGACATGCAGGAGATGCTGCGCTGCATCCGCTGCGGCGCCTGCATGAACCATTGTCCGGTCTACCAGAGCGTCGGCGGCCACGCCTATGGCTGGGTGTATCCGGGGCCGATGGGTTCGGTATTGACGCCGACCTATATCGGCCTGGAGAACGCGCGCGATTTGCCGAATGCCGCTACGCTGTGCAACCAGTGCGGCGTCGCCTGTCCGGTGAAAATCCCGTTGCCCGAACTGCTGCGCAAGCTGCGTGAGCGCCAGTTCGAGCAGGGGCTGAAGCCCTGGTACGAGGTCGCCGGACTGAAGGCGTGGGGCTGGCTGGCGCAGCACCCGGCGTGGTACAGCCTGATGATGCGCCTCCAGGCGCGCGCACTGAAGCTGATGGCCAACGAGCAGGGCATGATCCGCAACCTGCCCTTTGGCGGCGGCTGGACCGACCGGCGTGATTTGCCGGCGCCGGAGGGACGGACTTTTCGAGAAATGTACGGGCAGCGGGGGAAATGATGAGTGGTTAGCGGTGAACGGTAAGCGGTAAGCGGAAAAAGCCTGGTATTGGAAACTGCTCACTGCTCACCGCTCACCGCTTACGCCTCACCCATTACCCAAAACAAGCGAGCGCAATCAGGAGGTCACCATGAACAAACCGACAGACATCAACGCCGTGGCCACCGTCCCGCTGTGGATCGACGGCAAGGCGCAGCCGGCGACGACCACCCGCACGGCGGGCGTCACCAACCCGGCGACCGGCAGAATCACGCGCCAGGTGCCGCTGGCCGATGGGCGGGACATCGATGCCGCTGTCGGCTCTGCGCTGCGCGCGTTCCCGGCATGGCGCGACACGCCGCCGCTGCGCCGCGCGCGCATCCTGATGCGGTTCCGCGAGTTGCTCGATGCGCATCGCGACGAACTGGCGCGGCTGGTGACCGACGAGCACGGCAAGACGCTGTCCGATGCCGCCGGCTCGGTGCAGCGCGGGATCGAGGTGGTCGAGTTTGCGACCGGCATTCCGCACCTGCTGAAGGGCGAGCACAGCGAGGACGTCGGCACCGGCGTCGATACCCATTCGCTGCGCCAGCCGCTGGGCGTGTGCGCCGGCATCACGCCGTTCAATTTCCCGGTGATGGTGCCGCTGTGGATGTTTCCGGTGGCCATCGCCTGCGGCAACACTTTCGTGCTGAAGCCATCCGAAAAAGTGCCTTCTGCGTCGATGCGCATGGCCGAACTGTTCAAGGAGGCCGGGCTGCCCGACGGCGTGTTCAATGTGGTGCACGGTGACAAGGCTGCGGTGGATGCGCTGCTGCACCATCCGCAAGTCAAGGCAGTGTCGTTCGTCGGCTCGACGCCGATCGCGAAGTACATCTATGAGACCTGTGCGAAAGAGGGCAAGCGGGTGCAGGCGCTCGGCGGGGCGAAAAACCACGCGGTGGTGCTGGCCGACGCCGATCTCGATTTTGCCGCCGACGCGCTGATCGGTGCCGCGTACGGCTCGGCGGGCGAGCGCTGCATGGCAATCTCCGCCGTCGTTGCGGTCGACAGTGTCGCCGATCAACTGGTGGCGAAACTGCAGGCGGCGGCCGGCAAACTGAACATCGGTGCCGGCCACGACAAGGCTGCGGACATGGGGCCGCTGATCACGCGTGCCCACCGTGACAGGGTCGCGGGCTATGTTGATCAGGGTGTGGCGGCCGGTGCGCGGCTGGTACTCGATGGCCGCGGCCTGAAAGTGCACGGCCACGAAGACGGGTTCTTTATCGGCGCGTCCCTGTTCGACCACGTGCGCACCGACATGAGCATCTACAGGGATGAGATTTTTGGTCCGGTGCTGGTGCTGCTGCGGGTGAAATCGCTGGATGAAGCGATTGCGCTGATCAATGCCAACCCCTATGCCAACGGTACCGCAGTGTTCACCCGGTCCGGCGGTGCGGCACGGCGCTTCGAGCGTGAAATCGAAGTCGGCATGGTCGGCATCAATGTGCCGATCCCGGTGCCGATCGCGTATTACTCGTTCGGCGGCTGGCGCAACTCGCTGTTCGGCGACCAGCATGTGCACGGCCCCGAAGGCGTGCGTTTCTACACCCGCGGCAAGGTGGTCACGACGCGCTGGCCCGACGACAAGGCCGTGCCGAGCGGGCTGAACATGCCGACGCTGGGCTGAGCGCCACATGTCCGCACGCGCCAACATCCTCGCCCGCATCCGCACCCGGCAGGGCAAGGCGGTCACGGCGCGCGCTGCCGAGCGCGATACGGTCGCACAGCATATCGCCGCGCATCCGCAAAGCCCGCGGCCGCAGGTGGCTGCCGATGTCGTGGCACGGTTTTGCGACCGTGCGCTGAGCCTGGCGACGACGCTGGACGAGGTGGCGGCGGTTGCGGATATTCCCGCAGCAGTGGCGCGCTATCTGCGTGATCAGGGGCTGGCACCGGCGGCAGTGTGCTGGCCGGAATTTGCGGACCTGGACTGGCGCGCGCAGGGACTGCAGGTCGCAGCGCACCCTGCGCGCAGTGATGATCTGGTGGGCATTACCGGCGCGTTCTGTGCGATTGCCGAAACCGGCACCCTGATGATGTTGTCCGGGCCGCAGACGCCGCCAGCGACGAGCCTGTTGCCGGAAACGCATATCGCGGTGCTGTCACGCCGCCGCATCGTTGCCGGCATGGAAGACGGCTGGGGGCTACTGCGCGCCGAGCACGGCGCGTTGCCGCGCTCGGTATATTTTATTTCCGGGCCTTCGCGTACCGCCGATATCGAACAGACGGTCACGCTCGGCGCGCACGGCCCATATCGGGTTCATCTGTTGCTGTTGCCGTGACCGGCGGGTTGCCGGCCAGGCCCGTCAGCGGCGTCCGCCGCCGCCACTACCACCACCGCCACCCCCGGGACCCATGCCGCCCCCGGGGCCCATCATGCCACCTCCGGTTCCGGCGCCACTGCCCTTCGCCGGCGGTTCGTCCGGCAAGGTGACGCCGCGCGCTGCGGCGCGTTCCTTCATGCGTTCATGATGTTCGGCGCGGATGCGCTCGCGCTCTTGTTCCGTTTTCGCCAGGCGCATCCGTTCGCGATACTCGTTCATTTCCTGCTGGGACATCATCTGACTGCCGTAAATGCGCTGCTGCGTCTGACCACCAGGGGTAGTCTGCGCGCTTGCGACACAAACCATACCGGCCAGCGGGATGGCAATAGTGAGCATTGCGATTGTTGTGCGGATATTCATGATGGACTCCTTGGGTGTTGGTTGATGCCTAGCGCTCTTGCGCCAGCTTGCGGCGCTGTGCTTCGGCGACTCGCGCCACCAGTTCAGCCGCGTTACTGGATATCGGTGCGCACAGCGATTCACTGATGTCCGACGCGAGTGACGGCGTGATTGCCGTTGTCGCGACGATGCCGAGATAGGTCCCGGCCAGCGTCAGGTCGGGTTTTGCTTTCTGCAATTCTTCCTGCAGATCGACCAGCAGGTAGGTTGCGGTGGTGTTGCCGTCCGGTTTCGCGCCTTGCGCCACATACTTGGAGACGGTTTCTACGCGTCCGAGATTGTCGCCGCTTATCCTCGCTTGGGCGCTCAGCGCGCTGGTGCCGGGCGTTGGACATTTTCCGAATTGCGCTGTGGTGATGCCGGTGATCGTGGTTCCCGGCGGCAGAGTGACCGTTGGAGGCAGAGTGACCGTTGGATTTACCACGACCGTGCCCACGTCCGTGCTGCGACCGCCGAGGTAACCGGGCCGCGACGTTGCTGTAGTCTGTGGCCCGCTGCTCGACCTGGGTTCGCCAGCCACGGCGGGGCTCCCACCGGGACTCGGATTGCTGACGCTGGCTGCGCCGCCGCGGCTGGCAGCGCCGGTCGCCCCGCCGCCGACAACGCCGCTGGGGGCACCGACCGAATTGCCGCTCTTGGCTTGTGCGCCCGCGTCGGCGCTGAACATGATGGCCAGTACGATCAGCGGAGCGACCGCGAAGCGCTGGCTGTGGCGTACGGCTTTCTTGCTGATAGTCGACATGACGAGGAGCCCCTTACTGGTTTGCTCTTGCTGCGTCCGCCAGCGTTTTGCGCTGCGTTTCGGCGACTTCCGCGATTTCCTGGGCCTGCGCGTCGCTGATGCTGGCGCATAACTGGAAGCAGATCTTCTTGACCGCGTCGGCCGTGACTGGAGTTTTTGCGATCAGGCCGAGATAGGTGCCCGCGAGTTCGGCATTCGGTGCGGCCTTGATCAGTTCCTCCTGCAGGCTGCCCATTACGAACGGCGGGGCAATCTTGCCGCTGGCGGCAAGTTCCGGATCGACCAATCCCCGGGCCGCGTTCAGGCGCAGCAGATTGCCGCCTGAAAACTGTTGCGCCGGACCCATGCCCGACGCGACGCCTTCACAGCGTGCCGGACCATCGAGCACACTGCGCGCGCTGACCGACGGACCGCCGCCGGAGCCCGGAATGACATCCGTCGATGTCGACGATGTGGATGATATGGACGTCGTGGTGATCGCGTAAGTGTCCGGCACAAGCGCATCAGGCAGCGTCCAGCCGCCCCAGTAGCGCGTGCGGCCCTGGTCGCTGGCGGCCGTAGCGCCCTCGCCGTAGCGTCCAACGCCATCCGGAACCAGCGCATTACCGCTCAAGCCGCTGCCGCCGCCGAAGCGTTCGCTGCGGGCATGCGACGAGCCGGAGCCATGCGTGCCGCTGCTATGCCCTTTGTGCTGCATTTTCGTGCCGTGGCCCTTCTCTTCGGTGCCGCCATGTTCAGTGCCGCTGTCGTGACCGCCGCTGGTGTGGCTGCTACCGCCTTTGTCACTGCCTTTGCCACCGCCGTGCCCGCTACTACCGCCTTTGTCACTGCCACCGCCGCTCGTGCCGGAATCGTGGCCTTCCGCAGCCTGGGCTGAATTGAAGAACACCCCCCACGAGAAATCGGCATCACGTATGGCGTCGATGGCAAACGCCCCGCCGAAGCCCAGTGCGATAGCCGCGACGAGCAAGGCAGCTTTGCGAGTGGTTTGGATATCCATGATAAAACTCTCTTTGCCAAAGTGTAAAAGCGGTGCCGGGCGTATTGGCGCGTCCGGCACCCTGGAACATGCCGCTTAGCCGTGCGCTTCGGCGATGGCCTTGCGCACCTCTTCCGCCCAGTTCGAGACCTCGGCCGAAGTCGGAGCCCCGGCTGCCGGGGTCAGCGACATGATTTTGTTGATGGCATCAACCGTGGCCTGGGTAATCGTGAGGGTCTTGTCGGATGCGCTGCCGATGAAGACGGCCATCATCATCAAGGCGCTGTTATACGTCGTGGCCGAAATGGTTCCTCCGCTGGCGTTAATGATCCCGTCAACGAACACATCCTTGTACAGCGCAAGGTTCTGCAGCGGCGAGTCGACACGCACCATCGTTGGGTCGGTAAAGCTCTGTTTCACCAAGGCAATCAGCGCCGCGAGCTTAGCCGCCGCGTCCTTGGATGCGTCGTTCGCGATCGCGATCACTGCGCTATAGAAGGCAGGCGACATTGTATTCAGCGCTTCGGCCAGTTGACGCTCCAGTACCTGCGACGGTGCACGGACAACGCTCAGACGTCCCAGTTCGAGATCGGAAGGAACCCCTTCCTTGGCCCAGACAGGAGCGCCGCCCTGAGTGCCCGGCGCCGGTTGTGAGCCACCGCCACCGTACTTCGGACCTTTGGCGTCGCTATCGGCGCTGGGGCCACCCTGGCCCTGCCCGCTACCCGAGGCACTGCCTTTTTTGCCCTGGTCGGTAGTCGGGCCACCGGCGCCCTTGGCGCCCTTGGTCCCTTCCGCCGCTTGCGCCGCCGCAACAGGCGACAGGCTGCCAAGCCAATCCGTTGCGGTGCTGCCCATACCCGCAAAAATACCCAGCGCGGTTGCCACTGCAATGGCGGTCGCGCGAAGTTTAAGTGTGGTGGTTTTCATGATCTGATCTCCGATTCAGTAAATTAAAAAGCATCGCCGCGGAGGGGAGATCGCGGTTCCCGCCTTCAATCCCTACGCTCAACACCAGTATAGGTACTGAGTATTAGAAATTATTGATATAGATCAGAGAAAAGACGTTTGGCAGGGTGGGGTTTCTACTGTCCAGGACGGACTGCAGAGGCCGCCCCCGGTTCAGCGATCCCGGCACGGCAGTGCGCCGGGCAGTACCCGGTGGCGGTGGTTACGCGCACCGGGGCAGTAGCCTTAATGCGAGAACGGAATGGCGAGGCGCACGAACACCACGCGTTTCCTGAAGTCCTCGGTCGGGATGCTCGACTGCAGTTCGCGATTGGACAGATCCACGTCGAGGATCAGGTTGCGATTGATGCGGTAGGCGACACCGATGTTTGCCCCGTAATAATCATCCTCGCGGTCGAGTCCCTGGTAGTCGACGCGCGAAAAAGATCCGCCGGCACGTACCGACCATGCATCGTTCAGGCGGTGGTTGATGCCGAGGGAGAGATAGGTGTTCAGGTAGCTGGAGGAGACCACGACAACACCGGGGCCTACGGTTTGCGATACCGTGGTTTCTTCAACGGTGCGGTCCAGATACGCCGACACTGTGGTGCGGGGCGCGATGGACCACAGCAGCGCTGCACCGGCCACCGGTGAGCTGACGTCCACCAGACGTGGATCATCGTAATCCTGCCGGGCATAACCGGCGAAGGCGTCGAGTTTCAGTGTTTTCGGCATGTTCCATTTGACACCGACAAGGTAGCGTTCGCCGTCGGAGTCGCGGTAATAGCCGAGGTCATCGGGCTGATGCTTGTAGCGACGGTTGTCGAATGCGATCTGTGCGTAAGGCTCGAGCTGCGGCGATACCTCATAACCCACGCGCGCGCCACCGGTATACTGCCAGCGGTCCCGGTCGTCATTGTTGATGATGTTGATCACGCCGCTACCGGTGAGGAAATTGACGTCACGATAATCCAGTCGCTGCGCGGTGCCGGCAACGCGCACCGACCAGCGGTCGATCTGGTTGAAAACACCGCCGTAATAACGGTACTGGCGGTATGTCGTCGGCGTCAGGCCGTTATTGGCATCCGGCGATTCGCGGTCTTCATGATCTTTTGACACGCGCGCGCCGCCGTAAACATTGCTGTTCGCGGAAAAGTCGTAGCGGCCCTCTGCGCTGAGGCGGTAATCCTCGGTATTCTCCGAGCTGTAGTTGTTATACCGCGTTACATCGGATGCGGCATAAAAATTAAGTGCATGCTGCGCCCAGTTTGACTGCACCCAAATTGCCGGAGACACGATGCTGGCGTGGTCGCTGACCGTCGTCGCATTCGTGTAAAACACATTGTCATCGTAGAGATAGGTCACATCGATTTCGGGGAGCACGACGAACGAGCCGACCCGAAACGGCTGACCGCTGACCGGAGTCGATTCTGCGGGCTTCAGCGTTCGTCCCGGCGCGGCGCCGGGGCCGCTCAGATCGGTGGTCGGATCGGTTCCGGTTGCCGGTACGCCCTCGGTGCCAGTGGGTGCGGGGAGTGTCGTTTTCTCCTGGGCATGGCCAGTTACGCCGCCAAATAGCGCGATCAGCAGAACCGCGCGATACACGACCCCTGCGTGGCGGTGGTCGGTCGGTTTATTTTCCCCTGAATCCAGATTGCGTATCATTTTTGTTATCTGCTCAATAAAATTAAAAGAATCATAATCTTAGCCTAGCATATTGCCTCGTCATCGAACAATATGCATAAGAGTGAACTGTGCGTATTTCGCAACAACCAGCGATCTGTGGCATACATAGCAGCAAAAATCCATCAAGACGGAATAGCAAAGCGGACGCGACCGGTGCGAATTACGTCATCATTAACATACGAATTCCCTGCGGCGCATTTGATCGAGATCACGCGGGATTGAGCCTGGTGAAGGTACTACTCTGATGCTGTTGTGCGGATCTCAGGTAAACCATCGACGGCCGTCAAAGTCGCCAATTCCTGCGTGTGGGCCAAAACGTCCACTGGATCCGGCGCTCCGTAAGGTCTTGTTAAAAAACATTTATAAACAAATACTTATGAATTGTCTGGCAGCCAAAAAGTTCGGCAGTAGCGCAGCGGGTTTCGATTGCAGCTGAACGTCGAGCGATAAAACGGATCAGAAATTGATGCGCGATCTACGCCTCTGGCAGTGGGCGGCAATGATGACCGTGGCATTTGCCACCGTGGTTGGCGCTGCGAATGAGCCAGCCGGGTCTCCTGCATCGTCCAAGGTTGTTGTTCTCAAGCTGGATGGTGCGATCAGTCCGGCGACCGCCGATTACGCGGTGCGCGGCATCCGCCATGCCGCGGAGCGCAATGCCACGCTGGTGGTGCTGAAAATGGATACGCCCGGCGGCCTCGACACCGCAATGCGCAGCATCATCAAGGAAATCCTGTCGTCCCCGGTAGCGGTGGCGGCCTACGTTGCGCCCAGCGGCGCCCGTGCGGCGAGCGCCGGTACTTATATTTTGTATGCCAGCCACATCGCGGCGATGGCGCCGGGCACCAATCTGGGCGCGGCGACACCCGTGGCCATCGGCCTGCCCAACCCGCTGGCGCAAAAACCGGCTCGCGACGACGACGGTGACAATGCGGACAAGAAGACTGCGCGCAAGAAGGCTGACAAGTCGCCAGCTGCAGTGCCTGAAGACGCGATGAAGGCCAAGCTCGTCAATGATGCGGCCGCGTATATCCGCGGCCTCGCGCAACTGCGCGGGCGCAACGGTGCATGGGCGGAGCAGGCGGTGCGCGAAGCCGTGAGCCTGTCCGCCGAGGAGGCGGTGCAGCGCAAGGTCGTGGATGTGCTGGCGCAGGATGTGCCGAGCCTGCTGGCAATGATCGATGGGCGCAAGGTCAGCGTGCTGGGCATCGAGCGCACGCTGACGACCGCGCAGGCCGAGACCATTGCGCTGGATCCGGACTGGCGCAGCAATCTGCTCGCCGTGATTGCCAATCCCGGGATGGCGCTGATCCTGATGATGATCGGCATCTACGGCCTGATTTTCGAGTTTTCCAGCCCCGGATTGGCCGGCCCGGGCGTGATCGGCGCGATCTGTCTGCTGCTTGC
>RPOR01000076.1 GCA_003820645.1 Betaproteobacteria bacterium
CGAGAAAGGCTCGGCAACCCGCCCGGAGAGCAATTCCGCGCTTTGTCCGACCTTCAGCTGGACCTGCGCGGCGCCATTGGCCTGCGGGGTCTGCAACAGGATCCGGCCGTCGCGGCCTACCCGGCCGACGATGGACTGCTTGTCGCGCAGGCCGGCTTCGGAGAGCGCCTCGCCGTTGACCCACACCGTCGCTTTCCCATCCGCGCGGCGTACGATGCCATTGTAGGTGACGATCTCGGGGATCGGTTCGTCGCGTATCTGCGAGGCGACTACTCTCTGGGTGCGCAGGCTGTCGAGCTGGGCACGTTGTTCGGGCGTGAAAAAAATGCGCCCGACCGGTTCGGCGGCATGCGCGAACTGCATCGCCGTCAGCAGCAGTGCTGCGATCGGCAGTTTCATGGTCTTCCTCCACCGGGTGCAGCCGCCGGTGTCGCAGTGATCCACGCCAACTCGCACTTCGCACTGATATTGGGTTGGTAGCGGATCGCGCCGGAGAGCTCGGTCCGCCGCAGCAGGCACTGATCCAGGTGAAACAGGCCGGTGCTCTGGGCCCGCAGTGCATCGAGAAAGCGCAGCAGGTCGAGTTCGTGCAGCAGCCTGAAGTCCAGCTTCATCACCGATTGCCGCAGCGCGATTTGCCCCGGGTTGAGACTGGCAGCGTAGGCATATGCCTGCTGCACACCGATCTCGTAATTGACGCCGAACAGGTCAGTGCGCTCGTTGGCGATGCGCAGTGCGTCCAGCCAGTTGATGCGCTGCTCGTCGCCGATGAAACCCGATTGCTGGAGCTGACGGTACTGGTCGACATACTGGATGATGATGGATTTTTCGTCGCCGGACCGCTGCACCCGCGTCTGCGCCTCGCGCAACTGATTTTGCTGGCGAACCAGTGCAGTTTGTGCCTGCTGGTGCAGCAGCTGGGTGTAGTAGATGGCGCCCGCGGCAGCAGCGATCACCAGCACCAGCAGCAGCAGCGGTCCGCGCAGGGCGTTGAGTTCTTCGGTCTTCATGAGGGCTGTTTCAGCACTAAGACCAGTTTGAAGTCGGCGTTGCCCGCCTGCGCCGGGTTGTCGGAGGTGTTGCCGGACAGAGAGAGCGTCGAGCTTACGTTGAGCGGCAACTGCACAATGCGCACGCTGTCCACGGCCGGATCGTTGCGCAAGCGTTCGGCCAACGCGTTGATCGCGGCGATGGCCCGGCGGAAATCTCCCTTGAAATCGCGCACCTGGCCGGCGACCAGCCCGCTTTGTTTGCGCGGACCTGCGACGACAGACTCCGCAGCGCGGCCGGCGGGTGCAGTGCCTGTCGCGGCTGCACCGGGTTCGAATTCCGCCGCCCGGTGCTGCCAGCCCAGCTCGACCAGGGTGATTTCCGGACTGGGCGCCAACGCGCGGCCGACAATCCCGAAGAAACGCTCCGGAGTCGTGGCCGAAGTTCGCAGTTGTTGCGCAAGTTCGGTGGCTTTCTTGAGGTTGTCGGCCGTAGTGGGCGCTGCCGGAAATTGCCGGGTGGCCGCCTGGTATTCGGCATTCACCTGCGCCGTTCTGCGTGCGGTCTCCTCCGTGCTGCTGCGGACCGCAAGCTGCTGCGACAGGTTGAATCCGGAGACCACCACGCCGATCGATGCCGCAATGGCGCTTGCCGCGAACAATTGGCGACGGGCCTGGTAACGACGGTAGGTCGCAGTGGTCGCCGGAGATGCCAGATTGCTGCCCGGTGATTTTGCGCCGAGCAGGTGCAGATAAATGGTGGCCGGCGAGATCCCGATCAGCGCCGGATCGAGTTTCAGGCGCGCCGCAATATCGTTGCGGCCAAGCCGCGTGCAGGACAGTCCGGGATTGTCCTCGCCGATGGCCCGGGTGATCGCTTCAAGCCGGTCAGCGTGATCGAGCAGAACAACGGTTACCGGTTCATCGAGTGTTGCCGCGCGCAGGGCATGCAGGTACAGCCGCGTATTGGAGATTTCGTCGATCAGCGCGCGGCCGTGGGCGCCGGCCGCGGCATCGACACGGCTCAGCCGGCTCAGCCGGAATGCGCCTTCCCGGAAAAAAGTCAGCCGCAGGCCGGCCGGGTGGGCTGCGACCAGCAGCAGGTTGTCAGACTTGTTCTCCAGCACGCTGACCAGACGGGGTATGACCATCGGCAGCAGATAGACACCGCCGATCGGCAGCTCGGCCTCCACCAATGCGTTCAGCCAGGGCGTGACCACTTCCGGGTTGGTCAGCGCAGAGAACAGGAAGCGGTCGTCGCGCCGCTTGCTGCTGTCGCGTCCGATCAGCGACGCCGCACTGTAGGGCGAGCCGCGGTAATACTGGCGCAGCTTGCGTTCGACCATCTGCGCGCGATCCGAACCCGTTGCATGGGGCAGGGTTTCGAAGCGGTAGTCCTCTTCGACGGCGTCAACGATGATGAAGGCCGGGGCGCCGCGCGAGCCTGCGGCGAATTCGCGGAATGCCGCGATGCCGGCATCGTCGTTGGTGAAGACTTCGCAGTCGTGCAGTCGCCCGCGTTTCCAGCGCGCGGCGGTCGCGCCGTTCACCGATATGCAGAGCAGGAGTTTGTTGGCCATGATGGGGATGAGGGGTGCCCCGCGGCTAAAATTTCAGTTTTCCGAGAATATCATAGACGGGTCCCAGCACGGCCCAGATCACGAACGCGATCAGGCCGCCGAGGATGATCGTCAGTGCCGGACCGAGCATTTTCATGCCCTTGTCCACCGAATCCTTGACATCCCGGTTGTAGAAATAAGTGACGTTCGCCAGTGCCGTATCCAGTCCGCCGGTGGTTTCGCCAACCCGCAGCATGCGGATCACCAGCGGCGGAAAAAGCCCCAGGTTGTTGAAGGTTTCCGTCATGCCCTCGCCGGCGCCGATCTGCTGTACGGCGCGGTTCAGGCCGTCGGCCACCACGCGATTGCCGACGACCTCTTCGCTGATGCGGATGGCATCGAGCACGGTGATGCCGGAGCGGTACATCAGGCCGAAGACGTTGGTGAAGCGCGAGAGGATGATTTTCTGGATGATTGGTCCGACGACCGGCAGCCGCAGCTTGGTGTAGTCCCACAGGTAGGCCGCTTTGCTTGACCGGCGAACGGTCACCATCAACGCGATCACCGCGATCGTCGGCAGCAGCAGGATGGGCAGCCAGAAATCCCTGGCGAAGCCCGACAGCACCAGCAACACCCGCGTCTGGATCGGCAGATCCATCGCCATCGATTTGAACAGCTGCGCAATCTGCGGCACCAGGAAGATCAGCAGGGCCGCCATCACCGCGAGCACAACCACCAGCGTCAGTGCCGGATACATCAGCAGCCGCCGCGTCTGCGAGATCAGCTCATCCTGCCAGCGGATGGTATCGGCGAGGTTTTTGAAAACCTCCGGCAACTGTCCCGATTGTTCGCCGGCGCGGATCAGGCTGACGAATACCCGGTCGAACGCATCGGGATGCGAGGCCATGCATTGGGAGAGCACATTGCCGGCATCCATGTCCTCGGTCATGATGGTCAGTACTTCGCGGAACCGTGGCGAGTCTATGGTATCGCGCATGTCGCGCAGACCGTCGATGATCGGAATACCGGAGCGCGCCATCTGCTCCATGTCGAAGCAGAAGTTGACCAGATCCTGGCGTGTAATGCGACCGCCGGAGGCCAGCGATGAGGTCTGCCGGTCGACCTGCTTGCAAGTAATCAGGTCGAGCCCCATGCGGCGCAGCCGCAGTTCCAGATCGACCTCGTTGATCGCTTCCAGTCCGCCCCGGGCCGGCTGGCCGGTTTTGTCGATCGCTTTGTATTCGAACGAAGGCACGAATTACCCGTTCAGATGCCGGCGAGCGGACGCCGCCCCGGGCCGCCCGGCCGTGGCAGTGGGCGATGCACTGCGGCTTCGATGCCGGTGTGTCATTGGCGCATTCTGCCGGTCAGGTCGACCGAGCGCGCGACTTCGGCGAGGCTGGTGGTGCCATCGAGGACGCGGTCCAGGCCTTCCTCGGCAAGCGAGCGGAAGCCTTTGGAGACGGCTTCGGCACGCAGTTCCTTCGCTGTGGCGCGACGTGCCACCAGTTCGTCCATATCGGCGTCCATCGTCAGCAGTTCCATGATGGGTGTGCGGCCGCGGTAGCCTTTGTTGAAACAGCTCTTGCAGCCGACGGGACGGTAGAGAAACGATGCCGAATCGCCTGACGGGCCGAGCAGCGCGCGTTCTTCGGGCATCGGCACATACGCTTCCTTGCAGTGGGAGCACAGCACCCGCACCAGGCGCTGCGCGATGACGCCGATGATGTTGCCGGCCATGATGTCCGGCTGGATGCCGATGTCGAGCAGCCGGGGGAAGGCGCCCAGCGCCGAGTTGGTGTGCAGCGTGGTGAATACCTGATGGCCGGTCATCGCGGCGCGGAATGCCATTTCCGCGGTTTCGCGGTCGCGCACCTCGCCGACCAGGATGATGTCCGGGTCCTGGCGCATGATCGAGCGGATGCCATTGGCGAAATCCATGCGCGCGACTTCGCTGACCGAGGTCTGGCGCATCAGCGTCAGCGGGTATTCGACCGGATCCTCGAGCGTCATGATGTTGACGGTTTCGTCATTCACCTGGGCGAGCAGGGAGTACAGCGTTGTTGTCTTGCCGCTGCCGGTAGGTCCGGTGACGATGAGGATGCCTTCCGGCCGCGACAGCATGACTTCGAGCTTGGCCATGATTGCCGCGGGCAGGTTCATCCGGTCGAGGTGGACGATGGATTTCTCGCGATCCAGCACCCGCAGCACGATGTTCTCGCCGTAGATGGTCGGTTGCGTGGAAACGCGGAAATCGACCGGCCGGCCGTTGAGCGTCAGCGACAGCCGGCCGTCCTGCGGCGCACGGGTCTCGGCGATGTTCATTTCGCTGACGACTTTCACGCGCACGGTAATGCCCGGCATGTAGGTTTTGTGCAGGCTGCGTACCGTCTCGAGCACGCCGTCGATGCGATAGCGGATCCGCATGAACGCGTATTCCGGCTCGAAGTGAATGTCGGAGGCGCCGCGCTTAACGGCATCGACCAGGATGGCATTGACCAGCCGCACCATCGGTTGCGTGTATTCATCGCCGCCGGCCTGCAGGCTCTCATAGTCGATTTCGCCGGTCTCGATTTCCTTGAGGATGCCGTCGACCGACAGTTCATGGCCGTAGAACTGGTCGATGTAATCGCCCAGCTGTGCTTCGGCGGCGAGCTGCGCTTTGAGCACGAACTGCGGCCCGAGCAGCGCACGCAGCTGGTCGAGTGCGACGACGTTGAAGATTTCCGTCGTGGCGATGGTCAGCACGTGCTCCGCCGGATCGTAGGCAATCGGCAGCAAATGGTTGCGGCGTGCGAATTCCTCGGGTACCAGACTGAGAGCTTCGGGGTCGGCGATTACCTGTGCCAGATCAATGGATTCCTGGCCGACGGTGCGCGCCATGATGTCGCGGATTGCCGTCTCGGTGACAAAACCGAGTCTGACCAGCAGGCGTCCGATCGGAATGTTGCTGTTGCGCTGCTCGGCGAGCGCGATTGCGAGCTGATCCTTGGTGATCAGCCCCTGCTGCACCAGCAGCTCACCCAGCCGCAGTTTTTTCCGTTGTTCGGCCATCGCGTTAGCCCCGGGGCCGGTTATTGCGGCTGAGCGGCGAGTTGACGGATGCGATCCTGCGCTTGGGCCAGGTTGAATCCGGCGCGACCCTTGTTCCCGGCCTGCTCGACTGCGCGCCGGTAAAAGTCGACGGCCAGCCGGGGTTGACCGACGTGCTCCAGGCCGACCGCGAGGTTGTAGGCGTAATCCGGATTGGCCGGTTCGAGTTGATGCGCCTGGAAGTAGGCCTGTTGCGCCTCCGCCCAGCGTGACTGGTCGCCATACAGGTTGCCCAGCGTGAAATAGACCGATGCCGACGGAGCCAGCGAGATGAGTTGCTTCAGTTTGGCCTCAGCGGCCAGCGGGTCGGCGCGGCCCAGCATCGCGATCAGGCCGGTTTGCGCGTAGGCGTTGCGCGGCTCGAGCTCCAGCACGCTGAAATAGAGACGGCCGGCCTCGTCGGTTTTGCCTTCCTGCATCGCCACCGAGGCGAGGCCCAGCAGCGCGTCGATGTTGCGCGGATCACTGCGTGCGACATCGCCGTAATTCTGCCGCGCCGCGTCGAGTTTTCCGGATTGCAGCGCGGCATAGGCCTGTACCAGCCGATTGTCAACCTGCGGTGCGGCAGAGCCCGCGCTGATCTGGATACGGTTGCGCGGCGCTTCCGGGGCCTGTGCCGCGGCCTGTGCCGGCGGCGCCGGACGCCGCGTTTCGGGTTCGCGCGGCACTGCCGCCGCGGCGGTTTCGGCGGGTGTCGCGGGCGCGACGACGGCGCCCGTGGAGATCGGCGCCGGCACCGGTGCGGGTTGTGGCGCCTGCGCCAGCGGTGCCGCCGGCGGGGGCTGCCGAATGAACAGCCCCGGATGATTGATCTGCAGGTATACGTAAACGGCGAACGCCACCGCGACCAGTCCGGCGCCCAGCCCGAGGGCGATGACCGGACGCAGGCGCGGGCCGCGGGATGCCGCGGGGGCAGCAGGCCGTGCGGTAGCCTGGATTACGGTTGCGGCGCGTGCCTGCTCGCGACTCGCGCTCGGCGGCGGCTTTGCCGGCTGCGCGGGTGACGGCGCATCGGTGTGCAGCGGTTCCAGCGTGAGTTCCATGGGTTGCGGTTTTTCCGCAGCAGCCACCGGTTCCGCGGCGGCTGGGGTCGCGGCCGGGGGCGTTTCCCGCGCGGCGCCACGATCCTTGGCGGCCTTTTCCAAGGCCTTCATCAGCAGGCTCATGGGGCGGCGGGCTGGGGTGCGGACGTGGTAGCGTTGGCTTGCGGCAGGAAACGCTGGAAATACTTGAGTTCTTCGCTCGCCAGCGTCGGATTCGGCACTATCGTCGGGCGCAGGAAAATCACCAATTCCGTTTTAGCCGCCCGCTCGTCACGATAGCGGAACAGGTCTCCGACGACACCGAGGTTGTCGGCCCCCGGGATCTGGTTGCGGGTGTTTCGTGCGTCGTCCTGCATCAGGCCGCCGAGGACGACGGTCTGGCCGCTGCCGACGGTCAGCACCGATTCCATTTCCCGCACCTGGATCTGCGGGACCGGATTGGCGATGCAATTGGATCTGTCGAGGGAACACAGGCTGGGATTGGGGTCATTGACGAAGGGCTGGCTGGCATTCAGACGGGTGATCGTGGGGCGGATCACCAGCAGCACGCGGCCGTCTTCGTTGATCTGCGGCGTTACGCCCATCACCACGCCGACCGACACGAATTTGGCGGTGCTGTTGAATGTCGTGGTGGCCACCCCCTGCGTGGTGTTGGTATCGGCCTTGAGTTCGAAATAGACGACGTTGTCGACCACCTTGAGCAGCGCCGTCTGATTGTTCAGTGCCATCAGCTTCGGGCTCGACAGCACGCGTGCATCGCCGAACTCCTGCAGCAGTTTCACGGTGCCGCTGATGTTGCCGACACTCGAGTCGGCATTGGCGTAGCCGATGGTCAGTGAATTGCCAGCTGCACCTACCGCCGAAGTTGCTGCATTGAAGCCGCTGAGCAAGGTTTGGGTAATGGAAAAGCCGCCGGTGATCGGCAGGCGGCTCCAGTCGATGCCGCCCTGATAGCCCTGCCCGAGCGTGACTTCGACTATCGTGGCCTCGATCAGGACCTGGCGCTGGATGGCACTGATGATATTGTCGATGTGCTTCTGGATCAGCTGGTGCTGGGCGTCGGTTGCATTCACGGTGATGGTGCCGGAGATGGGGTTGACCACGACATCGTCCGGAACCAGCGAAGCCTGCTGGGGATTGCCGCCGTGGGCGTTGATGACCGAGGCCGCCAGCGTGGGCGCCCCCTGGCCGGCTTTGCTCGCCGCTTCGATCTGCTTGACCCGCAGCTCCTGCTCCTGCTTGACCAGCTCCCGCCGCTCGGCTCGGCCCTCGGCATTCATGGTCTGCAGGCGCGTGGAGTTCAGGATGGACCGGATGTCCCCGTGCAATTGACCCCAGAAATTGTTGGTTGAATTCGATTTCACCGAGGTATTTGACCCGGACGCGGTGCTGGCGGAAGTCGCACCGCCGCTGCCGGATCCGCTGGCCGTGGCGATCTCGCCCGATGCGCCGATCGACGAAGTCGAGTCGCGCGTCATGTTGATGTAGTTCACCCGGTAGGTCTTCACGTAAGGCACATCCGGCGCCACGATGATGGTGTTGCCCTCGGTGCGGTAGCGCAGATTGACCTGCTTGGACACCCGCTCGAGGATCGCCGGCAGCGTCTCGTTGATGGCATTGAGACTGACCGTCCCCATCAGGCCCGAGTGAATGTCGATGTTCTGTTTGGTGTCGCGCGCCAGTGCCAGCAGCAGTTCCTTGACCGGCACTTCATTGACGACCACGCTGTAGGTTTGCGGCTTGACCTGCGGGGCGGGCGGCGGCACCAGCGTCGTTACGCGTGCCGGCGGCGGGATCGCCGTCATGGCCTGGGGCGGCACGGCCGGGGCGGCAATATGGCCTTCGGATTCCGGGATGTTCGGGCGGAATTGTGCGCACCCGCCGGCCAGCAGCAAGAGGGTGCAGGCCAGCGCCACCGGCGCGGCCCGGCGCGGGGAACTCCCGGGTCCCCGCGTGCGAGCCGGTGCGGCGGATTGCCTGAGGTCGGATGACCGATCGGACATAGTATTCATTCTCCCCTTGCCTCCGGGCGCTGATCCGTGCCGCGGAGACGTCAACATGCGCTCGCTGTCACGATGCTTTCTGGTCCCGGACTTCCGCCTTGATGCCTTGCACTGTCCGCAATAATGGCCGATACGCCTGCAGGAACGCCGGTAATTTTGCCATTGCCTCGCTCGCTTCGCGCTGACTGTCGAAACTGCCCCAGACGACGGTCAGCGATGGCGCACCCTTGGCGACCGTACGATACACAAAAAGCCTATTGATTTCAATGGCCTTGGAAAGAAATTTAAGATGTTGGTTAAGCTGTTGGTCGTCGTTGGATCCCAGCAGCTGGATGGTATGGGTCTGGGGCGGGGCACTGGCCAGCCAGGCACTCGTCGCGGCAAGCCGCTCGTCCAGCAGCGAAGCCGTGCTGGCCGGCGTGATCGCGGTTCGCGCCAGGGTGTCTGCTGCCGTGGCAGGTCGTGGCGCTGCGGTCTCGGCGGCAGTGGTTGCCGTGCCGGTCGGCGTTGCCGTGGACGCGGTTGGAGGATCGTTGTATGTATTTGATTTTGTTAAAGTTTTATCGGGATCGTCAGCGGGGGCCGCCGGGGGCAGGGCTGCCGGCGGGATCACCGTGCTGTTGCCCCGGACGTCAGTCGCCGCCGGCTGGTCGATTTTGCCGAATCCCGCATACAGGGCGGCGCCGACGGCCATGCCCAGAACGACGAGGGCGGCCGCACCCAGCGCAAGGCGCGGCCGCGATGATGGCGGCACCGTCTGCTGCGCGAACTCGCTGTCGCGGACGGCGGCGTCGATATGCTTTTGCCGGATACTGTGGGTGTTTTCGGAGAAAGCGGCGAGCAGTGCCTTGTCGGTGATCAGGTTGATGCGGCGGGTCAACCCGCCGCTGATACGTGCGATGTCGCGGACGATGGCGTCGGTGAACAGGTCGGGCCCGCGGTAGCCGGCAGCGCGCAGGCGGAACATCAGGTATTCGCGCGTCTCCTGCGCCGTCAGCGGTTCCAGGCGGAAACTGTGGGTGATGCGCTCCTTCAACTGGCGGATCTGGTTCTCGCGGAGGTTGTCGTCGAGTTCGGGCTGGCCGAAGAGTACGATCTGCAGCAGCTTGTCGGTCTTGGTCTCGAGATTCGACAGCAGCCGGATTTCCTCCAGTGTGGCGATCGGCATGCCCTGGGATTCCTCGACAAACAGCACCACCCGCCGCCCTTCGGCATGGCGTTTCAGCAGGTGGTCCTGGATGGCGTGCATGACCGCGAGCCGGCTGGCATGGCGGTCGACCTCGAGCTGCAGCTCGAAGGCGATGGCATGGAGGATTTCTTCGGGGGAGACGCTGGGGTTCGCCAGATAAACGATCTCCACCTGCTCCGGCAGCCGGCTCTGCAGCATGCTGCAGAGCATGGTTTTGCCGCTGCCGACCTCGCCGGTCACCTTGACGATGCCCTCGCCCTGGGTAATCGCGTAAATCAGCGCCTCGAGTATCGGGCCGCGGTTGCCGCCACCGAAAAAGAAGTCGGTATTCGGCGTGATCTTGAACGGGGCCTGGGTGAGTCCGAAGTGTTCGTAATACATGGCCTATTTTTCCTCGGTGTGCTCACCGTGAGACTGCATGCGGCTGTAGAGCGTGGTGCGATGTACGCCAAGACGTTTTGCGGCCTGCGACAGGTTGCCATTGGTCAGCGCCAGCGCGGCCTCGACGAAGCCGCGTTCCCAGCGTTTCAGCACTTCGTCGAGTTTGAAGTCGGGATCGGCCTCCAGCTGACGGCGGGCCGCGTCCAGCAGCACGCTGTCGTCGGCCAGCGATGATCCGTTGGCGCCGGCGGGCGCCAGGCTTTCGCGATCGAGCTCGGCCTGCAGCAGTGCCGGCGTGATCCGCGTGCCCGAATATTTGGTGCAGAGCCGGATCACTATATTGCGCAACTCGCGCACGTTGCCCGGAAAGGCGTAATCGCGCCACAGGCGCAGCGCGTCGGTATCGAGTTCGAAGGGTTGCGTGCCGATCTGGTCGGCATAGAACTGGCGGAAGTGGTCGAGCAGCAACAACTTGTCGTCGCCGAGGTCGCGCAACGAAGGCACGCTGACGGTGAACACCGACAGCCGGTGGTAGAGATCCGCACGGAAGCGACCGTGGCGGATTTCACTGCGCATGTCGCGGTTTGTTGCGGTGACCACGCGCGCATTGGATACCCGGCTCTGGGTTTCGCCGACGCGCTGGAATTCGCCATTTTCGAGCACACGCAGCAGCTTGGCCTGAAGTTCGAGCGGCAGTTCGCCGATTTCGTCGAGGAACAGCGTCGAGTCGACCGCATCCTCGAAATACCCGGCCCGGGGCGCAGTGGCGCCGGTGAATGCGCCCTTGGCATAGCCGAACAGCGTCGGCTCGACCAGCGTCGGCGAAATCGCGGCGCAGTTCAGCGCGAGGAACGGTTTGGCGGCGCGGCGGCTTTGCCGGTGCAGGGCGTGCGCCACGAGTTCCTTGCCGCTGCCGGATTCGCCTTCGATCAGTACTGGGAACGGCGCGTCGGCGAACTGCGCGATCTGTTGCCGCAGCTTTTGCATGGGCGGACTGTTGCCGAGCAGCCCGGAGGCGGCGCTGCCGGTCTCGGCGGCATTGAGACTCAGCGCCTGCCGGAGCAGGGTCCGCAGCCGTGCGGGGTCCGCCGGCTTGGCGACGAAATCGATCGCGCCCAGCGTGCGCGCATGCCGCGCATTGGCTTCGTCGTTCTGGCCGGAGAGGACGATGATTTTCATCGTCGGTGCCGCGGCAATCAGTTCGGCGATCAGCTGGAAACCTTCGTCAGGACGGTGCGGCTGCGGCGGCAGTCCGAGGTCGATCAGTGCAAGCCGTGGCGGCGCATCGAGCTGGCGCAACAGCGCTTTGGCGTGGGGGCGCGATTCCGCGGTGCGCACGGCAAACTCGTTGCTGAGGACATAGGCCAGTGTGTCGGTGATCGTGGGATCATCGTCGACAATCAGCAGTTCAGGCTTTGCCGGATCAGTCATGCGCGGGCCCGGAGTGTGTTGACTGGTCTAACATGCTGAAATTATTGGGCATTATGAGGCATTGTGCCAGATTGCCCGACGTCCGTGAACGCGCAGTGCAGCCGGCTGCTGGCGCGTCAGCCCTCCGCAATGCACGCGAGGTAGGCCTGCTCAAGATCGGCCGCCCGGTGACGGGCAATGAATTCGGCCGGTGTGCCGGCGTAACGCAGGCAACCGCGATGCATCACCGCCATGCGGTCGCACATCTCGCCGACATCGTGCAGGGCGTGGCTGGTCATCAATATGGTGTGTCCGACGCTGTGCCGTGCTTTCAGTTCGCGCTTGAGCAGTGCCCGCGCCTTGGGATCGAGGCCGCTGGTGGGTTCGTCGAGGATAAGCATGTCCTTGGCGGAGAGCAGGCAGGCGGCGAGGCCGAGCTTCTGGGTCATGCCCTTGGAGTATGCACGCGCCGGCTTGGCGAGGGCACCGACATCGAGTTCGAGTGCTTCAAGCGTGGTGCGGGCGCGCGTTTCGTCATAGGGCTGGCGGTGCAGTTTGCAGAGATAGCGGAGGAAGTCGCGGCCGTTCAGGTAATGCGGTGGCGTGAAACGTTCCGGCAGGAAGGCCAGGCGGCTGCGCGCGGCAGTCTGCCGGTGGGTGATGCCGAAAATTTCAATCGTACCGGATCCGATGTCGCAAAAATCGAGGGCACATTTGATCAGCGTGGTCTTGCCGGCACCGTTGGCACCGACCAGTCCGAAGAATTCACCGGCGGCGATTTCCAGTGAGAAGTCGGCCAGCGCGACGGCGGTGCCGTAGGATTTGTTCAGACTGCTGATGCGCAGTGCGGGCGCTGACATGCGGCGTAACTTAGCTGAAAGTCCCGGTGGGGTAAACACCGGCGGCCGCGGCTGCTGCGCCAGTCGCCAGCGGGACTTATAATTCAATCCATGCAAAACGCCGACCATGCACTGCTGCGGCAGCTGTCCGAAAACAGCATGCGCTACCGCGACCCGGTTGCCGCGGTCGAGTGGACGCAACTGGACACCGCGAGCTTCTGGCTGCCCGAACCGGCGCTGTCGCTGTACGGTCTGCCCGAGTTCGACACGCTGGCGCTGGACGTGCGCCGGCGGCTGTCGCAATACGAGTTCATCAATGTCATGCACGCCGGCTTGTGGCTGGAGCGGGTGTTCATGCGGCGGCTGTCGCAGCGGCTGTCGTTGCCGTTGCCGCGCGCAGCCTATGAGTATTTTCTGCACGAGATGCGCGAGGAAGCCGGTCACAGCCTGATGTTCCTGCGCGCGATCGAAACCGGCGGGCTGGAGGTGCCCGCCGCGGCGTGGCAGCCACCGCGCGTTGCCGACTGGCTGGCGCGCAAGGCACCCGCCCGCGGTGCGCTGTTCTGGGCGGCGACGGTGATTGCCGAGGACGTGCCGGACAAGTTCAACCGTTACCTGCGCACCGCCGTCGGTATCAATCCCGCCGTGCGCGAGATCTGCACGGTGCACTGTATCGACGAGGCGCGTCATATTGCCGCCGCGCGGGCGCAACTCGAGACTGCGCTGCTGAAACTGCCGCGGACGGCCGTGCGCCTGATCAATCCGGTGGTGCGCCTGCTGTTCCGCCAGTACGCGCAGGTTTTTTATGTGCCGCCGGCGCCGTTCTACGAGTTGTCAGGACTCACCCATGGCGAGCGCTGGCGCCGGCTGGCCCGCGGCAACGCCGTGCATCACGCGTTCATCACGGAGCGTCTGGCGCCGACGATCCGCATGCTCGAGGGATACGGCTTCAGACTGCAGTAACGGGCCTGTTCATCGCGTTGCGGCGAGTGTCTGCTCTGCGCTGTGCGCCGGACGCCAGCCGAGTTCACGGGCCGCACGGCCGCAATCCAGAGTCAGCGTATGGCGCAGTCCGTCCAGCCATCCCGGTTCACCGCCCCAGCCGAAAACACCATGCGCGAGCGCAAGCCCTGCGCGCGCGGCGGTCGGCGGCAGCGGCAGGCTCAGCGGATGCCGACGGCGCATGATGCCGCGCAAGGTCCAGGTGTCGGTGGCTGCGAGGTTGTAGGGGCCGCAGGCCGCGCGCCCGAGACTGGCGAGGATTGCTGCTGCAACGTCATTTTCATGCACGCATTGCAGATCGGGCTGCGGGTCGGCGAGAAGCAGGAAGACCGGCAGGCGGAGGATCTGCCGCAGCGTCGGCTGCGCATGCGGGCCGAGGATGATGTGCGGCCGCAGGCGCACGCATGCCGGCACCGCTTCCTGCAGCAGGCGTTCGAGTTCGGCCTTGTGCTGGCCGTAGCGGAAATCCGCCAGCGGTGCGTACGCCGCGCCTTCGTCGAGCGCGACGCCGCTGCCGTAGACCGCGGCGCTCGACAGATGGACGATGCGGCGCAGCCCTGCGGCACGCGCAGCCTGCAGCAGGCGGAGGCTGCCGCCGACATTGATGTCGTGCATCGCGGATTCCGCCATGCGCCCGCGCAGCACGACATAGGCGAGATGCACCAGTGCATCGTGTCGCGGCAACAGTGCGGCAGTTTGCGGATCGCGGAAATCCGCCTGCAGCGCGCGAAACTTCGGGTGGGCGAAATGCGGCGGATTGCGGTCGACGCCGGTGATCCGCTCAATCGCAGCGTCTGCGCACAACTGCGGCAGCAGCGCCCGGGCGAGGCAGGCGCTGGAACCGGTGACGAGTACCTTCACCGGACGCCGGCGGCGGCAAACGCCGGCATGACTTCCTGCGCAAACAGTGTCATCGATTCGCGCGTGGTGCCGGTATCGAGGGCGCCGGCGCCAAAAGCGCAGAGGATGTGGGTGACACCGGCGTCCCGGTATCGGCGCAGCTTGACTATGCATTCCTGCGGGGTGCCGACCACGGTCAGGCCGGCGAAGTCGGTGAGCCCGAGGTTGACGCCCAGTTTCAGCAGGCGGCGGAACCTGCCCATTTCGTGCATGTGTTCGTAGCCGGGATAAAGCCGTTCCAGCACCGGCAGCGTGGTCCTGTAGAGCTCGCCGTAAAACCAGTTGAAGGCGTCGCGCGCCAGTGATTGCGCGCGGCGGCCGTCGGCGAGGCACAGCACCCCCAGCGTCATGCCGAGGCGCGGCGCAGCCGCATGCGTCCAGGCCTTGCGGTAGCGTTGCAAGTCCTGCTCGACCATGAACCACGGTTTGAACGGCCCGGCCAGTACGCCCAGCTGCTGCGCCGCCGCCCAGTCAAAGGTTTCCGGACTGACCGCGGCGGTCCACAGCGGCGGATGCGGGCGCTGTACGACACGGGGCACGATATCGAGGTCTCGCAGCGTGTAACGGGCACCGCGGTGCGTGACCGGGCCGGGCCGGAACGACGCCCGCAGCACGGCGAGGCTCTCGTCGGCCAGCGCGCGGCTCTCGGCCATGTCGGC
>RPOR01000077.1 GCA_003820645.1 Betaproteobacteria bacterium
CGCTGGCTGGAGCCCTTGCGCCCGGCATGCGCGAGCTGCACGCCGAGCATCACCGGCGAAATGCTGCGCACGAAATCGACGACGCGCCGCATCGCCGCTTCATTGGCGTCCGAATACAGCCCCGGGCAATACGGCGTGATGCGGCCTTCCGGCGTCACGCCGGTGGCCTCCATCACCAGCATCGACGCGCCGGAGATCGCCAGCGAGCCGAGATGCATCAGATGCCAGTTGCCCATCGCACCGTCGACGGCGCTGTACTGGCACATCGGTGCGACCGTGACGCGGTTGGCCAAGGTCCGTTTGCCGATCTGCACCGGTGTAAACAGTTGCGATGTCATTCCACCTCCGACTCAGTTTCCAAAATAACCGATCAGCTTCCACCAAAAATAGTTCAGCGGGATCAACCCGGCGATGCTGACCAGCGCCAGCGGCACCGTCACCCGCAAGGCCGTCTGCACCGACAAATGCGCGACCTGCAGCCCGACGACCACCGGCGGCACCTGGTAGGGCAGGATGACCGTCGAAAAGCCAACCGCCAGCGTCATCAGCGCCGTTTTCAGCGGCCAGCCCGCGGCCTCGGCGAAATGTCCGGCGAGCGGCGCCATCAGCGCGGGCTGCGACGGGTTGGTGGTGATCAGTCCGGCGAAGGTCGACATCAGGCTCAGTACCGCGAAATTGGCGCCGTCCGCACCGGGTTCGAGCCGAAACAGGCTGAGCACCGCATTGCCGATGGCGACGCTCAAACCGGTCTCGATCATCACCGCGCCGAGCCCCAGAATGCCGCCGATGTAGAAAAACGTGCCGAAACGCACGCGTTCCTGGAACATGGTCACCGGCACCGCGCCTACCCGCGGCAGCATCGCCACCACCGCCGCGGCCAGCGCGATCCAGCCCGGCCGGATGCCGTGCAGGAAATCGGTGGCCCACAGCGCCAGCGATGCAAACACGATCACCGCGAGCCGTTTTTCCCCGGCGCTCATCGGCGGCAGTGCCGCGGCGGTGGTGGCCGTCTGCGTCTGCGCCGGGCACAGCCGGCACACCATGAAAATGATCAGCGCGCCCTTGACCAGGCCCATCACCGGAAACTGCGCCCACAGGTATTCGGCGTAGATCAGTTGCACGCCGTACAGCGTCTCGGCGGCACCGGCGAGCACCAGATTCGGCGCATTCGCCGGCAGGATCGCCGTGCCGCACTGGAAAGTCGCAAGAATGGTGGCCAGCATCACGCCGGTGTAACCCGTGCTGCGGAGGGCAAGACCGTGGCGTTCGGCCACTGCGGCCATGATCGGCACCAGCAGCAGGATGCGCGCGACCGTCGCCGGCATCAGGAAGGCCAGCACCAGCGAAACGAGCACCGCCGCGGTGACGAGCTGGCGGTAGGTCAGGGTCTGCGTACCGAGCGCGATCCGCGCGATGCGCTCACCGAGGCCCGTCGAACGCACCGCTTCGGCAATCACCAGCCCGCCGAGCACCAGCCACAGCGTGCCCGACGCGAAGCCCGAGAAAATCACTGCGGGAGTGGCGACCTGGAGCAGGACCGCCAGCGCAAAAAAAATCAGCGCCACAAAATATTCGGGCAGCGTGCCGATCGCCCACAGCCCCATGACCAGTACCAGCAGCGCGCCGGTGTGCATCACAGTGCTGGCGACACCGGCGGGCGGCGGCACAAAATAAATCGTCACCGCCGCAGCGACGATCAGCGCTGTCAGCAGCGTTGCGGGTTTCGGCATTGCCATCGGGTCACGGTCGCGACGCCGCGATGATAAGTTAACTTATTGATTTTATTGATATTTTTATTTCTTGAACTTCGCCGCCAGCGCCTCGCTGCCGCGCGCCAGCATTACCAGGTCCGAACCCACGGCGACGAACAGATAACCCATGTCGAGGCAGCGCTGGCCATCGGCTTCACCGACGAGGATGCCCGGCGCCTTGCCGGCCCTGGTGATGCGTTTCGCCGCATCTTCCATGACCTTCCACACTTCCGGATGCTGCCAGTTGCCGAGATAACCCATGTCGGCGGCGAGATCGTTGGGGCCGATGAACACGCCATCGACACCTTCGACCGCAGCGATCGCCTCGATCTGCGCCATCGCGGCGCGGGTCTCGACCTGCACCAGTACGCAGGTCTCGTCATGCACGCGCTTGAAGTAATCCTTGACCCGGCCGTAACGGTTGGCGCGCGTGCAGCCCGACACGCCGCGCACGCCCTGCGGCGGGTAACGCGTCGCCGCAACCGCCCGCTTCGCTTCCTCGACGTTCTGCACGTACGGCAGCAGCAGCGTGCGCGCGCCGACATCGAGGTAGCGCTTGATCAGCACCGTGTCGTTCCACGCCGGGCGCACGATGGCCTCGGTGGTGCCGGCGAGCATCGCATCCAACTGGTTCTGCACGATCGGCAGCTCATTGGGTGAATGCTCGGTGTCGAGCAGCACCCAGTCGAAACCGGCGTCGGCCAGCACTTCGGCAGCGATCGCGCTGCACAGACTCGACCAGATGCCGATCTGCGGTTTGCCGGCCTTGATCGCCTTCTTGAACTGATTGACGGGTAAATCCATTTACATGCTCCCTGTAACTTGTTGACTTCAATCGTTTGATAACAATCACTCGTCACTCCGGCCCAAGCCGGAATGACGGCTAAACATATGTTCGAACAATCATTAATCAATGAACAACTTCGGGGTCGGGCGTCGGGTCGCCCCGATGCAGCACGTCGAGGTCGCAGCCCTTGTCGGCCTGGGTGATGTGCTGGACGTAAATCGCGCCGTAACCGCGGGTGTAGTGCGGAGGGGGCTGTTGCCAATCGCGCTTGCGTTTGGCCAGTTCCTCGGCGCTGACCTTCAGCTCGAGCTTGCGTGCGGCGACGTCGAGCTCGATCAGGTCGCCGTCGCGCACCAGCGCCAGCGGCCCGCCGACGTAGGCTTCCGGCGCGACGTGCAGCACGCACGCACCGTACGAGGTGCCGCTCATCCGCGCATCCGAAATGCGCACCATGTCGCGCACGCCCTGCTGCAGTAACTTCTTGGGTATCGGCAGCTGCCCCCACTCCGGCATGCCCGGTCCGCCCTGCGGCCCCGCGTTCTGCAATACCAGCACCGAGTTCGCGTCGACCACCAGACTCTCGTCATCGACGCGCGCGTACATGTCATCGTAGTTTTTGAACACCACCGCGGGGCCGGTGTGCTTGAGCAGATGCGGTTCGGCTGCCGTCGGCTTGATCACCGCGCCGTCGGGCGCCAAATTGCCGCGCAGCACCGCGAGGCCGCCGCTCGCCGACAGCGGATTGCCACGACGGCGGATCACGTCATCGTTATGGATTTTCGCGCCTTCGAGATTTTCGCCCAGCGTGCGGCCGTTGACGGTGAGGCAATCGAGATTCAGCAGGTCCTTCAGTTCTGCGAGCATCGCGCGCAGGCCCCCGGCGTAATAAAAATCCTCCATCAGGTATTTCTGGCCGGCGGGACGGATATTGGCGAGCACGGGCGTGCGTTGCGCCAGCTGATCGAAGCGGTCGAGCTGCAGATCGACGCCGGCGCGCCCCGCCATCGCCACCAGGTGAATCAGCGCATTGGTCGAGCCCGACAGCGCATGAACCACGGTGATCGCGTTGTCGAAGGCCTGCGCGGTGAGGATTTCGGAGGGTCTCAGGTCGTCCCACACCATGTCGACGATGCGCCGGCCGCTGGCCGTGGCCATGCGCGGATGGTTGGCATCCGGCGCCGGGATCGATGCCGCGCCGGGCAGCGTCAGGCCCAGCGTCTCCGCCACAGACGTCATCGTCGAGGCCGTGCCCATGGTCATGCAGTGGCCGTACGAGCGCGCAATGCCCGCCTCCACTTCGTCCCATTCGTTTTCGGTGATGTTGCCGGCGCGCAGTTCCGCCCAGTATTTCCAGGAATCGCTGCCCGAGCCCAGCGGCTCGCCGTGCCAGTTGCCGCGCAGCATCGGGCCGGCGGGCACATAGATGAAGGGCAGGCCCATCGAGGTCGCGCCCATGATCAGCGCCGGCGTGGTCTTGTCGCAGCCGCCCATCAGCACCGCGCCGTCGACCGGGTAGCCGCGCAGCAGTTCCTCGGTTTCCATCGCCAGCATGTTGCGGTAGAGCATCGTCGACGGCTTCTGGAACGGTTCGGCCAGCGCGATCGCCGGCATTTCCAGCGGGAATCCGCCGGCCTGCCACACGCCGCGCTTCACCTCCTCGGCGCGGGTGCGGAAATGCGCATGGCAGGGATTGATGTCGCTCCAGGTGTTGATGATCGCGATCACCGGCTTGCCGGCAAAATCCTCGATCGCATAACCCATCTGCAGCGCGCGCGAACGGTGGGTGAACGAGCGCAAGCCCCGGGTGCCGAACCAGCGGTGACTGCGCAATTCTTCGGGACGCTTTTTCTGCCGCGCCATCAGAACTCCTCTTCAGATAGGGACCAGCCGGCTTCGGCCTGGACAGGACGATCACTTTTGCCGTGTTTTTCTATTCTAACCGAGCCGCCGCGACGGTCATCGGTTAGACTTTTGGCCTCACTGCGGCAGAACACCACATCATGGACGGCACGAACCTTGGACACCTTCACTAAGCCGGGCACCCTCGCCCACAACGTCAAGCGCCTCTCCCACCTCGACCTGCCCGGCGCCGGGCAGATCTATGTCGAGGGCACGCACTGCTACATCGGTCACATCCCCAACAAGCAGCAGCTCGGCACCACCATCCTCGACGTTGCCGATCCGCAGAATCCGAAAATTCTGTCGCAGATCTTCCTTGACGATCCGGATTCGCATGCGCACAAGGCGCGGGTGATCGGCGACCTGATGATCATCAACAGCGAGCGCAATATGACGGCAATCGGCCGCAAGGCCGACGAACTGCCCAAGCTGCGCACGCGGCTGCAGGCCGAACTCGGCCGCGACGCGACCCACGCCGAACTCGCGGCGAAACTGGGCGTCGCCGTCGCGGACATTCCCGCGGTCGAAGAAGCCGAGCGCAAACCGTACGAACGCGGCGGCTTCAGCCTCTACGACGTCTCGGACAAGACCAAACCGAAACTGATCCACTTCCAGAAAACCTGGGGCCGCGGCGTGCACCGCTTCGACATGGACCAGGATTACGCCTACATCTCCACCGAAATGGAAGGGTTCATCGGCAACATCCTCGTCACCTACGACATCCGCAACCCGGCGCAGCCCGAGGAAGTGTCGCGCTGGTGGATGCCCGGCCAGCACATCGCCGGTGGCGAGAAGCCGGCCTGGCCCGGCCGCCAGCACCGCCTGCACCACACGCTCAGGTTCGGCAACGAACTGTGGGCCGGCTGCTGGCACGGCGGCGTGCGCGTGATCGACGTCAGCGACATCCGCCAGCCGAAAACCGTCGGCACCTACAACTACCACCCGCCGTATCCGGAACCCACCCACACCTTCATGCCGGTGCTGAAAAAACTCGACGGCAAGCGCATCGCGGTCGCCATCGACGAGGAAGACCATGCCCACGATGCCGCGGAAATGGCGCGCCGCCGCGGCCGCCCCCACGGCTGCCTGTGGGTATTCGACGTGTCGGATTTGTCCAACATCAAACCGCTGTCGCTGTTCGAAGTCAGCGAGCTCGACAGCCCGTGGAGCCGTACCGCACCGGGCCGTTTCGGTGCCCACCAGTTCCAGGAACACTGGAAAGGCGGTGACACGCTGCTCTATTGCGCATGGTTCGCCGGTGGACTGCGCATCGTCGACGTTGCCGACCCGGCGGCACCGCAGGAAGTGGGCTGGTACATCCCGGAGCCCTGCGGCGGCAAGCCATGCCCGCAGACCAATGACACGGATGTGGACGATCGCGGGCTGATTTACATCGTCGACCGCTATTGCGGCTTCGACATACTGGAATTCAAGCGGCCCTGATGGACCGCCGGCAAACCGCAGCAGGCAGACAACCGGAACAGCACCACAGACTCATGACCGCAACCGCAAACGAATTCAGGGTAATGACCTCCGGCGCGTTCACCGCAGCCTACCTGGCATTGATGCCACAGCTGGAACGCCTGACAGGAAAGAAAATCGTCACCGTCACCACCTCCATCGGCACCGGTGAGACGTCCATCGCCAACCGGCTCAAGCGCGGCGAAGTGGCGGATATCGTCATCGTCGCCGAGCCGGCGTTCCGTCAGTTCGTCGCCGCTGGTGTGGTGCTGGACGAAGGCTACAGGATCATCGCGCGATCAGGCATCGCGATGGCGGTACGCGCCGGCGCGCCCAAACCCGACATCAGCACGATCGATGCATTGCGGAACACGCTGCTGCAGGCGAAATCGATCGGCTACTCCGCCAGTGAAAGCGGCAAATACCTCACCACCGAACTGGTGCAGCGCCTCGGCATCGCCGATCAGGTATTGCCCAAAAGTCGCCTGATCGGCGGCGGCGAACGCGTCGGTGCCGTGATCGCACGCGGCGAACTGGACATCGGCTTCCAGCAGATCAGCGAACTGCGCCCCGTACCGGGCATCGCCCACATCACGCCGCTGCCGCCGGAAGTGCAGAAGGTGTCGTCGTTTGCCGCCGGGGTGGCTGCGAGCTCACCGGACAAGGCCGGCGCGCGCGCGGTGATCGGATTCCTCGCGTCGCCGGAGGCTGCGCAAGCGATTGCGGACAGCGGGCTGGAACCGATTGCCCATCGTTAGCCGGTCCGCAGCGAACGCAGCGTGGGCGCGGTGCGCCCCGGGGGACGTCCCCCGGGCCGGCCACTTCGCCCAACCCGGTCAATCAGGCCGTTTGATCAACGCTCAAAAGGCCGTGCTGTTCGCCAACGTAACACCAGTGCCAAGGTTCGTACTGGTAACCCTGCGGATTGCCGGCCGGGTAGGACAGCACGAATCCGAATTCGCCCGCATGCTGCTGCAGCCAGTCGAACGCCGCCGTTTGATCGAAGCAGGTTTCCAGTACTGGCCTGTCCGGTTCGCCGAGGTCCACGGCACGACCGGTGTGGTGTTCGCTGAATCCCGGCGGCGCCGAAACGCAAAGTATGTCTGCGATGTCCTGGCCGGCAGCCAGCTTGCGCCGGATGATTTCAACCTGGCGATCGACACTGCGGTAGGCGGAGACGATGCACAGGCGGACACCGGCCTCGAGCGCAGCATGCTTCATGCGCTGCCACGCGGCAACGGCTTCGGGTACCAGCCGGTGCTCGCGTCCGTCGGCACCGGTCTCCGCCAGCTCGAGATGCACGGCTTCAACACAGGGGCGCAGGCCGCGCGCGGCAATCAACTCCGGCGGAATACCCAGTTCCGCAAGCCGTTCGTGATACTCGTCAATCAAAGGAGCCTCACTCGACGTTCTCCTGTCTCAAGCGGTCACCAGTTCCGACACGCCCTTCAATCGTCTCCCGATCGCGCGCTCCGCCAGCTTCAGATCATAGGCTGACTGCAGATTGAGCCAATACTGCGGCGATTGACCAAATGCCTTCCCGAACAGCAGCGCCAGCTCGGCCGTGACCGGCCGCGAGCCTTTGATCACGTGAGAAATACGCATCGGCGCGACACCGATGGCGCGCGCAAAATGGGCCTGGGAGACTTCCCGTTCTTCAAGAATTTCGCTCAGAAACACGCCGGGATGTATCGCCGGCAAACCGTTGTTGATCATGACTGCCCCTTCAGTGATAGTCGGCGATCTCGACATCAAATGCATCGCCGTTGGCGAAACGAAAACAGACCCGCCACTGGTCGTTGATGCGGATGCTCCGTTGCCCCTTCCGGTCGCCCTTCAGCGGCTCCAGCCGATTTGACGGCGGCAACCGAAGGTCGTCCAGCCGGGTCGCCGCGTTAAGTTGGGTCAGTCGCATACCCGCCCGGCGGCGAATATCCGGCGGAAGTCGCCGTGCGCGTCCCGTCGCGTAGAACTGCTCCGTCTCCGAATCGGCGAAGGACTGGATCATTCAGAGCATCGTAAACATTTAGTTTATAACCGTCAAGCCGGCGTCGGTTCCTGGCGTACGGGGACGCGGCGGATTATCACGGGAAGCTGGAGGCATTCCGGGAGGTACTGGAGCGGGAAACACGGCCTGTGCGATGATGAACAGACGCCTGCGCAGGATTGCAGTGGCCTGCGCTTGAAACCGGAACAGCCCTTCCCGCGCATGGAGACACCAGCTTGGCCAAAAAGAAAATCAGACAACACGGCGGACAGCCCGCGCTGGGCTTTGGCAACAAGCAGGAAAAGCTGGTGGTCACGCTCGACCCGGCGGTGCTGGCGGAACTGAAACGCCGCCACGAAGAAACCGGGGCCACGATGGCCGAAATGGTGCGCCGGGCCGTCAAGTTCTGGATCGCCGGCACCAAGGCCGCGGCGCTGGCGGCCGAACACGATACGTTCCGGCAGATCAACAGGCGGCGCGGCAGCGGCGCGGCGGAGTAGGCGCCGCTGTTCTCGATGAATCAGCGCGCTTCCGCCGCACCGGCTGCGAATACGTAATTCCGGAGGGACCGCGCGGTGTCCTGGGCAGTATTGCTGCCCGCTCAAACACGCGCGGTCAGTGCTGGGATCACACCCGCGGCCCGCGCGGTTTCCAGGATAAGGTGGCCGCGGCTGCTGATTTGAAGCTACGCCCGCTGAAACCCCGGCCGTGCCTCGTCGTTCGGCTGCATCCCGAGGGCATTGTTGATCCGGTTGTTGGAGTTATAGATCGCAACGACCTGAATCGCCTCGAAGATCTCCTCTTCGCTGAAACCGGCCGCGCGCAACCCGCCCATCAGCGTGGCATCGACGTCCGCGGGGTGCAGCGTGAGTTTCGAGGCGAACTCGGCGAGGGCGCGGTGCCGCGGGGTGAGCTCGGCACGGCGCCAGGCCAGCGTTAGCGTATCGACCAGATTCCGGTCCATGCCGTATTTCCGCAATGCACCGGCATGCGACATGATGCACACCTCGCAGCGGTTTTCCACGCTCGTCACCAAGGCGAGCAATTCGCGCTCGAGCGGCGGCAGGTGGCCGTCCGCCGAGCGCATCAGCCGGTCGAGGTAACCCTGATAGAGCGCGAGCCGGTCGGGTCCGAACGGCAGCTTGAGAAAGTTCCGCACATAACCCATGCGTTCGCGGCTTTCTGCCTGGAGCTGCTGCACGGCCGGCGCGTAGCTCTTGGGTTCCGGCAGGCGCAGCCAGGAAAATCGCCGGGCGGGTTTCTTGCCTGCGGCGGGCTTGTTGCGAACGGTCTTGGTCATGCGGGTCTCCTGAATAACATCGACGGGTACAGCGTTACATCGCCCGCAAACGCGCGGGCGCGTCGGGTTGCGTCGTTCGGTTCACTCGGGCTGGATACCGGCGTTACGCGCGACCTTGATCCACTTGTCGATTTCGCTCCGCGTGAACTGCTCGTACTCCTCGGGCGTGCTGCCGACCGGATCAGCGCCTTCACCGGAGAGGCGCTGGCGCACGCTCGCATCCGCCAGCGACGCCTTCAATGCTGCGTGGACGCGGTCGATGATCGGGCGCGGCGTGTCCGCCGGCGCAAACAGGCCGAACCCTGCGGTCACCACGAAACCGGGGACGCCGCCTTCGATCATCGTCGGCACGTTCGCGGCGGCGGGCGAGCGCTTTTCGCCGCCCTGGGCGATCATGCGCAGCTTGCCCGCGCGCGACTGGCCGATCACCGCCGGCATGCTGCTGATCAGCAGTTCCACGTGCCCGGCCATGGTGTCGACCAGCGCGGGTCCGGCGCCCTTGTACGGCACATGCGTCATTTTGATCTGCGCCAACGACCCGAGCAGTTCCGCCGAGAGGTGGCCGATGCTGCCGCGACCGGCGCTGCCGTAATTGAGCTTGCCCGGATTGGATTTTGCGAGCGCGACGAGATCCTTGACCGTCTTGACCGGAAGCGAGGGATGCACCACCAGCGCGCTCGGCACGTCGGCCACCTTGGAAATCGCGGCAAAGCTGCGGACCGGATCGAACGGCAGTTTCTTCACCATCGCCGGATTGATGACGTGCGCGGCCGACACCATGAGCACGGTATAGCCGTCGGGCGGCGACTTGGCCGCCATGTCGGTGCCGATCATGCTGCCGGCACCGCCGCGGTTGTCGATGATGATCTGCTGGCCGAGCGACTTGCTCATCCCCGGCACCACGATGCGGGCAATGATGTCGGTGTTGCCGCCGGGCGCAAACGGTACGATCATGCGCACCGGCTTGACCGGATAAGTCTGCGCCTGCGCAACCCACGCTGCGCCCGCGAGCGCGAGCACCAGCAACACGCGGACCAGCCGCACACCGTATGACGATTTCATCGGATTCCCCTCCGTTTATGGTTATGCCGCCGGCGCTGCGCATGCCGTTCGCGGCGCAGTCAGCATGCTAACATTAGCGCACTCTTATTTATCGGCGCAATCGCGCCGTAGCCATCAAACATTCTTTTCGGGAATTCAGGATATGGACCTCGGCATCAAGGGCAGGAACGCACTGGTATGCGCAGCAAGCAAGGGATTGGGCAGGGCCTGCGCCATGTCGCTGGCCCGGGAAGGCGTCAACGTCACCATCGTGGCGCGCGGGCGTGAGGCACTCGATCAAACCGCCGCCGCCATCCGTTCGGCAAGCGGCGTCCGGGTAACCGCCATCGCCGCGGACATTACGACGCCGGAAGGCCGCGCGGCCGCGCTCGCGGCCTGCCCGCAGCCCGACATCCTGGTCAACAATGCCGGCGGTCCGCCGCCGGGGGATTTCCGCGAATGGACACGCGAGGACTGGATCAGGGCTGTCGATGCGAACATGCTGACGCCGATCGAGCTGATCAAGGCCACCGTGGACGGCATGATCGCGCGCAAGTTCGGCCGCATCGTCAACATCACCTCCAATTCGGTGAAGGCGCCGATCGAGGAACTCGGACTGTCGAATGCCGCGCGCTCCGGACTTACCGGCTTCGTCGCCGGGCTGGCGCGCAAGACCGTGCGCCACAACGTCACCATCAACAACATCCTGCCCGGCCAGTTCGCTACTGATCGGCTCAAAAGCCGGCTCGCGGTCAACGCCAAGGCCGCCGGTCAGACGCTGGAACAGCACCTGGAAGCCCGCAGCAAAACCATCCCGGCCGGCCGCTTCGGCGATCCATCCGAATTCGGCGAACTGTGCGCCTACGTCTGCAGCGCGCAGGCGGCATTCATCACCGGGCAGAATTTCCTGATCGACGGCGGCACGTACCCGGGAACCTACTGAGGAAAAACCTTGTTGGTCAGTCCGGCACCGTGCGATCGCCGGGCGGACTGCCGCGGTATCCCTGATTCCCGGGCTTTGCGAACGCTACTGAACCGGCTGGCTGCCTCCACCCGCAGCGACAGTCCACACGCGATCGCAATTCCGGTGCCTCGCTGAAGCGGTATAGTGTGGCCCACGCTGCAACACCAGCGTCCAACCCACTGTCACTGATCGAGGAACAGCATGCTCCGCATCTACGGCTCCGCAAACTCCCGCGCCCTGCGCACTATCTGGATGGCGGCCGAACTCGGCCTGCAATATGAACACGAGGACTGGCTGCCGCGTTCGCCGGAAACCCGGACCCCCGAATACCGTGCGCTCAATGCCAACGGTCGCGTACCGACCATCGACGACGACGGCTTCATCCTGTCGGAGTCGATGGCCATCAATATGTATCTCGCCAAAAAGCACAACAGCCCGCTTTACCCCGCCGATCTGCAGCACGAGGCGCTGTGCTGGCAATGGAGCCTGTGGGAGACCGACCGGCTCGACCGCCAGATCGTCACCTACGTCCGCCACGCCGCGGCACTGCCGGAAGCCGAGCGCAAGCCCGCCGTCGCCGAAGCCGCATGGCTGGAAGTCGCACCCGCATTCGATGTGCTGGAAGCCGCACTCACCAAGTCCCCTTGGCTGGCCGGCCCGGCGTTCTCGGTGGCCGACCTCAATGTCGCGGGCGCGCTCTATCGCGCGCTGTCGATCGACGTCAGCAAGTGGCCGAACCTGGACGCCTGGCTGCACCGGTGCTGGGAACGCCCTGCGGCGAAACACGCGCGGTCGCTGCGCGAGAACTGATCCGCCGCCCGCGCTGCTCGCAGCGCGTCATGCGTTAGTTGTTGTTTTTATTTGTATTCTTGATTTCGGCTCCGGGCCGCCTTAGCCCGGCGCAGACGTCGCGTCGCGCGTCCCGTGCGTATTGCGCAACGGCAGCGGTTGCTCCCCGAGCAGGTCCTTCTCGATCACGGCCCGCACTTCCTCCAGCGCGAGCCCGTGCGCTGCGACCAGATCCATCACGTCGGCGAGGATCGCATCGGTATCCTGCATTTTCTTCAGGCGCTTGAACCGGTCTTCGCGCCGCAGGCCCATGCTCTCACCGAGCAGTTCGAGGAAATTCACCACGGCGAACGGCCAGTCGGTCTCGTGGCTGCACAGTTCGCGGTGACAGGCGTGGTAGACGCCGGCAAGCACGTCGACGCGCGCGGCGGCGGCCGCTTCGAGTATGGTGCGATGCACCTCGCGCTTGAACGCCGGCAGCGGCTGCAGCGTGTTGCACATGTAACCGACCTGCATCTGCGGCAGGTCGACGTATTCGAGTCCCGGTATCGCCCGCAGGATCTTCACGGCCGATTCGCAGACCCCCGCCACCCCCGGGTGTTCGTGCAGCCCGACGCGCTTGTTGACGGGATGGCGCATCAGGGGGCGCAGGCGGTCGAGCTGGCCGGCGAGATACACGACATACGCTTCCAGCGCGTAGACCGGTGAACCGGCGCGTCCGGGCAGTACGTTTTCCGCGATCTGGATCGTGCACGTCGGGCACCAGGCCAGCACCTTGGCCGCGCCGCTGTCGGCAAAACGGTCCGTCGTGCCGTAGACAATGCGGCCTGCAGCATCGAAGTCACCGGCGCGAAACTGCAGTATGCCGCAGCAGTCGCCCGGCCCGCCCATCACGCGGTAAGGCACGCCGAGCGCATCGAAAATATCCAGCGCCAGCAGCACGATATGCGGGGTGCGCAACACGTTGCAACCCGTGTAGAAAACGACTTCCGGCGGCGCATCCGCCGGACCGGCGCCGCGAAAACGCCGGAGCACCTCGGCCGGCAGTTGCATGCGCGAGAGCACCCGCACGCCACGACCCATGTTCGCAAACGCCGCACTGCCTTTGCGGTGCTGTTCCTCGGCTGTCGACTGGCGCTGCATGGCGACACGCGCGAGCGCGAGCATGAATCGCGGATTCACGGCTTCGGGGCATTGCGGGATGCAGTGGCCGCTGCCCGAGCACACCTGCGCCCAGCGCGCGGATTCGGGCGAGCCGTGCCCGCCGCGGATGATATCCAGCACGCCGCCGACCACGTCCGCAGCATTCCGCTCGGAAATGCCCGCCGGTGCCGGCATCGGACATATCTCGAAGCAGCGCCCGCAGCGCGTGCAGCGGTCGAGCACCTCCTGCGTGCGGGCCTGCAGTGCTGCGGCGAATGGCGCGCTCATGCGGTTGTGCCACGCCACGGATCTGGCATCGCGGCGCGGCGGACGACTACTGCACTTTCATGCCGATCTGTTTGATCAACGCCGACAATTCCGTGTACTCGTCGCGCTGCATTTTCGCAAAATCCTCGGCCGAACCGCCGCCCGGCACCCCGCCCTGGACCGAGAATTTCTTGCGCGTGTCGGCTTCCTGCAGGACTTTCACGGTGTCGGCATTGAGCTTGGTGATGATCGCCTTCGGCATCGCTTTCGGACCGATCAGGCCGAACCACGACTGCGTCTTGTAGGCGGGAAAACCCGCTTCGGCGGTCGTCGGCACGTCCGGCAGCGACTCGGCACGCGTGTCGCCGCCCACCGCCAGTGCGCGCATCTGGCCACTCTTGATCGCGCCCATGATCGCGGGCAGCGGATAGACATAGTACTGGATCGTCCCGGAGATCAACGCAGTGCGGCTGTCGGGCCCTTGGCGGAACGGCACGTGCACGACGTCGATATTGGCCTTGGAAGCGAACAGCGCACCGGCCAGATGCGAGGAACTGCCGACGCCGGCCGAACCGTAATTGAGTTTGCCCGGATTGGCCTTCGCCAGCGCTATGAGTTCGGGAATGTTCTTCACGTTGACACCCTTGCCGAGCACCATCACGTTGTGCGTGTATGCGACGAGCCCGATTGCGGCAAAATCCCGCACCGGGTCATAGGGCTTCTTCTCGCGGATCAGCACGTTCGACAGGTGCGGCTGTCCGACCATGGCGATCGTATAGCCGTCCGGGGCGGCATCGCGGGTCAGTTCACTGCCGATCAGCCCGCCCGCTCCCGGCCGGTTATCGATGACGATCTGCTGGCCGTAGATCTCGCTGAGCCGGGAGGCGACGATACGCCCGAGCACGTCGCTCGCGGAGCCCGTGAAGAACGGCACGATCATGCGGATCGGCTTCGTCGGCCATTTGCTCTGCGCAACGGCGAGCCCGGATGCGCCGCCCAGGACGACGATCAGCGCTGCGGCAATGATGCTGCGGGACTTCCCCATGGCAATCTCCTCAGTGGTGTTGAATGACTGTGCCCTGGCCCGGGGCTCGACTGCGGCCGCTTATATTGGCTGCTGCATGCTAGCCGTATGGTGCGCGCGTTACAAGAGCCGCTACGCGGCTTGGCGCCGCCTTCCCGGCACTTGCGACCCAGCGCTGCACCCGCTGCAGCAACACCGCGGGACACGACTGCTCAGGATCGGCCAGCACACGGGCCATGGGGTCAAAACAAACCCCGGTCGAATCGAAACCCGCCATTGCCGAGACTGCGCTCGTCAGCCACCTTGGATCCAGCGGCCTTGCCCGGACCTGGACCAAGTCCAAGCACATGCACCAGAAATGGTTCGCACCAGACCCGACACCCGGCGCATCGTCACCGCGGCAG
>RPOR01000078.1 GCA_003820645.1 Betaproteobacteria bacterium
CATTTACAATGCAGTACTCGTGCCATAGATATTAAGCATTTGATTTTAAAGGATAAATTGAATTTTAATTCAAAACTCATGATGGTCCAGTGTTGCAATTCGCAACTCATTCATGAGAATTGTAGGATTTTCCTCACTTGGAAGCGCCGTGCGTGACGGCGTTGCCAAACACAGCACAATCGCTGCAAAATGCAACGATCCGAACCGTAGTCGCCCCGACCTGCCGAGAGCGCCGTCATGTTCCTTGCCGACCGCCAGCCATCGCTGAGCAGGAAAATCACGCTGGGCTACTACGCCATAGCGTTGCTGATCGTCGGCGCGGCGGCACTGCCTTTTTTTGAGTTGCTGTCGCTCGAGACCAAGGTGTCGCTCGGTGAGCGGACATCGGAGCTGCTTGAAACCACGCTCGAAATCCGCCGCTTCGAGCGCAACTATTTTCTGCACCGGCAGCCCGCGGACTACGACGAGAACCGCCGTCATGTCGCTCTGGCGCGGGCCTTTCTCGACAACAACCGCACGGATCTTGCGGCTATCGAGAGTCCGGCAACGCTGTCCCGTTTCCGCGAACTGCTCGACGTCTACGAGCGGAACATGGCGGGCTATGCCGCGATCGCCACTCGCGCCGGCCGGCTGGCGTTGGCGGAGACGCGCGTGCGCAGCGCGGGCAAGGATATCGTCGCCATTGCCGCAGAAATGGCAACTGCCGAGAAAACCGTGGTGCGGACCTCGCTGGCCGCCTTTCGCGAGGTGCTGGTCGCCGTGATTGCCGGTCTGGCGGTCCTGATTCTCATCATGAGTCGGGCCATCTCACGGCGTATCGTCGGTCCGCTGAAGACGATGGAAAACAGTGTCGAGGCCGTGTCCGGCGGCAAAATGGGCTTGCTGCAGGCGCCGACCGCCGATCGCGAAATTGTCTCGATCACCGAGGCGTTCAACCACATGCTGCGCGAACTCGAGCTGCGCCAGAAACACCTGGTGCGTTCGGAAAAACTCGCGTCTATGGGGACCATGCTCTCGGGCGTCGCTCACGAACTCAACAACCCGCTGTCGAATATCTCGACGTCCTGCCAGATCCTGCTCGAGGAATGGGAAACGGCCGATGCTGCGACCCGGAACACGCTGCTGGCGCAGATTGACGAGCAGTGCGAGCGCGCGCGCAACATTGTCCGCTCGCTGCTCGACTTTGCGCGGCCCGGTTCATTCCGCCGGGAGCGCGTGCCGCTGCGGCCGCTGTTTGCGCAGACGCTGCGCTTTGTCCGCGGCGAGGTGCCGGCGCGCGTCGAAGTCAGCTTTGCCGTTGCCGACGACATCGCGGTGGCCGGCGACGCGCAGCGCCTGCAGCAGGCCTTCCTCAACCTGATCAAGAATGCCGTGCAGGCATTGCCGGGCGAGGGGCGGGTGGTGATTACTGCGGTCGCGGCACGGATCAGCGGTGAAGCCGCGCGCAACCGCCCGCCGTTTGAGGGCTGTCACGTCGAAGGCGACGTGGTGGACGTGCGCATTGCGGACAACGGTCCCGGCATCGCGGCAGACGTGTTGCCGCGCATTTTCGACCCTTTCTTCACGACCAAGGACGTGGGCCGGGGAATGGGACTCGGGTTGTTCATTACTCATGAGATCATCGAGGAGCACGATGGCTGCATGGCGGTGACCACCGGCGCAGGCATCGGCACCACGTTCCATGTGCGGCTGCCGGCGGCATCGACGCTGGCGCAAGCGGTCCCGACGGGGCAGCCACGATGACCACCGCTGCACAATTGCTGATCGTCGATGACGAAGACATTGCGCTGCGCAACCTGCAGCACGTCATGACGAAGGAGGGATACGCGGTCACGGCAACGCGCAGCGGCACGAAGGCGCTGGCGCTGCTCGAGCAGCAGCGCTTTGATGTCGTGCTGACCGACCTGCGCATGGAGAAGGTCGACGGCATGGACATCCTTCGCCGTTGCCGGGACATTGATCCGCAGGCGGAGGTAATCCTGATCACCGGTCATGCTTCGACGGAGTCGGCGGTTGCGGCGATGAAGCGGGGCGCATTCTATTATCTGGCGAAGCCCTTTCGTCTCGACGAGGTGCGCAAGGTGGTGGCCGAGGCGGTCGAGAAAGTGCGGCTCAAGCGCGAAAATGCCGCGCTGCGAGAGCAACTCGACAATTCCGTGGAACCGGTTCGCATCGTCACCCGTGACGCCGCAATGGAACGCCTGCTTGAACTGGCGCGGCAGGTTGCGCCGACAGACTGCACGGTACTGATTACGGGCGACAGCGGCACCGGCAAGGAACTGCTGGCGCGTTACGTTCATTACCATAGCGGGAGGCGCGAGATGCCCTGCATCGCGGTCAACTGCGGCGCGCTGGCCGAGCCGCTGCTGGAGAACGAGCTGTTTGGTCACGAGAAGGGCGCATTCACCGGCGCGTTGGCGGCCAAGAAGGGGTTGGTCGAGGCCGCTGCCGGCGGCACGCTGTTTCTCGACGAAATCACCGAAATGTCGCCGGCGATGCAGGTGAAGCTGCTGCGGGTGCTGCAGGAGCGGGAGGTGCTGCGGCTGGGCGCGACCCGCCCCGTGCGCTGCGATGTGCGGGTAATCGCCGCCAGCAATCGCGACGTTGCTGCAGCCGTGCGCGACGGCGCGTTCCGCAAGGACCTGTACTACCGGCTGGACGTGGTCCGGCTGCACCTGCCGCCACTCGCGGCGCGGCGCGGTGACATACCGCTGCTTGCACTGCATTTCCTGCGGCGGCATGCCGCGCAGATGAAGCGCGACGTCAGCAAACTCGCACCCGAGGCGCTCGCGCTGCTGATGAATTACGCTTTTCCGGGGAACGTGCGTGAGCTCGAGAACCTGATTGCCCGAGGGACCGCGGTTGCCGCCGGCGACACCATCGAAGCTGCCGATTTGCCGGAACACCTGCGCGACATCGGTGTGATCACCATCCGGAAGCGCGAGGGCCGGATGCCGACGCTGGAGGAGCAGGAGCGCGAATACATCGATCGCGTGCTGGAGGAAACCTCGGGCAACCAGACCGCGGCAGCGCAGATACTCGGCATCAACCGCGCGTCGTTGTGGCGCAAACTGAAGGGGCGGCGCGAGCAGTAGCGCGCGCTGCCGCTCGGCGGCGGGCCTGCGCCAGCCAGACCGTGTGCCTGCCGCAGTCCGGATCCTCGACCCGGTGCAGCAGTACTTCGAAACCGTGCGCGGCCAGCAACTGCCCGTATTCCGCGGTATCGAGGCTGGCGTGATGCAGTGCGTGGCCGTAGATCTCGCCCATGGCCACGCCGGCCCGCGGCCCTGACGTGAACAGCAACGGCGCGCCGGGCGCGGCGTGTCGCGCAAATACCGGGAACATCGCGCGCTGGCCGGCGGCGGGCAGATGGAAAAAACTGTCCCAGGCAATGATGGCGTTGAAGCGCCGGCCGAGATCCAGCGCACGCATGTCGCCCTCGATCCAGGTCTGTTCCGGGTAGCGTTCGCGGCACAGCGCAATCATCGCGGTCGCCGCATCGACCCCGGTAATGCCGCGGCCGGCGTCGATGAAGAATTTCGCGATGGGTTCGGCGCTGCCGCAGCCGAGGTCGAGGATTTTCTTGCCGCCGCCGAGCAGCGCCAGCACCCGGTCGAGGTAGAACTTCTCCATCAGGGATTTGCTGCGGTCGCGGTCGAACTGCCGCGCGACGGCTTCGTAGACGGGGCGGGTGTCGGTCATTTCAGCTCATAAAAACCGTTGGACGCCGGATGCCTCGTACCACGGTTGTGATTTGAGAAACGCGTGATTGCTACTGGGAGCGAGAACGTTGGTAAGAAGATCGCCGGCCTTGCGGTAGTCGAGGCACGATGCCTTCTTGGTGACCGGATCCGGGTCGTGAAAGCCGGAATACCGGCCCAACTCGTGCCCGTTCCGGTCGTCGGTAACAACGATGTCATCCCAGCGCACGGGCAGCGGTATCGGTATGGGAATTGACACCACCTTCATGCCCCACCAGATGAAGCCGAAGCGCTCCGCAACCCTGACGCTGAGGGTGCTGATCGGGGCCGGGACAATTTCCACTGCCAGGCAGTATGGCGCTTTGGGGGCTTCCGGTTCCGGCGCTCCGGCAATGATGACGCTCGCGCTCGCGCCCATTTCTCCGACGGGCACGCAGTGCGGGCTGTCCGCGGGGCCCAGATAGTAGCGCCGGTATTTTTTCCCCTTCCAGCCGCGCGTGTCGAGCGTGCCCCCGTTCGAGTAGATGCCATCGCTGTCCGGAATCATTTCATGCTCGACGAAACCGTATTTCGTGATGGTGAGCAAATGGTGCGCCTGTTCGTTGAAGGTACGGCCGTTGACCATGCTCATGACGGAGTGCCCGTCATAACGCCCTGTGTCAATGTGAGTTGATCCGCCGAATCGATCGGCAATGCGGCCGGCATAGCGCTGAAACCGCTCGTTGACGAGGGTATCGTAGTCCGTCCGGTCGAGGAAGCCCTCGGTTCGTACCACGTCAGGCGCGCGACGCGTGACCGATTCGCTTTGTACGGCGCACATTCCGCGTCGAGCCGGATGTTGAACTCGTGACGTTTGATCTGGATCCAAACGGGTAGGGAGGGCGTATGGGCGCAAATAACCAGCGCGAGGATGCCGGCCGGAACCGGCGACTTCCGGGCGGCTGGCAGCCGCGTCAGGTTGTAGGCGATCAGCAGACCGAAGGCCAGCCATGCCAGGAACAGGAGGGGCCATGCTAACGCGAAAAGCAGCAGTATGTTGAGCAGGTACATGCATGTTCCCAGACGGGTGGCCCGCCCGCGGGCGTGTCGCGCGGGTCACGTGGCGACCTGTTCAGCGTTCGACCGGCAGCCCGACCACGTTGCCCCATTCGGTCCACGATCCGTCGTAGACCTTCACCCGGTCGCGTCCGAGGATTTCCGTCAGGGCGAAGTACAGCACCGTTGCGCGGTGGCTGAGCCGGCAGTAGGCGATGATGTCCTTGTCCGGGTCCGCGCCGCAGCGGTCAAAGGCGGCCTTCAGCTCATCGCGCGATTTCAGGCTTTTGTTCGCGGTCAGCAGGTTTTCGAAAAACACGTGACGTGCCCCCGGAATGCGGCCGTAACACATGGCACCCGAATCGTGGGTGCCGGGGGCGCCAACCCGTTCGCCGCGGTATTCCTCGGGTGAGCGTCCGTCGAGCAGCACGATGCCCGGTTGATGCAGGGATTTCAGCACGTCATCCCGCCTGATGCGCATGTCCTCGATGCGTCGCGTCGGCACATAGGTCCGTGGCACGCGCGGCGGCGGCGCATCGGTCACCAGCGGCCGCCCCTCCTCGGCCCAGCGGTAGCGCGCGCCGTCGAGCACACGCACGTTTTCGTGTCCGCAGTAGCGGAAGACCCACCAGGCATAAATGCCGAACTGCACACCTTCGCCGTAGAACACGACCGTCGTGCTGTTGTCGATGCCGGCGGCGCCGAGGCGCCGCGCAAACTCCTGCGGCGACGGGAAGTCGCGGATCGGCGCCTCCCACAGCATGTCTTTCCACTTCCAGCCGTGTGCGCCCGGCACGTGGCCTGTCCTGTAGGCCTGCAGTTCATCCTGGCCCAGGCCGGCGATTTCGATCAGGCAGACGTCGGGATCGTCCCGGTGGGCGGCGACCCATGCCGGGTCGACCAATGCGCCCGGTTTCCGATTTTCCATCATGCTCATTTCATGATTCTCCGGTGTTCTGGTTGATGCGCACGCGCGGCTGTCTCCCGTGCGGCGGGCATGTCAGTCGCGGCAGTCCTAGCGAGGTCGGACATGGACAACGACTGTTTCGACGGATCCCCTATCCCGGACACATCGCACCATTGATGCGGATCTCCATATCGGACCCGGCCGCGAGGCGGCTGGTGACGCCGCCCGACAACGCTGCGATGCGGATGTCCGCGCGGTCCGCGCACAGTTTTTCATCCAGCTTCAGATCAATGATGATGCGGTCGCGTTTTCCCGGCGCGACAGGTGCATCAAAGCAGACATCGACACTCAGGTTACGGCAGGGCAGGCCTCGCTCCGTGAAATGCCGGCGCAGGCTGCCCGACGCGCAGGAGCCGATGGCCAGCAGCAGCATTTCTCCGGAGGTGAACCCGGTGTCTGTGCCGCCATCTTCGGGCGGTCGGTCAGTGACGACCGTATGGTTGCGCGCGGTTCCCAGCAACTGCGTCCCGGACACCATCACGATATTGGCCTTCGTTACCACGGAATTACCGATTGTCCGGAGTTCAGGCACATGAACGTTGGGCCGCCGCTGACCGGTCAGGCTTTCGCCGCGATCGTCAGGCCGACAACGTTGTTCTCCTTGATGGCTTTCGCGACCAGGCCCGAGGCCTTGACGTCTTCGATGAATGCGGCGAGATACGTCGCGGCATTGGGCCGGCCCCTGGGCACGCCGGCGGCCTGTTGCACGGCAGTGAAGCGGCCGTCGAGGATGCGTGAGCCGGGCAGCCTGGACTGGTCGGTGGTCAGCCGCGGCCGCAGGCCGGCCAGTGCATCGAATTTTTCATCGACGAAACGCTTGAACGAGGCATCGGCACCGGCCTCCTTGACGAGTTCGGCGTGCTTGATGGTGCGCGACAGATAGAGTTCGTACGCGGCCTTGGCCGGCACGATGATGCGGATGCCTTTGCGATCGACTTCGTCGGCATGTTTCAGGGCGGAGCCCGGCGGCACCAGGTAGGTAGAGTCGATTTCGACATAAGCCGGGGTGAAGTCGATTTCATTGGCGCGCTGCGGTTCGGCGCCGAGGAAACCGACATCCCAGATATTCCTGCCGGCGGCGTCGGCGAGCGCGCCGGGATTCGGGTGCGGCACAAACGTGACCGGCAGGCCGAGGCGCCGACCGAGTTCCAGCGCGATGTCGTGGGCCACGCCCGCGGGTTTGCCGGTCGCGGCGTCGGTGCGCGTGAGCAGGAAGTTGCTCATGTTCAGGCCCACGCGGAGTGTGCCGGTGGGTGCAAATTCGGCGCGGAGTGCGGCAGTGACCTCGGTCATGATGTCGTCCTGTGCTGTGGCAGTTACGGAACGCTGGATTAAACACTGAAGCGCAGGGTCTTGTCATCCGCGGTTAGAATCAATCGATACGCCTGCATCATGGAATCCGCCTTGTCCGCCCGTTACATTGCCCATCTCGACATGGATGCGTTTTACGCCTCTGTCGAGTTGCTGCGTTATCCGCAGCTGCGTGGCCTGCCGGTGGTGGTCGGCGGACGGCGGCGGGCCGCGCAGGGCGAACCCGCAGACGGGGCGTTCGCAACGCTGCGCGGATATGCCGGGCGTGGTGTCATTACCACGTCGACTTACGAGGCGCGCGCGCTGGGGATATTCTCGGGCATGGGGCTGATGAAGGCGGCGAAGCTCGCCCCGGAGGCCATTCTGCTGCCGGCGGATTTCGAGGCCTACCGCCGCTACTCGAGAATGTTCAAGGATGCAGTGGCGGCGATTGTCCCGCAGATCGAGGATCGCGGTATCGACGAGATCTATATCGATCTGACAGCGCTCGTTGCGGCCAGCGCCGTCGACGGTGCACCGGACCCGTGGGCCCGCGCGCGGGCCATCGCCACCGATATCCAGCGGTCGGTGCGCGAGGCGACCGGCCTTTCCTGCTCGATCGGCATTACGCCCAACAAGCTGCTGTCGAAAATCGCCTCGGAGCTGAACAAACCCGGCGGCGTCAGCGTGATTCGCCTGGACGATATCCGCAGCATGGTCTGGCCGCTGGCTGTGCGCAAGATCAACGGCATCGGTCCCAAGGCCAATGCGAAGCTGGAGCGGTTCGGCATTCGTACGATCGGCGAACTTGCGCAGGCTGATGCGGCATGGCTGGCGGAGCATTTCGGTCGCAGCTACGGTGCGTGGTTGCACGAGGCGGCCCATGGGCGCGACGAGCGGCCGGTAGTGACCTCGAGCGAACCCAAGTCGATCAGCCGCGAGACCACGTTCGAGAACGACCTGCATCCGGTGCGCGACAAGGCCCGGCTGACGCAGATTTTCACGGACCTGTGCGTGCGCGTCGCCGGCGACCTGCAGCGCAAGGGCTATGCCGGCAAGACCATCGGCCTGAAGGTCCGTTACGACAACTTTCATACGGTGACCCGCGATCTGACGATCGCCGCGCCGACCCGGGATGCGACGGTGATTCGTCGTGCGGCAGGCGAGTGCCTGAAGCGGGTGCCGCTCGACCGGCGCATCCGGTTGCTGGGAGTGCGGGTCGGTGCGCTGTCGAAGCCCGGTGCTGCCGCAGAAGTCCACGGGATGTCACTGTTCGACTGACCGCACTCGGTACGGGTGATAATCGCGCGGCATTCATCCACCAATTCGCGGGGCAGGCATGAGTCTGACGGCACAACTGGCCGGCATTATCCGGCAAACCACTTTTGAATCACTGGCTGCGGCAGACGTGTCGATCGCGAAACGCCTGATTGCCGATGGCGTCGCGGTTGCGGTGGCCGGCAGCGGGGAGGCCGCACCGCGGATGTTTGCGGCGTATGTGCGGGAACAGGGCGGCCGCGAGCTGTGTCCGGTGTGGGGTTTCGGTTTTCGTACCGCGCCCGTGGCGGCCGCTTATGCCAATGCGGTATCCATGCATGTGCTCGATTTCGAACCGATGTCGAACCCGTCGACGCACGCGGTATCACCGACCGTGCCGGTGGCATTTGCGCTTGCGCTACGCGATGGCTGCGACGGGCGGGAACTGCTGACGGCATGCGCCAAGGGGTTCGAGGTCCAGGGCCGGCTGCTGGCGGCGGTGGATCACCGGCGCGAGAGTTCGAAATTCCATGCGCCCGGCGTCGTCGGGCCGTTCGGTGCTGCCGTGGCCGCCGCGCATCTGCTGCAGCTTGACGCGACGCAATTGAACCACGCACTGGCGATCGCCGCATCGCGCAGCGGTGCACTGCGCGCCAACATCGGTCATGGCGTGAAGTGCACCCATTGCGGCAACGCCGCTGCCGGGGGTCTCGAAGCTGCGCTGCTTGCCGCGCGCGGATTGACTGCCAACGCTGACATCCTTGCGCACGAGGAAGGGTTTACTGCCGCCTTTTTTCCCAAGGGTATCGATCGGGAGATGCTGCTCGGCTACGGCAAACCGTTCCGCTTTGCCGACCCGGGCATGGCGATCAAGTTCTATCCGTCAAAATATCCGACGCATTTTGCCATCAGTGCCGCACTCGAAGTGCGGCAGGCGATTGGCGATCCGCGGGACATCGCGGCCGTGCGCATCATCACGCCGCCGATGCCCGACGTGGCGCGGCCGGCGCCGGCATCCGGGCTGGAAGGCAAGTTCAGCTTTGAGTATACGGTGGCCTGCGCGCTGCTTGACGGCCGGGTCGGCATCGCTTCGTTCCACGATGAGCGCCGCTTCCGTGCGGATATGGCCGTGTTGTTGCCCAAGATTGCGGTGACCGCCGATTCCTCGATCCCGACCGCATTCAACAGGATGCGCATTGCCGTCGAAGTGTCTCTGCGCGACGGCACGGTTTGCCGTGCGACCTGTGAACGGCCGCCGGGCTTCTGGGGTGCGCCGCTGGATGTGGACCGGCATCGCGAGAAAGTGCGCGACTGCCTGATGACGCGGCTTGATACCGCGCGCGCGGCGCGGGTCGTGCAGTTGCTGGAATCGCTGGAGGAACTGCCGGCGGAAGGTGTGCGCGAACTCAGTCTGCTGCTCGAATAACCGATTACAGCCCGGGACGCAGCTTCTGCGGCGGCGCGTTACGCACCGTGCCGGCGCGTTTCTGCCGGGATGTCAGCGGCACCGAACGGGGGGCAGTGCTGGCGCCGCCCGGATTCATCGTGTGCACCAGTTCTTCGAGATCCATGCGCAGGTCGTCGGGCAGGTTCAGTTGCGCGAGCCGCTGCAGCCGGGCATTGCGGTTCGGCAGTTCGGGCATCCCGGACAGGTAGAGCAGCAGGTCATTCGGCGTGTATTGCGAGGGGTTGGTCGTGTAATGGAAATCTCGCGGCAGGCTGGGATAATCGCCGCCGCGACCCGGAAACAGCACGCGCAGCACGAAACCGAGGCAGCTCATGCACTGGTTTTGCGGGCTGTCGTCAAGGCAATAGGGGATGCCCGCGGTTACCCAGGGCCCGATCCGTGCCGGCAGCGCCTTGCGCAGCCGGGCCATGGCGGCGTCATCGGGAAACGGCCGGATCGCATAGAGGTGCCAGACGTCATAGGTCTTGCCGCCTGCCTGCACTTCGCCGCCGGCGATGAACGGAGAGATCACGACACCGAGATCCGGGAACGACCAGGCGATGCGCTGGTCCTCGAGTTCGATACCCACCTGTACTTCGGTGCTGTCGTCAGGCATGCGCAGCAGGAAGTAATGAACATAACCGGCTTGGCCCGGCGCCACGCCCGTCGCGGACTGCAGCGGTCTGCTGCTGCGCGCTGCGACCGTTGCCGCGGCCGGTGTGTTGCTGACCGGCAGCACCACCCGGGCCGGCACGGTCGCCGGCACGTCACGTGCCGTTCCCGCGTCGACGACGACCGTGGCGCAAGCCAGATGCGTGTGCACCACGAGGGCCAGAGCCGACATCCGGATCATCGATTGGCGCGCGCTGTGCATGATCATGGTTGCGGAAATTCTACCCGCGTGCGGACCATGCGGGGCCAATATCAACTCGCAGACCGTTAGTGTTGATCCAAATCAAACCGGCGCCCCGGGACTTCGCTACAGTAGCAGCCACGACAGTCATTAACCGGGCGGCGGGGTGACCGCTCGCGCCGGCCGCAGCAACAGGAGGGCAACGCATGAGCGCCAAAGATGTGCTTTTCGGCGAAGCGGCACACGCCAAGCTGCTCCGGGGCATGAACATTCTTGCCGACGCGGTCAGGATCACCCTGGGCCCGAAGGCCCGCACAGTCGTGCTCGAGCGCAGCTGGGGGGCGCCGACCATCATCAATTCCGGCGTGATCGTCGCGCGGGAGGTGGAACTCCAGGATCGCTTCGAGAACATGGGGGCGCAGATGGTGCGCGAGGTCGCCGCAAGGACTTCCGAGGTGGCCGGGGATGGCACGACGACGGCGACGATCCTGTCTGCCGGGATTGTCAATGAAGGCATGAAATACGTCGCTGCCGGCATGAACCCGATGGATCTCAAGCGTGGCATCGACCAGACCGTCGATGCACTGGTCGGCGGGTTGCGCCAGCTCGCCAAACCCTGTGCCACGTCCACCGAGATTGCCCAGGTCGCAGCCATATCGGCGAATAACGACCAGTCCATCGGACAGATGATCGCCGAGGCGATGCAGAAGGTCGGCAAGGAGGGCGTGATTACCGTCGAGGATGGCAAGGGACTGGTCAGCGAACTCGAAGTGGTCGAAGGCACGCAATTCGACCGCGGCTATCTGTCGCCCTATTTCATCAACAATGCCGAAAAGCAGACGGTCGTGCTGGAAGAGGTCTATGTGCTGCTGTACGACAAGAAGATTTCCACGGTGCGTGAAATACTCCCGTTGCTCGAGCAGATGGCGCGACTCGGCAAGCCGCTGCTGGTGGTGGCGGAGGAAATCGAAGGCGAGGCGCTGGCCACGCTAGTCGTGAACAACCTGCGCGGCGTGATCAAGGCCTGCGCGGTCAAGGCGCCCGGCTTCGGCGACCGGCGCAAGGCAATGCTCGAGGACCTTGCGGTGCTGACCGGCGGCACGGTGATCGCCGAAGAGGCGGGCCGCACGCTGGAGAAGGCCGAGGCCGACGCGCTGGGCCGCGCCGCACGCGTTGTCGTCGACAAGGAAAACACCACGATTATCGGCGGTCGCGGCGATCCCGCAAAAATTGCGGCGCGCGTGGCAACGATCAAACAGCAGATTACCGAGGCCAGCAGCGACTACGACAAGGAAAAACTGCAGGAGCGGGCCGCCAAGCTCTCCGGTGGGGTGGCGGTGATCCGTGTCGGTGCTGCGACCGAAACCGAGATGAAAGAGCGCAAGAGCCGTACCGACGATGCGCTGCATGCCACGCGCGCCGCGGTCGAGGAGGGCGTGCTGCCCGGGGGCGGCGTCGCGCTGCTGCGCGCCCGCCAGCGCCTGGGCCGGCAGCCGAGCGGCAACCCGGACCAGGATGCCGGTGCGAGCATCGTGCTGCGCGCGCTCGAAGAACCGCTGCGGCAGATCGCCCGCAATGCCGGCGAGGAACCGGCGGTGGTGCTGCAGCGTGTCGTCGACGGCGAGGGCAATTTCGGCTACAACGCGGCTACCGGCGAGTATGGCGATCTGGTGCAGATGGGCGTGCTCGATCCATGCAAGGTTACGCGCGCGGCGCTGCAGAATGCCGCATCGATTGCCAGCCTGATGCTGACCACCGACTGCATGATTGCCCAGATCCCGGAGGCAGCGCATCCGGCCCCGGGCTACCCGCCGCCCGAATAGCCCGCGCGGACAAGCCGCGGACTTTGTGCTCGCGCACCCGCCGTGCTCCTTTAGAATGAGCGCTGCAAAGGAGGGGTGCCATGGTCAAAATCGAATTTCACGATCCGTCGGGCGCGCTCGAGGTTACGCAACCGTTCGCGCCGCGCATAGACACGCTCGCCGGCAAGCGCATCGGCTTCGTCAGCAACGAGCAATGGCAGGCCTTCCGCATGCTGCCGCTGCTGCGCGATCTGCTGCAAGCGGATTTTCCGACGGCGGAGCTGTTGCCGATCGACGCCTATCCGCAGGGCAACGTGCTGATTCCGACGGCAGAGACGGCAAAGCTGGTCAAGCAGAGCGGGGTCGACGCCGTCATTGTCGGCAACGCGGCCTGAGGGTCCTGCGCCACCGCTTGCGGCCGTGCTGTCGCGAGGATAGAAACGCTGGGCATCCCCACCGTCACGCTGACGCGGACGGATTTCGTCGGCGTCATGAAAAATGCGGTATCGGGGCTGGGCATGGCCCCCGATGCCGCGATGGTGACGTTTCCGATCGACATGTTCCTGCCGGGCAGCGACTTGTCGGCAATCACGGCGCGGAAAAAAGAGTTCTACAACGCGCTGACGCAATGGCGTCCTGATTTCGCGCAGGCCGCGGCGGGCGAGTCGCGGATGCTGACGGTCGAGGGCGCGACCTACGAGGACGCGTTGCAGAAAGCCAACAACCTGCTGCTGACCAATCTGTGGGGCGACGGCCTGCCGGTGTGGCCGGCGACGCGCGAGCGCGTCGACTGGATGCTGCGCGGTTCGGCGCTGCCGCGCGACCACGTGCTGGGCAAGTTCCCGCCGCGCGGCGGCGTGACCACGGTCGAAACCTGTGCCATTGCGCTGGCGATGGCCGGCGGGCGGCCGGAATATCTGCCGGTGCTGGTTGCCGCGGTGGAGGCCTGCCTGGATCCCGATGCACTGTTCGACCAGTTGCAGGCGACGTCGGGCGGGCCGTTCCCGGTGGTGATCGTCAACGGTCCGATCGCAAAGGACATCCGTCTCAATTCCGGCTTCGGTTGTTTGGGCCCCGATCCGCAGCGACCCGCCGGCGCCAGCATCGGCCGCGCGTTGCGCCTGCTGCAGCAGAACGTCGGTGGCGCACTGCCTGGCGTGGGCACGATGGCGATTTTCGGCGCGATGCGCTACACCAACGCGGTGTTTGCCGAAGACGAGGCCAGCCTGCCCGACGGCTGGCTGCCGCATGGTACGCAGCGCCACGGATTCGAACCGGGCACCAACTCGGTGTCGGTGATGTTCGCCAGCGGTGTTACCAACATCCGCCGCCGCGGCGCGAAAAAGGAAACGCCGGAAGAAGACATCACCCAGGGCCTGCACCGCATGGCCGACTTCATGCGCACGCCGAATTTTGCCGCGCTCGCCGGCTGGGAAAAAGGCACGCCGGGCGTGATGCTGGTGTCGCCGGTGGTCGCCGGGATGATGGCGAAACGCGGCTGGACGCCCCAGAAGCTGCGCGAATTTTTATGGGAGCACTCCAAAATCCCGATGGCGCAGATCAAGCGCGCCGGCGGTCTGGCCTGGATTGAGATCGATGCCAATCCGCTGGCGCGGGAGAGCATCAAGCTCGATCCGTGGCCGATCGCGATGAAACCCGACAACATCATCCTGGTGGTCGCCGGTGGCGATCATCCGACGCACAGCCAGTGGCTGCAGGCGCATTCGCCGGCGGTGGTGGGGCGGGTCATCCGCACGCCGGAAGCCTTTGACCGTCTGCTGTCCGAATCCGACCGTGACCTGGGCTGTGGTTCCGAGGAGTGTCGAATCTGATGGCTAAAACGATAACGCCGCAGCAACTGCGGCAGATGCTTGATGACGGCGGCGAAATCGCCGTGCTCGATGTTCGTGAAGAAGGGGTGTATGCCCGTGACGGCCATCTGCTGATGGCGTCGAACGTGCCGCTGAGCGTGCTCGAGCTGCGCGTGCGCGCGTTGTTGCCGCGGCTGGCGACGCGTATCGTGGTTTGCGATGGCGGCGAGGGGCTTGCGCAGCGCGCGGCCGCAATATTGCAGTCCGGCGGCTACACCGATGTCGCCGTGCTCGACGGCGGCACGCCGGCGTGGAAGGCGGCAGGCTTTCGCGTTTACACCGGGGTCTATGTGCCGAGCAAGGCTTTCGGCGAATACATCCAGCACGAAGATGTGCCGCCCGAGGTGACCGCGGCCGAACTCGAGGCCTGGATGAAGTCGGGCAAGGACATGGTGTTGGTCGACAGCCGGCCGCTGGCGGAATTCAATCGCAACAGCATTCCC
>RPOR01000079.1 GCA_003820645.1 Betaproteobacteria bacterium
TCGATTTGGTCGAACTGGCGAAGCCGCTGAAACACCCGGAGCGTTTTCTCGGGCTGCACTATTTCATGCCCGCCGACCAGGCGCTGGTGGTCGAAGTGATGGCCGGTCCGCAGACGCCGGCCGCGCTCGTCGATGTCGCGGCGGAAGCCTTGCGGCGTTCCGGCAAGGAGCCGGTGGTGCTGTACAAACCGATCGTCGGCTTCCTCGTGAACCGGCTGCAGCATGCAATCCTGCACGAAGCCTATTATCTGATCGAGGCCGGTGTTGCCAGTGCCGCGGACATCGACCATGCGGCGCGCCGCATGCTCGCACCGCGCATGTGCATCAATGGGCTGATCCAGCAGAAGGATTTGAGCGGCTTGATCATTCATGCCGGGGCGCAGGCCTCGATCGTCCCGGAGCTGTTCCACAATGGCATACCCAATCCGATGCTGCAGAGCATGGTCAAGCGCGGCGAGACGGGTACCGCCGCCGGCAAGGGTTTCTATGACTGGGGCGGCTGCGACACGGAGGCCGTGCGCCAGCAGGCTTCGCAGCAACTGGCGAAACTGACCGAATTTCTGGATTCCGACGTTTTCGCGCCGGCGCCGCGCACCCAACCCAAACCGCGCGATCCGCGGCCTTGAAGCCGGACCGCTGCCGCGCTCTGCGCGCCGGCGCGCGCGAAGCGCTGGGCGTGCCCGCCGCCGTGCTCGGCGCCGGTTTCCTCGGCTACGGGTCGCTGGCCGCTGACGCCGGCTATTCGGTATGGCTGACGCTGGCGGCGACATTTGCCATCTGGGCATTGCCCGGACAGCTGGTGCTGATGGAAATGCAGGCGGGTGGTGCGGCCGTTGCGGCGACGATACTGGCGGTATCGCTGAGTGCCGCACGCTTTCTGCCGATGACCCTGACGCTGATGCCGCTGATGCGCAACGGCAGCCGCGGTCGGCGGCTGTGGCAATTCCTGCTCGCTGCGCAGCTGGTGTCGATGACCACCTGGGCGGTGGCAATGCGTCGCTTCGCCGACATGGACGTCGAATCGCGCTGGCATTATTTCCTCGGCTTTTCCGCGGTGTGCATCGGCTCTGCGGCAATCTTCGCGGTCATCGGACAATTGCTGCTTGGCGCTTTGCCGCCGCTCGCGCGATTTGGCCTGGCGTTGCTGACGCCGCTGTATTTTTTCGTGACGTTGGTTGGCGAAGCGCAGTCGCGTACCTCGATCGCCGCGCTGGTTTGCGGCGCGGCGGCAGCACTGGCGCTGCACGCAATTGCGCCCGGCTGGGAGCCTGCTCGGCGCCGGATTCATCGGCGGCACGGCCGCCTGGCTGCTGCAGAGAGCCCATGTCCGGCGCCACTGACCTCTGGCTGCTGATGTTCGCCTGCGGCGCGGCGACTTATCTGTGGCGCGGACTCGGTGTGCTGCTCTCGGGCCGGCTCAATCCGCAAAGCGCGTTGTTCGAATGGATATCCTGCGTGGCTTACGCGCTGGTCGCGGGCCTGATCGCCCGTATCATCGTCGCCCCATCCGGGTTGCTGGCGCAGACTGCGTTGATCGACCGGCTGCTCGCTTGCGCCATTGCGCTGATGGCCTACCGCCTGGCCCGCGCCAACATGTTCGTCGGACTGGTCTGCGGTGTCATGTCGTTTATCGCCGCGGGTTATGTGCGCGGTGCCATCCAGTAAAATTCAGGCATGAACGGCGAAATTCTGGTGACGCGCGAGGGCCCGGTAGCGACGGTGACACTGTCCAATCCGGTAAAACTCAATGCGCTGACGGTGGCGATGTGGCGCGAGTTCACGGCGGCGTTGCAACAACTGTCGGGCGATGACAGCCTGCGCTGCGTCGTGCTGCGCGGCGCCGGCACCGAAGCTTTTGCCGCCGGCGCCGATATTGCCGAGTTTGCGACGGTGCGCAATTCCCGGGCACAGGGCAGGGCTTATCACCGCGAGCTGGTCCACGGTGCACTGCGCGCGGTCGGTGAATGCCGGCATCCGACGGTGGCGATGATCCACGGCGCCTGCGCCGGCGGCGGTCTGGAGCTGGCCTGCCAATGCGACTTGCGCATCGCCGGCCACAGCGCGCGCTTCGGCGTGCCGATCAACCGACTGGGGTTCGCGATCGCTTACGACGAGCTCGCCGCGCTGCTGCCGCTGGTCGGACGCGCGGTGGCGCTGGAAATCCTGGTCGAAGGCCGCGTCTGGGGCGCCGAGGAGGCGCAGGCCAAGGGCCTGCTGACGCGCCTCGTGCCGGATCCGGAACTGGCCGCTGAAACGCAGGCCACTGTCCGGCGTATCTGCGACGGCGCACCGCTGGTCGCGCGCTGGCACAAGCAATTCATCCGCCGCCTGGCTCCGCAGCCGGCAGCGCTGAGTGAAGCGGAAATAGACGCCAATTTCGACTACTTCGATACCGAGGATTACCGCATCGGTTACGATGCCTTCATGCGCAAGACCAGGCCCCGCTTCACCGGGCGCTGATGCGCACCGCATTCGTCGCTTTTATTCGTCATCTCATTGTTCATGAACTTTCGGAGTAATCATGGCCGGACCGTTGTCACATATCAAAGTGCTGGACCTGTCGCGCGTGCTGGCTGCGCCGTGGGCCGGGCAGAATCTCGCCGATCTGGGCGCGCAGGTGATCAAGGTCGAGCGGCCGGGCGGCGGTGACGACTCGCGCGCATTCGGGCCGCCGTGGCTGAAGGATCCGCAGGGCGCTGACACCAAGGAGTCGGCGTATTTCGCGGCAGCCAATCGCGGCAAGAAATCGATCACCGTCAATCTGTCCAGGCCCGAGGGGCAGGAGCTGGTGCGCAAGCTGGCTGCCGAAGTCGACGTGCTGCTGGAAAACTACAAGTTCGGCGATCTGGCGCGTTATGGTCTGGGCTATGAAGATCTGCGCAAGATCAACCCGGGGCTGATCTACTGTTCGGTGACCGGTTTCGGCCAGACCGGGCCTTATCGCGAGCGCCCCGGCTATGACTTCATGGTACAGGGCATGGGTGGTCTGATGAGCATCACCGGTGAGCGTGACGACCTGCCCGGCGGCGGGCCGCAGCGGGTCGGCGTGCCCATCGTCGACATCATGACCGGCATGTACGCGTCGATTGCAGTATGTGCAGCGATCGCCCACCGCGCGGAAACCGGGGTCGGCCAGCACCTCGACCTGGCATTGCTCGACACCCAGGCCGCGTTCCTCGCCAACCAGGCGATGAATTACTTGGCGACCGGTGAGGTGCCGGGAAGGCTGGGCAACGCACACCCCAACATCGTGCCCTATCAGACCTTCCGCACCAGCGACGGCGACATCATTCTCGCCTGCGGCAATGACAACCTGTTCAACAAGTTCTGCGAGGTGGCCGGCTGCCAGGCGCTGGCGCAGGATCCGCGCTTCGTCACCAATGCCAAGCGCGTCGAGAATCGCGAGGAAATCACCGCCCAACTGAACGCGGTTTTTGCGAGACGGACGACGCGGGAATGGGTGGAGATGCTGGAAGCGGCGGGCGTGCCCAACGGGCCGATCAACAACATTGCCCAGGTGTTCGAAGAGCCGCAGATTGTTGCGCGCGGTGTCAAGATCGAAATGGACCATCCGACCGCGGGCAAGGTGCCGCTGGTGGCGAGTCCGATGCGTTTCTCGGCGACGCCGGTGGCATACAAGTTGCCGCCGCCGACACTGGGGCAGCATACGGATGAAATCCTGCGCGATGTGCTGCAGCTCGATGCCGTGGAAATCGCGCGGCTACGCAGTGAGAAAATCGTTTAGGTGCGGGTAATCGGTGGTGAGTCACCGGCAATGGGTAAGCCCGGGGACATTTGCTGCCCCGTCGACCATTGTCGCTCACTGATCACCGGATTCCTAAAAGAAGCTCACCAGCATTTTCGTCGCCAGTACGAACATCAGCGTGGCGAAGATCTTCCTCAGCACGGTGCCCGGGGTCCGGTGGGCGAGCCGGGCGCCGACCGGCGCCAGTAACATGCTCGCAATGACGATACCGGCGAGCGCCGGCCAGTAGACATAGCCGCTGGCGTATTCCGGCAGTCCGGCATTGCCCCAGCCGGTAATGACGTAGCCTGCGGTGCCGGCGGCGGCGAGCGGCCAGCCGATCGCCGCCGCCGTGCCGATCGCGTCGTGGATACGCGTGCCGCGCCTGACCAGATAGGCCACGACCAGCGCCGCGCCGCCGGTAGCGGTCAGGCTGGAGATGACACCGATCATCCCGGCCGCGAGCCTCATGCCCGACGTGGACAGCGGCACTGCGCCGGCCTGCGGTTTTTTCCCGAACAGCATCTGCGCGGAAATGTAATAAATCAGCAGGGTGAACACGACGGCCAGCAGCCGGACGCTCAATGTGCTGGCCAGCAGCGCGCCGCCGAAAGTGCCGACGATGATGCCCGGCGCCATGCCTTTGACCATTGGCCAATTCACTGCGCCGTGCCGGTGATGTGCGCGCACGCTCGATACCGATGTGAACAGCATCGTCGCCATCGAAGTGCCCAGTGCGAGATGCACGACCTCGGCGGTAGCGAATCCCTTGGCGGCATACACGAATGCCAGCACCGGCACCATCGCTGCGCCACCGCCGATACCCAGCAGGCCGGCGAAAAAACCGACGAAGGCACCGAGGGCAAGGTAGGCCCACCACCATTCAGGCATGTCGGTGCGGCGCTGCGGTTATTTCAGCAGGCCGATGATGTACTGCCATTCGGCCGGATCGACCGGCGTGATCGACAGCCGGTTGCCTTTGGCCAGCAGGCGCATTTTCGCCAGCGCTTTGTGCCTGCGCAGTTCGGTCAGGGTTAGCGGGGGCGTTTTCCTGACGAAACGGAAATCGACATGCAGCCAGCGCGGGTTGTCGGTGGTCGCCTTGTCGTCGAAATACTTGCTGTTGCGGTCGAACTGCGTCGCATCGGGGTAGGCTGCCTTGCTGACTTCGGCGATGCCGACGATGGCGGGCTCATCGCAGTTCGAATGGTAGAAAAACGCCTGATCGCCCGGTTTCATCTGGTCGCGCATGAAATTGCGCGCTTGATAATTGCGCACGCCGGTCCACGGCGTTGTCTTGTCGCGGGCGAGGTCGTCGATGCTGTAGGCGTCGGGTTCGGACTTGATTAGCCAGTAGCGCATGAAGAATACCGATTGACTGCGGCCAGTTAATGAACCCAAAAGCGGTCAAAAAAAATGCGGCTGAGCCGCATTGGTTGGGGTCCCCCGCATGTGCCGATCCAGACCAGCATCTTGAACCTAAGGTTCAAGGCGGCCACCTCCCGAGTTCCTTCAGGCGCATCCACGTGGGATGTGCACACCGAAACTGCCATGGTCGGCGGCCAGTGCGATGTTATTGGTTCAAAGAATATATGGCCTGAACGAACACCGCAGGGGAAACTTTGAACGGACTATCGTCAGGAGGTACAACAGCACAATGACGGGGCGAACCTGAAACCAACCTAGAACAGCTTGCTTTGCTCCGCCATCGCCTGATCGATGGCCGTTTCCATGCGTTGAATTCTACGCTTCGTTTCCGCGATGTCAAAGCCGCCGACCTTCATCGACAGGAATTCGTGGGTGATATTCAGCGCCGCCATGATGGCGACGCGTTCGAGTCCGATAACCTTGCCGCGATCACGGATCTCCTGCATTTTGGCGTTCAGGTAGTCGACGGCCTCGAGCAGGCCTTTCTGCTCGTGTTCTGCACAAGCGACGCGAAACTCGCGCCCCATGATGTTGATCTGCAAACCCTTTGGGTCGGCGCTCATGTTTCCTCGACGGGAATCTGCTTGACGATCTGCTCGAGCCGGTCGCTCGCCAGGGCGATTTTTGCTTCGAGTTGCTTGTTGCGATGCAGGGACGAAGCCAGTTCCTGACGCAGCCGCTGCGTGTCATCGCGCAACCGCTCGTTGATTTCGACAAACTGCGCGAGTTTGTCCTCCAGCGCCTTGAGTTCGGCTTCCATGCGCGCACTATAGTGGGGAAAATCTCGCTGGGTCAACCGCTAACGCCGGGTTTTGAATGTAACTTGACATGTTCTGCGCAGGCTTGTGGTTAGGCCATCCAGCGTCCGTGGTGTGGGCTGGTAGCGTTTCGAGATCAGCTGCGGAAAATCATAATAAGTATTTGTTTTTAAACATTAAATTAGTTTTGCCCCGCTGCGTTTTCAATTGCACGGTGCGCTACAATCGGCGCTGTCCAGGACGAACCGCGACCGCAAGCGGATTGTCCCGGACGCGTTTCAGGTGCCGGCCCTTCCCGCCAGGGATGGCCGGTTAAACGGGAAACAGGTGCGGTCGCACGATTGAGTGATCCGGAGCGAGGATTGAGGGGCGCGAGTGGTTTTGCACTCAGTCCTCAATCCTCGCTCCTCGATCCTGCGCCAAAGCCTGTGCTGCCCCCGCAACGGTAAGCGATCGGCATTCGATTCACCGAATGCACTGCGTGTCATGCAGCCACTGTGTCGAAGCGGACATGGGAAGGCGGCGCGCCAGGTTCGCGAGCCCGGAGACCGGCCTGCGACGTCAGTCAGGAACAGTCGCGCAGGGCGGCCTACCGGATTACGCATGTCATGCAGCGCATGCCCCCATCCTTCCCGGTCAGCCCGGTCACGGCTATTCCTTTGTGTTGCACTTTGCGTGCGGCGGGCACGCGCAATCAAGGAATTCAGCATGGAGCGTTCTCATATCGCGGCGGCAGTGTGTTGTGCATTGGCCATTCCCGGTCATGCCGCCGATGCCCCCGTCCCGGCCGGCGCGCTTGCCCCGGTCGTCGTCACTGCCACCCGGTTCCCCGACGTCGCGCGCCAGTTTCCGATCGGCGTCACGGTAATTACCGAAGCCGACATTCGCAACAGCACCGCCATCACCGTGCCCGAGCTGTTGCGCATGCTGCCCGGCGTACAGACCCGCGACCTGTCGGGCTCGCCTAACCAGCAGGTGGATTTGCGCGGCTTCGGCATATTCGGCGACCAGAACACGCTGGTGCTGCTCGATGGCCAGCGCATCAGCGAGAATGAGCAGCTGACCGTGAACTGGTCATCGATCCCGCTCGACGCGATCGAGCGCATCGAGGTCATGCGCGGCAGCGGATCCGTGCTCTACGGCGCCGGCACCACCGGCGGCACGATCAACATCATTACCAAGAACCCGGCGGCGAATACGCGCGGGGGTTTCGCCGAAGGCGGCATCGGCAGCTATCGCACGCGCGAACTGCGCGCCGGCGCCAACATTGCCGGCGAGCGCACCGGGTTGCGCCTGACGGTGGCGCATCGCGAAAGCGACAACTATCGCGACAACAACAAGCTGCGCATCGACAGCGCGCAACTGGACTGGCGCTACACCGGCGACCGGGGCGCGCTGACGCTGAAAGGGGGCGCCGACGACCAGCGCACCGAATTGCCGGGATCGATCAGCGAAGCGCAGATCGCAGTGAACCGCAGACAGGCGGCCACGCCCGGGGACTTCAGCGCGATGCACGGTGGCTATCTGAATCTCGGCGGTACCCTGAGCCTTGGCGATGGTGAACTTGCCGCAAATCTTTCCTGGCGTGAAAAAGACACGGACTCGTCATTTTTTGTGGCGACGCCGTTTCGCAACAATATACAAACGCAGTCGCGCCAGTGGTTGTTCACGCCGCGCACCAAACTGCCTTATCGCTTCGGCGGCATGGACCACACGCTGGTGGCCGGCATCGATGTCGAGGACTGGGATTTCGAGGGCAACGCCGGCCCGTCCATCGTCGGCCGGCCCCAGGCGACGCAGCGCAGCGATGCGCTGTATGCGCAGCACACGACGACTTTTGCCGGCGGTACGGCGGTTGCGGCGGGAGTGCGCGGCCAGCGGGTGACCTATGGCGTGGCCGACCCGCTCAATGCCGCCGCCCGCGCCGAACTCAAGCGCAATCTCGATGCCTATGAACTGGCGGTGCGCCAGCCACTGGGGGGCATCTGGGCTGCCTACGGGAAAATCGGCAGCAGCTTCCGTGTGCCCAACGTCAACGACAACTACAGCCTGTTCACCGCGACAGTGACCCTGCTCGAGCCGCAGACTGCGCGTGACCGCGAACTGGGCCTGGAAGCCGTGCGCGGCAGTTCACGTTACCGGCTGGCGCTGTATGACATCGATCTGGAAAACGAAATCGTTTTCGATCCGGTGACCTTCACCAACCGCAATCTGCCACCGACGCGCCGCCGCGGTGTCGAAGCCGAGGCGCGCTGGCAGCCGGCAGCCGGCGTTGATCTGTCGGCGAGCTATACCTATGCCGAAGCCGAGTTCCGTGCCGGCAGTTTTGGCGGCATCGCGACCGCCGGCAATGATGTTCCGCTGGTGCCGCGCCATGCTGCCAGCCTCGGTGCGGGCTGGAAATTCATGCCGCGGGCGCGGCTCGATGCCGCGTTGCGGTACACCGGCGAACAACGTTACGACGGTGACGAGCTGAATGCGTTCGACCGGAAAATGCCGGCCTATACGGTCGTCGACCTGAAACTCGCCTACGACCAGCCTGACTGGCGGTTTACCGCCGGCGTGCAGAACCTGTTCAACAAGGCGTATTACTCGTACGGCGTGTACACCGGATTTCCGACCTATTCGGCGCTGCCGGCACCGGAGCGCATGGTTTTTGTGACGGCGCGATATACCTTCCGCTGATGCCGTTTGCGCAGCGCATGGTCCAGGGCCGCGCACAGCGCAGCTTTGTCTTTATTATCAAAAGTTTGCTATTGTTCGGGCCGTGCAATCGATGTCCAGTACAGCCCTTTATTTGCGACTGGTACGCCACGTGCGTCCGTACTGGCGCACGTTCGGCCTCGGCGTGCTCGGCATCATCGTCGTTGCCGCCACCGAACCCGCACTGCCGGCGCTGCTGAAGCCATTGCTCGACGGGGTATTCGTCGCCAAAGACGAAACGGTGATCCGCTGGACGCCGGTGTTGATTGTCGGCTTGTTCGTCGTGCGCGGTTTGGCCGAGTACGTGGCGCAGTTTGCGCTGTCATGGGTCGGCAACCGGCTGGTGATGGATCTGCGCGGCCTCATGTTCCACAAGCTGCTGACATTGCCGGCGCATTATTACGACGACCAGACTTCGGGCACGCTGATCTCCAAGCTGACCTTTGATGTCATGCAGGTCACCGCCGCGGCGACCAGCGTGCTGATGGCGATATTCAAGGAATCGCTGGTGATCGTCGGGCTGCTCGCGTGGATGCTGTGGCTCAACTGGAAACTGACGCTGCTTGCGCTGGTAATGGCGCCGGTGATCGTGCTGGTGGTGCGCACGATCAGCGTGCGCTTGCGCACGACCAGCCGTACGGTGCAGAGCCAGATGGGGGAAATGACCCAGGTCATTCAGGAAACCATCGAGGGCCATCGTGTCGTCAAGCTGTTTGGCGGGCAGGACTACGAGCAGAAGCGTTTTGATACCCAGGCCAACAATGTCCGGCGTCAATTGATGCGGCAGATTGCGGCCACCGCGGCGAATGTGCCCATCGTGCAGCTTGTGGCCGCACTGGCGCTGGCGACGATTGTCTACCTCGCGACGCAGCAGTCCAATGCCGACCAGATCACGGTCGGCGGTTTCGTGTCCTTCATTGCCGCGATGCTGATGTTGACCGCGCCGCTGAAGCGCGTCACCAGCGTCAATGAACCGTTGCAGCGCGGCCTTGCCGCAGCGGAGAGCGTATTTGCGCTGATCGACCAGGCCAGCGAGCGCGATACCGGGACCATCGATCCGGGCCGCGTGCGCGGCGAGATCCGCTTCGAACAGGTGCGCTTTGCCTACGCTGCTGATGGCCGCCACGCACTGCAGGACATCGACCTGATCATCGCGCCGGGTGAAACCGTGGCGCTGGTCGGCGCCTCCGGCAGCGGGAAAACCACGCTGGCCAACCTGGTGCCGAGGTTCTACCAGCCTACAGGCGGTCGCATCCGGCTCGACGGGCAGGATATCGCCGGCCTCAAACTTGCTGCGCTGCGCGCCAACATCGCGCTGGTCAGTCAGGATGTCGTACTGTTCAACGACACGGTGGCGGCGAACATCGCCTATGGCACGATGAAACGCGCATCGCGTGCCGATATCGTCGCCGCCGCGGAAGCCGCGCACGCGATGGAATTCATCCGGCAGATGCCCGACGGGCTCGACACCATGGTCGGCGAGAACGGGGTCAAGCTCTCCGGCGGGCAGCGCCAGCGCCTGGCGATTGCCCGTGCGCTGCTGAAGAACGCGCCGGTGCTGATCCTCGACGAGGCCACTTCCGCCCTCGACACCGAGTCGGAGCGCCATGTGCAGGCGGCGCTGGAAGTGCTGATGCGCGGCCGCACGACCATCGTCATCGCGCACCGGCTGTCGACGGTCGAGCGTGCCAACCGGATTGTCGTGCTCGATCAGGGGCGTATCGTCGAAATCGGCTCGCACGGGGAACTGCTGGCGAGAGGCGGGAGCTACGCCAGGCTATATCAAATTCAGTTTGCGCACGATCCGGGCACGCCGCGCTGATCTGCGATGGACCCGACGCCGCAGCTCGAGCGCATCTATCTGATCAACGTCAGGTCGTTCACGGACCGGCTGGCGCATGCCGGCGCCGAACTGGCGCGCTTTGGTCTGAGTGCAGAGCCGGTGCATGAATGGGACGCCACCGACCTTACCGCGGAGATCGAATCGCGGTTTTTCAATCCCGGCGAGCTGTCGCCCGGACAGAAATCCTGCGCTCTCAAGCATGTCACCGCGTTGCAGCGCATCGTCGCGCGCGGCGAGCGGCATGCGCTGGTGCTGGAGGACGACGTGGTGCTGGCCGATGGTTTTGCCGAGGGGCTGGCAGCCGCGCTGGCCGAGTCGTCACGGCATCCGCAGCCACAGGTCATATTCATTGGCTGCGGCGGCAATTTCTATACGCCGCGCAGCCTGCGCAAGCCGGGGCAACGGCTGTATCCCGCCAGCCGTGGCCGGTTTGCCGATTCATACGTCATCGGCCACGATGCGGCGCACCTGCGGCTGGACTGGATCGCGCAGCACCGGATTTCATTGCCGATCGACAACCAGTTCGAAGTCATCGACCGCGAGACCGGCATCACGATGCTGTGGCTCGAAGCGCCGGTCGTCGAGCAGGGCAGCAAGCTCGGGCTGTTCACGACGACACTGGAAGCAGCGAAGCCGGACTGGCTGCAGCGCGTATTGTTCAAACTGGAAAAGTTCCGCCGCAAGTATGTCTATCAACTCTGGCGCTGATGCAGGCTCCTGGGGCGCGCGTTGCCTGAACGTCACCCGCATCATGGCCATTGCCGCCGCCGCCCTGGTGCCCGCTTCCACGGCTGCGGCCAGCGTGGCCGTCGTGCTGATGCTGGTGTCGTGGATCATTTCCGGTCGTGCCGTGGCTACGCTGCGCGCGGCAGCGGCCCAGCGCGTCGGGCAGGCGGTGCTCGTCTTCCTCGCGTTGCTGGCGGTCGACACGATATACAGTGTTGCCACCTGGGAGGATTCCTGGAGTTCACTGTGGTCGTGGCGCAAACTGGCGCTGGGATTGATCGTGCTGGGGCTGTTTGCCGAGGAGACATGGAAGTTGCGCCTGTTGCAGGCGTTCCTCGTGGTGTCGGCGGCCGGATCGGCGGCATCCTACGTCGGTTGGCTGGGACTCATTCCCTCCAAAACCGGCCACGCCGCGGGCGTGTATTTCACCAATCATGCAACGCAGGGCATCACGTTTGCGGTCGCCGTTCTGTGCTGCCTCGAGCTGGGACGTCACACAGGGCCGCGCCTGCGCCACCTGCTGCAGGCGGGGGCATTGCTGTTCGCGGTCAACGTGGTGTTCATCTCCACCTCGCGCAGCGCATACGCGGCATTGGTCTGCGTGGTGCTGGTCTGGAGTCTCGGCCGCGTGGGCTGGCGCCGGTTGCCGCTGGTGGCCGGTGCGGTGGCAGTGCTGGTGGCGATGGCTTTCGGCCTGTCATCGACGCTGCGCGATCGCGTCGAGCAGGGGATCGACGAGGTGCGCAATTACCAGTCCGCGCCGGAGGTGACTTCGGCCGGGATTCGCGTGGTGTTCTGGAAAAACAGTCTGGACCTGATTGCGGAGCGACCGCTGCTCGGCTACGGCACCGGGAGTTTTGCCAAGGCGTACGGCGACCGCTTTGTGATGCCCGAACTCGGCTGGCGCGGCTGGCCGGCCACCGATCCGCACAACCAATACCTGTTCATCGCCGTGGAGAACGGACTGGTCGGACTGGTGGCGTTTATTGCAATCCTGGTGGCCGCATTCCGCGAGGCCCGCGGTCCCGGTGCTTACCGGGGCATCGTCCGGGGGATGCTGCTGGCGTGGTGCGTGAGCAGCCTGTTCAACTCCCATTTCCGCACCTTCCCGGAAGGACATCTGATCTGGCTGATGGTTGGCGCGATGCTGGCGCGAGTGCCACGCAATGATTCGGCCGGATCGATTCAACCGGATTCATCCCGCGCACGTTCGCGATAAAACAGCGTGTAGCCCACCCAGTTGGCGAGGGCGTAGCCGTGCGCCGTCATGAAGCCGTGCAGGTCGCTGGCGAGGATATCCTCGAGCCTGGTCAGCAGCGATTCCACCAGTACGACAGCGGGCGCGTAACGCGCGAAATCCAGTCCCTGCAGCACGCGCAGATCAAATCCTTCGACATCGACCGACAACAGATCGATTTTCCGTCCCTGGTAGCGGGTAGCATCGATGATGGCCGTCAGGGTGGTCGTTGCGACCTGTGCATGCCGGTTGAAGCCGGGGCCCTGTCCGATCGACGGGTCCAGCGTGGCCCGGGTCGAATACCATTTGTCGGAATACACATCGAGCGTTTCCGCGCGATCAGACACTGCGGCGACCAGGCTGATGTCTCCCGGACGGCGCAACCGGAACGCGCTGATCTTGTCCGCGTCGAGGTCAATGTTGATGCCGCGCCAGCCCCTTCGGTACAGCGCATAGGTGTTTGACCCCTTGGTCGGGTGATAACAGCCCACATCGACAAAAAACCGTTGCTGGCGCCGCTTCGTGAACCAGTTCAGCAGGACGCAGTCTTCGCCAAACTGCGAGTAGTGATGCTCCCCTGACCGCGTCAGGAATGTCTTGCGCAGCAATTTTGCGCGGGAAAAGAGGGTCATGACAGGCTGCGACGAGGTTTCATTTTGCACATGGTCATGGATTGTGCCGGGTTGACCCACTCAACGCGTGGCCTTTCAACAAATCGATGACCGACTGCGCAGGAATGGCCTGCAGGCAGTCGCTGCTGCTGTCGACATGCCGCTCGCAGCCCTCGTGACCGCAGGGTGCACAGGCGGCCCGGCCCTGGATCAGCTGCACATTGCCATTGCGTTGATCGCCCAATCGTCGCCACGGGTTCGTGGCTGCAGGATGGCCATGCGGCCACGGCCCCCATTTGACCGGATCCGACGGCCCGAACAAGGCGATCGTCGGCACGCCGGCTGCCGCCGCCATATGGGTGATCGCGGTGTCCGGCCCAACAAAAAACCCGGCCCGTGCCAGCAGCGCCGCGATGCCGCCTAACGTGAGTTGCCCGCAGAGATTCAGCGCGGACTCGGGCAGTTGCCGCGCAATGGCATCGACATAGGCGCGCTCGTCGGCGTCTGCGCCGCCGGTCAGCGCGACGCGAAAGCCGTTGTCGATCAACCAGCGTGCGACCGCGACCCAGCCCTGTTCGTGCCACATCTTGTAGCGGAACCTGGGGTACGGATGCAGCACGGCCAAGGGCGTGCAAGCGTTGCCGAGCAGCGCATCGACTGCGGCTGCGTCCTCGGCGCGCCATGAAATCACCACTTCGGGCAGGGCCGGCACGCCCAGCGCTTCCGCCAGCGCCAGGTGCGCGCGCACCGTATGCGTGTTGATCGGGTCGAACGGCACCCATTGATCGAGCAGCATTTGTTTCCAGCGCTGTTCCGGCCGGTCGATGACCAGCCCGCTGCTGCGCCGGCCAGCGAGCCACGCATACAGCGTGGGCCGGTCACCGGGCACCAGCGACAGCGCGAGGTCGTAGCGACGGAACAGACGGGCGAGCAGCATTGCATGGGTCGTGAAGTCCGGGCGTGCCGGCACCGTGTGCACGTGATCGAGATCGGGGTTGCCGAGCAGTACCCCCTGCGTGCCGGTGAAAACCAGCGCATCGATGCGCGCGGCGGGCCATGCCCGCTTCAGCGAGCGGATCAGCGGTGTCGCCAGCAGCACGTCACCAATGCGGCGGGTGACGACTACGATGACCCGTTGCGGCGGCTGCTTCATGGCCGAACCGGGCAAGGCTTTGCTCATGTGTATTGACTGAGCCCGAGCCGGGCCTCGATACGGGATGAAGCCAGCAGTTCATCGAGGCGGAGCCGGTTCTCGGGGAGTAGGCTGCGGTCATTCTCGCGGTGCCAGAGGTGCAGCACGGGCGCGGCGAAGCGCGCGTTCTTGTGTCTGATGCCGGCGTGCAGCAGGCGGATCACCAGGTCCGAATCCTCCAGCCCCCATCCCGAGTACGATTCGTCCAACCCGTTGACACGCACCAGATCGGCGCGCCACGCCGACAGGTTGCAGGTCTTGGCGCCTTCCCAGCGCTGCGGTGCGCTGTGGCGCCACGCGCCATCGCCCAAAGCCAGCAGGGGCAGCCAGCGGTTGATGCCGCCGGTGCAGCGCGCGGCCAGCCAGCGCA
>RPOR01000080.1 GCA_003820645.1 Betaproteobacteria bacterium
ATCGTGCTCGGCAATGGCTCGAACGACGTGCTCGAATTGGCAGCACGGTCGTTTCTCGCGCCCGGCCTGTCTGCGGTCTACTCGCAACACGCTTTCGCGGTCTACCCGCTGGCGGTGCAGGCGGTCGGTGCGCAGGGCATTGCCGTGCCGGCACGCGCTTACTGCCATGACCTTGCGGCGATGGCGCGCGCAGTGCGGCCCGACACCCGCGTCGTATTTGTCGCCAACCCCAACAACCCCACAGGCACCTATGTGCCGGGGGCTGAGCTGGAGTCCTTTATCGCGGGGCTGTCGCGCGACGTGCTGGTCGTGCTGGACGAGGCCTACAACGAATACCTGCGTCCCGAGTCTCGCTACGACAGCATCGCGTGGCTGAAGAAATTTTCCAACCTGGTCATTACCCGCACCTTTTCGAAAGTCTACGGACTCGCGGGCCTGCGCGTCGGTTATGCGCTGGCAGCGCCCGGTGTCGCCGACCTGATGAACCGCGTGCGCCAGCCATTCAATGTGAACAGCCTGTCGCTGGCTGCGGCAGCGGCGGCGCTGGATGACGAGGCCTTCGTCCGCGAAAGTTATGAACTGAACTGTCGCGGCATGGCACAGATCATCGCCGGACTGCGGCAGCAGGGGCTGGAACACATTCCGTCGTATGGCAATTTCGTGACCTTCAAAGTGCCGGGTGCCGCAGCGGTCTTTCAGCGGCTGTTGCGCGCAGGTGTCATCGTGCGGCCCATTGCCGCCTACGGCATGCCGGATCATCTGCGGGTGTCGATCGGACTCGAAACCGAGAATGCGCGTTTCCTCGATGCGCTGCGGCAGGCGCTGGCGGCCTAGGCGGCCTGTTGCCGAGGGGAACTTCATGCCGGCCAAACCCCGCATCAACAAACTCGTAGTCATTGGTGTCGGCCTGATCGGCGGTTCATTTGCGCTCGCGCTGAAGAAGGCGCGCATCGTCAAGCAGGTCGTGGGTGTCGGGCGCAGCCGCAAGAACCTGCAAGTGGCGTTGCGCCGCGGCGTGATTGACCGCGCAGAAACCGATGCTGCGCGCGCAGTCGCCGATGCCGACCTGGTACTGGTGGGGGCACCGGTGGGACAGATGCCGGCGATTTTTGCGCGGATTGCCCCGGCGCTGCCGCCGCACGCGGTCGTCACCGACGCCGGCAGCACCAAGCAGGATGTCATCGCCGCGGCGCGCCAGCACCTCGGCGCGCATTTTCCGATGTTTGTGCCGGCGCATCCCATTGCCGGCACCGAGAACAGCGGGGCCGCCGCCGCCTTTGCGGAATTGTTTCGTGACCGCAACCTGATCCTTGTGCCGCAGACCGAGACCAGGGCTGCGGCCGTGCGACTGGTACGCGCGGCGTGGACGGCGTGCGGTGCGCGCATCGTGCGCCTGGAAGCCGCCGAGCACGACGAGATTTTTGGCGCGGTGAGCCATTTGCCGCATGTGATCGCGTTTGCGCTGGTGAACCAGCTCGCGCAGCGGCGCGATGCCAGGCGGCTGCTCGGTTTTTCCGGGGGCGGCCTGCGTGACACGGTACGCATTGCCGGCAGTTCACCGGAAATGTGGCGCGATATCTGCATCGCCAACCGCGATGCACTGGTGCCGTTGCTCGATGGCTACATCAGCGAGCTCGAAGCCGCGCGCGCGGCGCTGGCGGCGGGCGACGGCGCATCGCTCGAGGCGATGTTCCGCACGGCGCAGCAGGCGCGGGCGCGCTGGCTGGTCAGGCGCGACTGAAGCGCCATTCCACTGATGAGTGCAGCAAAGCCGGACTATCTCGATCTGCCGCCGATCCGCGCGGTGCGCGGCACGGTGCGCCTGCCGGGTTCGAAAAGCATTTCCAACCGCACGCTGTTGCTCGCCGCACTCGCGCAGGGCGCGACCACGTTGCGCGAAGTGCTGGATTCGGACGACACGCGCTACATGCTCGCTGCGCTGCGCGTGCTCGGCGTGCGGTGTGAGGAGGCCGGTGCGCGCGCGGTGACCGTACATGGCAGCAACGGCAGGTTCCCGGTCAAAAAGGCGGACCTGTTTCTGGGCAACGCGGGCACCGCCGTGCGGCCGTTGAGCGCCGTGCTGGCCTTGTGCGGTGGCGAATACCGGGTGGATGGCGTGGCGCGCATGCACGAACGGCCGATCGGCGACCTGGTCGATGCGTTGCGCCAGCTCGGCGCCGACATCCGCTATCTGGGTAATGCGGGATTTCCGCCGCTGGCGATTGGCGTCGGCGCCGTGCGATCGCCCGGCACGGTGAGCATCCGCGGCAACGTCTCGAGCCAGTATCTGACCGGACTGCTGATGGCGTTACCACTGCTCGGTGCGAGAACTGTCGTGCGCGTCGACGGCGAATTGATTTCCAAACCCTATGTCGAAATCACCCTCAACGCGATGCGCCGGTTCGGCGTGCCGGTCGAGCGCGACGACTGGACCACGTTCACGGTGCCGGCCGGTGCGCGCTATGTGAGTCCGGGCGAACTCTATGTCGAAGGGGATGCATCGTCTGCTTCGTATTTTCTCGCCGCCGGCGCGATCAGCGGCCTGACCGGCGGCGGTCCGGTGCGCGTTGAAGGCGTCGGGCGCGACAGCACCCAGGGTGACGTGCGGTTTGCCGAAGCGCTGCAGCAGATGGGCGCAACGGTCAGCATGAACGGACACTGGATCGAGGCCACGGCCGGCAGGGATGCGCAACAGCGCGGCAAACTGCATGCGGTGGATCTGGACTGCAACCACATCCCGGATGCGGCAATGACGCTGGCGGTTGTCGCGCTGTTTACCGACGGCACCACCACGCTGCGCAATATTGCCAGCTGGCGGGTCAAGGAGACCGACCGCATTGCCGCGATGGCCACCGAACTCGCGAAACTCGGCGCGACGGTGGAGGAGGGTCGCGATTACCTGCGCATCACGCCGCCGGCAGCCTGGCGTGCGGCTGCGATCGACACCTACGATGACCATCGCATGGCGATGTGTTTTTCGCTCGCAGCGCTGGGGGGAGTCAGGGTCCGCATCAACGATCCGGGCTGCGTGGCAAAGACCTTCCCCGATTATTTCGAGGTACTGGCCGGGATCGTTCAAGTCTGAAGCATGGCGCCTGATCTGCCTACCGTGATCGCCATCGACGGCCCGTCGGCTTCCGGCAAGGGCACGATTGCCGTGGCGGTCGCCCGCCACCTCGGTTTCCACTACCTGGACAGCGGTGCCCTCTATCGGATCGTCGGCCTGGTCGGCAGTGAGCGGGGCGCCAACCTCGATGACGATCGCGAAATAAGTCATATCACATTGAATTTAAAGGTTAAATTTGAAGGTGATCGAGTGTTCGTCGACGGCCGTGAGGTGTCGGACCCGATCCGCGGTGAAGCGGCCGGCGCTGCCGCCTCGCGGGTGGCCGCGTTGCCCGGGGTGCGCTCGGCCTTGATGGCGCTGCAGCGCAGCTTCCGGCAGCCGCCGGGCCTGGTGGCGGACGGTCGCGACATGGGCTCGGTGGTGTTCCCAGATGCCCGGCTCAAGATCTACCTGACAGCGACCGCGGACGAGCGGGCGCGCAGGCGACATAAGCAGTTGATCGACAAGGGTTCCGGTGCTAGTATGGCGACCCTTTTGCAGGACATCCGCGACCGCGATTTTCGCGATAGCACTCGCGCCGTGGCGCCTCTGCTGAAGTGCATCGATGCCATCGAAATTGACACCACCGGCACCCCGGTGGACGTCGTGGTGGCGCAGGTCCTGCAGTTGTATCAAAAAGCGCAACAAAAAACGCAGTAACGCACCAAACCGGCGTCATGGGCGGCCAAGCCCGTGGCTTTTTTCAACTACCCTCCCGTTTCTGCAACGGGTGTGATAACCTCCTGATTCCAATGATGAAAACAACCCAACCCGCTGTTGCCACCGAGAGTTTTGCCGCGCTCTTTGAAGAGAGCCTGTCGCGCAAGGAAATGCGTATCGGCGAAGTGATTACCGCCGAAGTGATGCGCATTGATGACAATTTTGTGGTGGTCAACGCCGGCTTGAAGTCCGAGAGCTACGTTCCCGCTGAAGAATTCCGCGATGACCGTGGCGAGATCGAAGTCAAACCCGGCGACTTTGTCAGCGTCGCCATCGAAGCCCTCGAAGACGGTTACGGCGAAACCCGCCTGTCGCGCGACAAGGCCAAACGCCTCGCCGCCTGGCACGAACTGGAAGACGCCCTCGAGAAGGGCAATATCGTATCGGGCATGATCAGCGGCAAGGTCAAGGGCGGCCTGACCGTGATGATCAACGGCATCCGTGCATTCCTGCCCGGTTCGCTGGTCGACACGCGCCCGGTGAAGGACACGACACCTTACGAAAACAAGCAGATGGAGTTCAAGGTCATCAAGCTTGACCGCAAGCGCAACAACGTCGTGGTGTCGCGCCGTGCCGTGCTCGAAGCCAGCCAGGGCGAAGAGCGCCAGAAGCTGCTGGAAAACCTGCGCGAAGGCGCTACCGTCAAGGGCATCGTCAAGAACATCACCGACTACGGCGCGTTTGTCGACCTCGGCGGCATCGATGGCCTGTTGCACATCACCGATCTGGCATGGCGCCGGGTCAAGCATCCGTCCGAAATGCTCAACGTCGGCGACGAAGTTACTGCCAAAGTGCTCAAGTTCGACCAGGAAAAGAACCGCGTCTCGCTGGGGATGAAGCAGCTGGGCGAGGATCCGTGGGTCGGCCTGTCGCGCCGTTATCCGCCCAACACCCGCCTGTTCGGCAAGGTGTCGAACCTCACCGACTACGGCGCGTTCGTCGAAATCGAGCCGGGCATCGAAGGCCTGGTACACGTCTCCGAAATGGACTGGACCAACAAGAACGTCCATCCGTCCAAAGTCGTCCAGCTGGGCGATGAGGTCGAAGTGATGGTGCTCGAGATCGACGAAGACCGCCGCCGCATTTCGCTGGGCATGAAGCAGTGCATGGCGAATCCGTGGGAAGAGTTTTCGATGAACTGCAAGAAGGGGGACAAGGTCAAGGGGCAGATCAAGTCGATCACCGACTTCGGCATCTTCATCGGCCTGCCCGGCGGCATCGATGGCCTGGTGCATCTCTCCGACCTGTCCTGGAGCCTGCCCGGCGAAGAGGCCGTGCGCAACTACAAGAAGGGCGAGGAAGTTGAAGCGCAGGTGCTGTCGATCGATGTCGAGCGCGAGCGCATCTCGCTGGGCATCAAACAGCTCGACGGGGATCCCTTCACCAACTATGTCGGCGGCCATGAAAAGAACACTGTGGTCACCGGCACGGTCAAGTCGATCGATGCCAAGGGCGCTGTCATCAACCTCGAGGGCGACATGGAAGGCTATCTGCGCGCGTCGGAAGTTTCGCGCGACCGCGTGGAAGACATCCGCACCAAACTCAAGGAAGGGGATTCGGTGACGGCGATGATCATCAACGTCGACCGGAAGAACCGTACCATCAATCTGTCGATCAAGGCGAAAGACCTTGCGGAGGAGACCGAAGCCATGCAGAAAATGTCTTCGGACAACAAACAGGCGAGCTCGGGTACTACCAATCTCGGCGCCCTGCTCAAAGCCAAATTGGATACAGCCAATACTCAACAATAAGGAAGCATCATGACCAAGTCGGAGTTGATTGCGAAACTGGCCGCACGCTATCCACAGCTTGTTGCCAAGGACGCCGAACTGGCAGTGAAGATGATTCTCGATGCCATGGGGAAGAGCCTGTCGCAGGGGCAGCGCATCGAGATCAGGGGCTTTGGCAGTTTCGGTCTCAACTACCGACCGCCGCGGACCGGACGCAATCCCAAGTCCGGCGAGCGTGTGCAGGTGCCCGCGAAATACGTGCCGCATTTCAAGGCCGGCAAGGAACTTCGCGAACGCGTCGACATCAAGAAATAACGAACGATCAGGCATCGTTCCTTCCGGCGGCATGGCTTCACAGCCATGCCGTTTTTTTGTGGCCCGGCAGGATCCTCCGCACGGGCGGCGAGCATGATATTCTCCGCAGGCCATGCAATATCTCTTGTGGATCATCAAGAGCGCGCTGTTTCTCCTGATCCTGTCGTTTGCGATAGTGAACACGGATCCGGTCACGGTGCGTTATTACCTCGGATACCAGTGGGAAGCGCCGCTGGTACTGGTGCTGCTGGTGGCCGTCTGCGGCGGTGCGCTCGTCGGCCTGCTGGTCGGCTTGTTCCAGACATTGCGGTTGCGGCGGCAAATCGCCGCCCTCAAGCGGGAATTGCGTGCCGCACAGGCCGCACCGGCCGCGCAGCAGCCAGTTGCCGGCACGCCCGTCCTGCCGCCACCGGACCTGCTGTGACGCACCGGACATAATGGATATCGAACTGTGGTGGCTGCTGGCGTTACCTCTGTTTTTCGCGCTGGGATGGTTGGCGGCCCGGGTCGATATCCGGCAGATCGTCACGGAGTCCCGGTTGTTGCCGAGTTCCTATTTCAAGGGTCTCAATTTCCTGCTCAATGAGCAGCCCGACAAGGCCATCGAAGCTTTCATCGAAGTCGTCAAGGTCAATCCGCAGACCATAGAGCTGCATTTTGCACTGGGCAGTCTGTTCCGGCGGCGCGGTGAAGTCGATCGCGCAATCCGCATGCACCAGAACCTGGCCGAGCGCGAAGACCTCGCGCAGGAGCAGAAACTGCAGGCCCTGCTCGAACTGGCGCAGGATTACCTGAAGGCCGGACTGCTCGACCGTGCCGAGGAACTGTTCCTGAAGCTCGATGCCACGCAGCATGCGGAAGCCGCTCTGCATTTCCTGCTGGAAATCTATGAGCAGGAAAAAGAATGGCGCAAGGCGATCGTCATTGCCGAGAAACTTGAAGTGCTGAGCGGCAGCTCTTTTCAGAAGGAAATCGCCAACTTCTACTGCGAACTGGCTGAGCGCGAACTGATGCAGTCGCGTCCGGCCGCAGCGCGGCCGCACCTTGCCGAGGCGCTGGATCATCACCGGCTGTGCGTGCGTGCCAACCTGCTGCTGGGGGATCTCGAGCGCGATCTCGGCAACCGGCAGGCCGCGATTGCCGCCTGGCAGCGCATCGAGTCGCAGAACCCGGCCTATCTGTCGCTGGTCGCCGAGCGGCTGCTGACGGCGTATCGCGAAGAAGGGCAGCCGGACGAGGGCCTCAACCTGCTGCGCGTGTTCCTCGAAAAATATCCGTCGCTGGACCTGCTCGATATGGTCTATCAGGCGACGCTGGCCGGCAGCGGTCCGCAAGCAGCGTACCGCCTGGTGCGCGACGAAGTGCGGCGCACCCCCACGCTGCTGGGTCTCGACAAACTGCTCGAAGCACAATTGCTTGATGTTCCGCCGGAGCGCCGCAACGACCTGGAATTGATCAAGCAACTGATCCACCAGCACACGCGCAGCCTTGCGCTGTACAAATGCGAGCATTGCGGCTTCCGTGCCCGGCAGTTCTACTGGCATTGCCCGGCCTGCGGTGAATGGGAAACCTATGCGCCGCGGCGCACCGAAGAAAAAGGAATACCGGCTTGAGGGGAATTCCCGCATGACGGGGATAAGTGCATGAGCACCGACGGGAAAGGTCCGCGGGTCATCGTTGCGCTGGATTACGCGCATGGCGCCGAGGCGCTGGCCTTCGCCGGGCGGCTGGATCCGGTGCGCTGCCGGGTCAAGGTCGGCAAGGAACTGTTCACCGTTTCCGGCCCCGCCCTGGTGGAGCGGCTGGTGAGCCGCGGCTTTGATGTGTTTCTTGACCTCAAATATCACGACATTCCCCATACCGTCGCTGCGGCCTGCCGGTCTGCCGCGGCGCTGGGGGTGTGGATGATCAATGTGCATGCCAGTGGCGGACGGGTGATGATGCAGGCGGCACGTGAGGCGCTGGCGGGCGTGCAGCGCCCGCCAAAACTGATTGCGGTTACCGTGCTGACCAGCCTCGGCGCCGAGGATCTGCGCGAAATCGGTCATAGCGAGGAGCCGCCGGCACTGGTCGAACGGCTGGCGCGGCTGGCGGCTGCCAGCGGCATGGACGGCGTGGTGTGTTCGGCGCAGGAAGCGCCGCGGTTGCGGCAGGCCTGTGGGCCGGCATTCTGCCTGGTGACCCCGGGTATTCGCCTCGCCGGCGCAGCGCACGACGACCAGAAGCGCATCGTCACGCCGCAGGCAGCAATGGCCAACGGGGCGGATTATCTGGTCGTCGGCCGGCCGATCACCCGCGCGGCTGATCCGCTGGCGGTGCTCGACCGGATCAATGCCGAGATCGGCTGCGGCTAAAATGACCGAACTGATGAAAGCCATGCCCCGAAAAAAAATGCCGCTGCCCCCTAACGGCCTGCCGCTGCGGATGGGCCGGGCACGCGTGCTGGTGGTCGGCGATGTGATGCTCGACCGTTACTGGTTCGGCGAGGTCAACCGGATATCGCCCGAGGCGCCGGTGCCGGTGGTGAAGGTCGACCGCGTCGAAGAGCGTCTCGGTGGCGCCGCCAATGTTGCGCGCAATGTTGCTGCGCTGGGCGCCAAAGCGTCCCTGCTGTCGGTCGTGGGCCATGATGAAGCCGGCGGGCGGCTGCGTCAGCTGCTGAAAAACGAACATATCGCAGCCCGCCTGCACACCGATGCGACGGTGGCAACAACGGTCAAGTTGCGGGTCATCGGCCGTCAGCAGCAGTTGCTGCGAGCCGATTTCGAGATGCCGCCCAGCCACGAGGTGCTGGCGTCGAAACTGCGGGATTTCGAGCGCTTGCTCAAGAGTTGCGACGTGGTGATCCTGTCCGATTATGGCAAAGGCGGACTGGCCCATATCGCGCGGATGATTGCGCTGGCGCGCCGGCATGGCAAACCGGTACTGGTTGATCCCAAGGGCGAGGATTATTCGCGCTACCGTGGCGCCACCCTGGTGACGCCGAACCGTGCGGAATTGCGCGCGGTGACCGGTGGCTGGAACAATGAAGCGGCGCTGACGGCAAAAGCACAAAGCCTGCGCCAGCGGCTCGGATTCAGCGCCATGCTGGTCACGCGCAGCGAGGAAGGCATGACGCTCTATCGGCGCGGCAGCCGGCTGCACGTGATGGCGCAGGCGCGCGAAGTCTACGATGTCAGCGGCGCGGGAGACACGGTGATCGCGGTCGTCGGCGTCATGCTCGCGGCGGGACACGGACTGGAGGATGCGGTGCGCATCGCCAACCGCGCTGCCGGCATCGTTGTCGGCAAGTTCGGCACCGCAGTGGTTCATCCCGACGAATTGTTTCCGCCGGCGCAGGGGGGTAAGTCATGAGCTACGTGGTTACGGGCGCGGCCGGGTTTATCGGCGCGAATCTGGTCAAGGGCCTCAATGCGCACGGTATCACCGATATCCTCGCTGTCGATGACCTGACGCAGGGCGACAAATTCCGCAACCTGGTCGATTGTCAGATTGCCGACTATCTGGACAAGGACGAGTTTCTGGCGCGGGTGCGCGCCGGCGGCTTCCATCGCGGGGTCAAGGCCATCTATCATCAGGGCGCTTGTTCCGACACCACTGCCAGTGACGGCCGTTACGTGATGGCAACCAATTACGCATACTCGTGCGCGCTGCTCGATTTCTGCATGGCCGAAATGATCCCGTTCATCTATGCCTCATCTGCGGCCACCTATGGCGCACATGCCGAGTTTCGCGAGGACCCGGCATGCGAAGGACCGCTGAACGTGTACGGGTATTCGAAGCTGCTGTTTGACCAGCGGGTGCGCCGATTGCCGCGGGGCAGCTCGCAGGTGGTGGGCCTGCGTTACTTCAACGTCTATGGTGACCGCGAACAGCACAAGGACCGCATGGCCTCGGTCGCCTACCATTTCTTCAACCAGTACCGCGCCGAAGGCCATGTGCGGCTGTTCGAGGGCAGCGGAGGCTACGGCGATGGCGAGCAACGCCGCGATTTCGTGTCGGTCGAGGACGTGGTCAAGGTCAACCTGTTTTTCCTGCAGAATCCGTACCAGTCGGGCATATTCAATTGCGGCACCGGCGCTGCGCAGTCGTTCAATGATGTCGCAATGACCGTGTTGAACAGTTGCCGTGGCACCGAGGGTCGGCCGGCGCTGACGCTGCATGAACTGCAGCATCAGCGGTTGATCCGCTATATCCCGTTCCCTGGCGACTTGAAGGGCAAGTACCAGAGCTATACCCAGGCCGACCTGACCGCGTTGCGTGCGGCCGGTTATCAGGCGCCATTCCAGACCGTGGAGCAGGGGGTCGCGCACTACTGCCACCAGTTGCTGGCGAAGAGCGGCGGCTGAGCGTCATGGACAAGACCCTGGAGAATTTTGTCGGCAATACACCGCTGGTGAAACTGCAGCGTATTCCCGGTGCGACGAGCAATACGCTGCTGGCAAAACTCGAAGGCAACAATCCTGCCGGATCGGTCAAGGACCGGCCGGCGCTGTCGATGATCCGTCGCGCGCAGGAGCGCGGTACCATCAAGCCCGGCGACACGCTGATCGAACCGACCAGCGGCAACACCGGCATTGCGCTGGCGATGGCCGCCGCGATCATCGGGTATCGCATGGTGCTGGTGATGCCCGAGAACCAGTCGCTGGAACGCCAGCAGACCATGCGGGCCTACGGCGCTGAACTGGTGCTGACGCCGAAGGAGACGAGCATGGAGGGCGCGCGCGATGTCGCCGAGCGCATGGTGCGCGAAGGGCTTGGCGTAATGCTCGATCAGTTTTCCAATCCCGACAATCCGCGGGCGCACTACGAAAGCACCGGGCCGGAAATCTGGCGCGATACCGCCGGTCGTGTGACCCATTTCGTTTCCAGCATGGGCACGACCGGCACCATCATGGGGGTGTCGCGTTATCTGAAGGAGAAAAATCCTGACGTGCAGATCGTCGGCTGTCAGCCTGCCGATGGCGCGCAGATTCCAGGCATCCGCAAATGGCCGGCGGCGTATCTGCCGAAAATCTGCGACTGGTCGCAGATCGATCGCGTCGTTGAGGTCACGCAGGCCGATGCTGAAGACATGGCGCGGCGGCTGGCGCGCGACGAGGGCATATTCGCCGGCATTTCTTCCGGCGGTTCATTGTGGGCCGCGTTGCAGATTTCCGCGCAGGTGCGCGACGCGGTCATCGTGTTCATCGTCTGCGATCGCGGCGACCGTTATCTGTCGACCGGCGTGTTTCCAAACCGGTGAGCGGCCGTATAATTTTATAAGTAATTGTTTTTAAAGGTATTTTATTGAGTCCCGTACTGGTATTCGATATCGAGACCGTGCCCGATATCGCCGGCATCCGCCGCTTGCGCGAGATCGAAGACGCGGTGTCTGACCGCGATGTTGCGGAAATGGCATTCCAGTCGCGCCGGCAGGCGACCGGCAGCGATTTCCTGCCGCATTACCTGCACCGGGTGCTGGTGATTTCCTGCGTGCTGCAGGATCGCGACAGCTTCAAGGTCTGGTCGCTGGGCGCAGCGGGTGAGAGCGAGGGCGAAATCATCCAGCGCTTTTTCGACGGCATCGAGAAATACAGCCCGCAACTGGTGTCATGGAATGGCGGCGGCTTCGACCTGCCGGTGCTGCATTACCGCGGGCTGATGCACGGCGTGCAGGCCGCACGTTACTGGGACACCGGCGAGGATGACCGCGAATTCAAGTGGAACAACTACATCAGCCGCTACCATCAACGCCATCTCGACCTGATGGACCTGCTGGCACTGTACCAGCCGCGCGCCAATGCACCGCTGGACGCGCTGGCGCAGCTGATGGGCCTGCCGGGCAAGCTCGGCATGGACGGTTCCGCAGTGTGGGGCGCGTACCTGGACGGGCGTCTGGAAGACATCTGGCGGTACTGCGAAACCGACGTCGTCAATACCCACCTGGTCTATTTGCGTTTTCAGCTGCTGCGCGGCGCACTGACCCAGGCGCAGCACGATGGCCAGGTCAAGGCTGTGCGTACCGCACTGCAGAAGGCGGGGCAGCCGCACTGGCAGGAGTTTCTGTCGCGCTGGTCCGCGTAATGCGCGGTCGCAGTCATGCCCCGCGGACGACCATGGTCGGCCCGCTGCAGATCGAATCCCTGGATCACGAAGGCAAGGGCATCGCACGCCACGACGGCAAGGTGATGTTCATCGAAGGCGCGTTGCCCGGCGAAGTGGTCGAGGCGGCGATTTACCGCCGCAAACCCGCATTCGAGCAGGGCTACGCCACGCGGATTCTCAAGGAAAGCGCGGCGCGCACGACCCCGGACTGCCAGTTTTTCGGCTTGTGCGGCGGTTGCAGCCTGCAGCACATGAATCTGCGTACCCAGGTTGCCGCCAAGCAGCGCGTGCTCGAAGACAATCTGCGTCATATCGGCAAGGTCTCGCCGGAGCAGATTCTGCCGGCGATCCACGGTCCCGGCTGGGGCTATCGCCACCGCGGGCGCCTGACGGTGCGGCATGTGGCGAAGAAAGGCGGCGTGCTGGTCGGTTTCCACGAGAAGCGCAGCAGCTATGTTGCCGACATGCGCAGCTGCGAAGTGCTGCCGCGCCGGATATCCGCGTTGCTGGTGCCGCTGCGCGGACTGGTCGAGCAGCTGAGCATCCGCACCCGGCTGCCGCAGATCGAGCTCGCCATCACCGAAGTGGTCGATGTGCTGGTATTGCGCGTGCTGGAACCGCTGACCGAAGCTGATGCAGACCTTGTGCGGGTGTTTGCCGACACGCACCGGGTGGTGATTTACCTGCAGCCGGCCGGACCCGAAACGGCGCAGCTATTTCATCCGCCGGGTGCCGATGCGCTGTATTACACGCTGCCCGAATTCGACGTGCAGATCCATTTCCGCCCGACCGATTTCACGCAGGTCAATCATGCGATCAACCAGGTGCTGGTGCGCCGCGCGCTGAGGTTGCTCGACCCGCAGCCCGGGGAGCGCATCGCCGATCTGTTCTGCGGGTTGGGCAATTTCACGCTGCCGATTGCCCGCAGCGGTGCGCAGGTCACCGGCATCGAGGGCAGCGCCGGGCTGATCCGCAGGGCGGAAGAAAACGCGCAACGCAACGGGCTCGCCGGCCATAGCCGGTTTCTGACCATGGACCTGTTCAAGATCGATGCCGCGCAGTGGACGGCGCTGGGATCGTTCGACAAGGTGTTGATCGATCCGCCGCGTGACGGTGCCATGGAGCTGGTGAAGCTGATGGGTCATGACAGCCCGCGCCGCATTGTCTACGTGTCCTGCAATCCGGCTACGCTGGCACGCGATGCCGAAGTGCTGGTGGCCGTACATGGCTATACGCTGCGCGCAGCCGGCATCGTCAACATGTTTCCGCATACTGCGCATGTCGAATCGATGGCCTGGTTCGAAAGGGAATAGGATGGTTGTGCGACATTGCAGGCCATAAAAAAAGGCGGCCTGCAGGCCGCCTTTTTGTTGCGGGGTGGGCGTTCAGTCGCGATCGCCGCCGAGGATGCCCAGCAGTTGCAGCAGGCTGGTGAAAATATTGTAGAGCGACACGTACAACGTCAGGGTCGCCGACACATAGTTGGTTTCGCCGCCGCGCACGATCGAATTGATCTGCCACAGGATGATGGCGGAGGAGAAGATGATGAACGCGCCGCACAAGGTCAGTTGCAGCACCGGACTTTGCAGGAAAATGTTGGCAAGGACTGCCAGCATGATCACGACGAAGCCGACCAGCAGGAACTTGTTGAGGAAACTGAAATCGCGCTTGGTCGTCGAGGCGATGCCCGAGAGCACGAAGAACACGGCAGCGGTGCCACCGGCAGCCATCATCACCAGTTGCCCGCCGTTGCGCAGCGACAGGATCGTTTGCAGCAGCGGTGCCAGCATCAGGCCGAGAAAGGCCGTGAAGCCCAGCAGCAGCATCACGCCGAGGCTGCTGTCGCGATTCTTTTCGATCATGAATATCCAGCCGTAGAAAACGGCGAGCATCACCAGCGCGGACATGATCGGGCTGGCGCGCATGATGCTGAAATTCACGAAGTTCGTGCCGACGGCCGCGCCAATCACTGTCGGGATCAGCGACAGGGCGAGCAGCAGATAGGTGTTGCGCAGTACCCGGTTCTGCTCAGCGGAGATATCCGATGAACCGGCCGAGTAGGGGGCTGCGGTGCGCAGGTCAGGTTGCATAATGGTAAGAACCCTCCAGTTAAAAGTTGACTAAAACAGTCGATCGTAAGACGCCATTAAGACTACTGAAAGGTGCGGAAAGTTGCAATCATTATCATTGCGATTTTCCGGCCGCAGGATACACGCAAGCGTTTGATAATGAATGATATTATTTAACGCAATTGGCGGGAACAGGACCAGTGTGGGGGGGTTTGACGCTACAATTCGCCGCTCGCGTCGCGTCTTGGCCGGAGGCAGGTCAAGCGCTGCACGCGCGGCCGGAGCTAAAACCGGCAGCAGGATGAGGCAGCACAGGGAGAGTTGGCAGAGCGGTTGAATGCACCGGTCTTGAAAACCGGCAGGGTCGCAAGATCCTCGTGAGTTCGAATCTCACACTCTCCGCCAG
>RPOR01000081.1 GCA_003820645.1 Betaproteobacteria bacterium
GATCATGCGGCGGTGGTCGCGTCGGCGGAACTGGTGGGCGTGATGAAACGCACCCATGAAATGAGCCTGGATTACATGAAGACGCGCGTGCAGTTCGGCAAAGCCATCGGCAGCTTTCAGGCTTTGCAGCACCGTGCGGTCGACCTCTACATCCAGCAGGAACTCGCTGATGCGGTACTGCACGAAGCTGTCGTGCAGCTCGATGCTGATCCCGATGCTGTCACGCGGGCACTGGCGGCCAGTCGCGCCAAGTCACGCTGTGCCGAAGCGGCGCTGGCGATTACCCGCGCGGCCATCCAGTTTCACGGAGCGATCGGCTTTACCGAGGATTGCGATGTCGGGCTTTATGTGAAACGCGCGATGACTGTCGCGGCCTGGCTCGGCAACGGCCGGGCCCACCGCGCGCGCTATGCCCGGCTCGCGGCACAACCGCACCAGGAGGCGGCATGAGCGACTGGAATGCAATGAGCGATGAGGCTTTTCGCGCCGAGGCGCGGGCTTTTTTCGAGAGCGAATTCCCGGCGCAATACAAGTTTCTGGCGCGGCGGATGCGCTGGCATGAGTGCCGCGAGTGGTATCTGAAACTCTCACGCAAGGGCTGGATCGCGCCGAACTGGCCGCGCGAGCATGGCGGCATGGGTCTATCGCCGTCGAAGCTGCTGATTTATTACGAGGAGACCGAACGCGCCGGTGTCGGCCGCATGCCGGACCAGGGCCTGACCATGGTGGGTCCAACCCTGATCCGTTTCGGCAACGATGCGCAACGCCGGTACTTTCTGCCGAAAATCATCGCCGGTGAGGCGATCTGGTGTCAGGGCTATTCCGAGCCCAATGCCGGTTCGGATCTTGCCAGCCTGCGCACCGAGGCGGTGCCGGACGGCAACGATTTCGTGATCAACGGCAGCAAGATCTGGACCTCGATGGCCCATGACGCGACACATGTCTATGTGCTCGCGCGCACCGACAGGCAGGCGAAGAAAAAACAGGAAGGCATCAGCTTCCTGCTGGTCGACATGAAAACGCCCGGAATTACGCTGCGCACCATCCGCAACATCGCCGGGCATGAGGAATTCTGCCAGGTGTTTTTCGACAATGTGCGCACGCCAAAGGAAAACCTGGTCGGTGAACTGCACAAGGGCTGGACCATTGCCAAGGGCCTGCTCGGTTTCGAGCGGCTCAATATCGGCAGTCCGCGGCGGCCCCTGCAGGCGATGGAAAAACTCGAGGCGCTGGCACGAGCCCGCGGCCTGATGGCGGATCCGGCGTTTGTCGAGCGCCTGACCCAGTTGCAGCTCGATCTGGCGGACCTCGGCTCGCTGTACCGGCGCTATGTCGACAAGGTGCGCCGTGGCGAAGCGCTGGGGCCCGATGTGTCCATGCTCAAGGTATGGTCGATGGATACTTATCAGCGCCTGTCGGAGCTGCTGATCGAGGCCGCCGGCGAGTATGGGGTCATCGACGGCGAGGTCGCCTTCGCGACCGCGAACATCGACGTGCTGTCGCCGTTCTATAACTCGCGGCCGGGTACGATCTACGGCGGGTCCAACGAAATCCAGCGCAATATTCTTGCCAAGTACGTGCTGAACCTGCCGTCCTGAGATCGCGCGTCGGCGGGGTGCCGTGCGGGCTGCGTTGTGTTCTCTCCGGGCGCGCGTCATGATTACGCCCATCTCGGACAGTCCACGCGGGAGCGAGCAATGAGCAAGCAAGCAGTACATACCCCGTCTGCACCGCAGGCGATCGGCACGTACTCGCAGGCAGTGCGCTGCGGCGATACGGTGTATCTCGCCGGACAGATCGGCCTCGATCCGGCGACGATGCAGATGGTCGAGGGTATCGATGCGCAGATCCATCGCGTGTTCAGCAACCTGCAGGCAGTGGCGGTTGCTGCCGGTGGCAGTCTCGACGATTTTGCGAAGGTCAATGTTTACCTGACCGACCTGAAACATTTCGCCCGGGTCAACGAAATCATGGCGACGTACTTTCACGAGCCCTATCCCGCGCGCGCCGCGCTCGGCGTTGCCAGCCTGCCGCGCGATGCGCTGGTCGAAGTCGATGCCGTCATGCATTTGGGGTGAGGACGAATGCGTGAAGGGTGAAGGATTGACCGCATGACCCGCTCCCGCGGCGACGGCTTACCGCCCACCGCGCACGCTGCACTGCCCGGCATCAGCAAGGCGGTTGCCGAAAAGCTCGGCAAGCTCGGTATCCGCCGCCGTTTTGACCTGGTGCTGCATCTGCCGCTGCGCTACGACGACGAGACGCGCATCTGCCCGATTCGCGAGGCACTGCCCGGACGGGAACTGCTGGTGCAGGGCACGGTCACCGATTGCGACATCAAATACCGTCCGAAACGGCAGCTGGTATGCCGGCTCGGCGACGACAGCGGTGAGCTGACGCTGCGGTTCCTGAATTTCTACGGCAGCCAGGTGAAGACGCTGGCTCCGGGCAATGTCGTGCGTGTCTTCGGCAGTGTACGCGACGGCCATTTCGGCGCCGAGATGGTTCACCCGCGGTATCGGGTGGTGGCCGCCGATGCGCCGGTGGCGCAGGCGTTGACGCCGGTGTACCCGACGACGGCGGGGCTCGGTCAGGAGGGATTGCGCCGCTTGATCGCCCGCACCCTGGCCGAGGAACCGCTTGCTGAAACACTGCCTGTCGCGCTGTGCGCTGCGCTGGGTCTGCCGGCGTTCGCAGCCGCTGTGCGGCTGTTGCACAATCCCCCCCCCGACGTTGCGCAGTCGGCATTGCAGGGGCGCGTGCATCCGGCCTGGCGGCGGATGAAGTTCGATGAACTGCTGGCGCAGCAGTTGTCGATGCGGGTGCATTACCAGCGCCGGCGTGCTGCGGGCGCGCCGGTGCTGCGAGCGCGCGGCAAGTTGGTGCAGGCGCTGCTTGCGCGCCTGCCGTTTCAACTGACCCGCGCGCAGAACGCCGTGCTGGCGCAGATTCGCGAGGACATCGGGCAGGCGCATCCGATGCAGCGGCTGCTGCAGGGCGACGTCGGCAGCGGCAAGACCGTGGTCGCGGCGCTGGCGGCGTTGCAATGCGTGGAGAACGGCTACCAGGCGGCGGTGATGGCGCCGACGGAAATCCTCGCCGAACAGCATTACCGCAAGTTTGCCGAGTGGCTGGAGCCGCTGGGAATCGGCGTCGCGTGGATTTCAGGAGGGATCAAAAAAAATGATAAAAAACAACAACTTATAAATATCCTGCGAGGGGAGGCGACCGTGGTCGTCGGCACCCATGCCCTGTTCGAAGAAGAAGTCGCGTTCAAGAACCTCGGCCTGGCCATCATCGACGAGCAGCATCGCTTCGGCGTGCATCAGCGCCTCGCGTTGCGCATGAAGGGCAGCAAGCCCAACAGAACCGCGCAGCCGCACCAGCTGATGATGAGCGCGACGCCGATTCCGCGCACGTTGGCGATGAGTTATTACGCCGATCTCGATGTGTCAGTGATCAACGAAATGCCGCCGGGACGCACCCCGGTCGTGACCAAGCTGGTCGCGGAAGAGCGCCGCGACGAGGTCGTGCAGCGGGTGCGCGACGCGTGCATGGCCGGGCGCCAGGCGTACTGGGTGTGTCCGTTGATCGAGGAATCGGAAAAACTGCAGCTGCAGACGGCGCTCGATACCCATGCCCATGTGCAGCAGACTTTTCCCGAGTTGCGTGTAGGCCTGGTTCACGGGCGGCTGAAATCCGCCGAGAAACAGCAGGTCATGGCGGCGTTCCTGCGCGGTGAAGTGCAATTGCTGGTGGCGACCACCGTGATCGAGGTCGGCGTCGATGTGCCCAATGCATCGCTGATGGTGATCGAGCATGCCGAGCGCATGGGCCTGTCGCAGCTGCATCAATTGCGCGGGCGCGTCGGCCGCGGCGCGGCCGAGAGCACCTGCGTGCTGCTCTATCAGGGACCGTTGTCGTCCAATGCGCGCGAACGGCTGAAAGTCATCTACGAAAACACCGACGGCTTCGAGATTGCCCGCCATGATCTGCAGCTGCGCGGGCCCGGCGAACTGCTGGGGGCACGGCAGAGCGGCGTGCCGATGCTGCGCTTTGCCGATCTTGCGGTTGATCTCGATCTGCTCGATGCGGCGCGGGCTGCGGCGGAGCAGCTGTTGCGGGAGCACCCGGAGGCGGCGAAAGCGCATCTGGCGCGGTGGTTAGGCGGGCGGAATGAGTATCTGAAGGTTTAGGCTTACCGCAGGTTTCCTTTTTTTGCAGCAATCCCGAATAGTTCAAGCCGCTAGGCTGCTGCCGGCGACATTGAACCAATCGGTGGATCATAAGGGGAAGATCGCGGTGTCAATACGGCATCGGCAATTGTTGATGCGATAATCCCGCATCCCAGAACTCAGTTCATCGTGAACCCCATTCCCCGAGATTCCCTGTGGTGCGCGGCACCAGTTGCCGCCGGCGTGCTGCGCCGCTGGCTGACTGACCGCGGTTCGCTGACGGCGCGGCTGCAGCGGCATGCCGGGCCGATCCAGGTGAAGGTATTGTTCCAGGGGCTGCGCCGTGCGCATTGCGACGAGGCGTTCCTGTTCGAGTCGCCGTCGGCGCGGGTGCTGGTGCGCGAAGTGTTGTTGCTGCGTGGAACGACGCCGCTGGTGTTTGCGCATACGGTGCTCGCGGCCGGCGGCCTGCGCGGCGCCTGGCGCCGCATCGCCGGGCTCGGTACGCGGCCGCTGGGGGCGGCGTTGTTTGCCGATCCGCGGATTGCGCGGTTTCCGCTGCGCCAGAAGAAGCTGCCGCGCACGCATCCCTTGTACCGGCGCGCCGCTGCCCAGTTGAAACGCGCGCCGCCGCCGCTGTGGGCGCGGCGTTCGATATTCGCCGCTGGCAATTCGCCTATACTGGTCAGCGAAGTTTTTCTGCCCGCGCTATTCGACCTGTGACGCTCACGCTCAAAGACCGGCTGACTGCCTACGAGAAGCTGATGCGGCTCGACAAGCCCATCGGCATCCTGCTGCTGCTGTGGCCGACGCTGTGGGGGCTGTGGTTTGCCGCCGGGGGGTTGCCGCAGCCGGACGTGCTGCTGATTTTTTTTACGGGCACCGTGCTGATGCGCTCTGCGGGCTGCGTGATCAACGATTACGCCGACCGCAATTTTGATCCCCATGTCGAGCGCACCAAGGACCGGCCCATCGCCGCCGGCATCATTGGTCCGGCCGAGGCGCTGGCGCTGGCTGCCGTGCTGATGGCGCTGGCCTTCGGCCTGGTGCTGTTCCTCAATGCGTTGACCATCAAGCTGGCATTTGCTGCCGCCGCCATTGCGGTCATTTATCCATTCGTGAAGCGGGTTTTTGCGCTGCCGCAGGCCTGGCTGGGCATCGCCTTCGGCTTCGGCATACCGATGGCTTACGCGGCGGAATGGAACGCGCTGCCCAGAGTGGCCTGGCTGTTGTTGCTGGCGACCATGTTGTGGGCCATTGCCTACGACACCGAGTACGCGATGGTCGATCGTGATGATGATGTCAAAATCGGCGTGAAGTCCTCCGCCATCCTGTTCGGGCGCTACGACGTGGCCGGCGTGATGACTGCGCACGCCATGTTTCTCGGGCTGATGGCGTGGATCGGCTGGTGGCAGCTGCGCGACGCGTTTTATTTTGGCGGGCTGGCCGTCGCGGGCGGGCTGGTGCTGTACCAGTATCGGTTGATTCGCGGGCGGACACGCGAGGGTTGTTTCAAGGCGTTCCTCAACAACAACTGGGTGGGCTGCGTGATCTTCATCGGGCTTGCCGCCGACTTGTGGTTCAGCATCCGGGTGCTGCGATGAGTTACCGCGACCTGCGGGACTTCATTGCCGGACTCGAACGCAGCGGCGAACTCAAGCGCATCCAGGTCGAAGTCGATCCGAATCTGGAGATGACCGAGATCTGCGATCGCGTGCTGAAGCAGGGCGGCCCGGCGCTGCTGTTTGAAAAACCCAGGGGCCACACCCTGCCGGTGCTCGCCAACCTGTTCGGCACGCCACGGCGCGTGGCATTGGGCATGGGCCGCGATTCGGTGGCGGCGCTGCGCGAACTCGGCGAGCTGCTGGCGCAGCTGAAGGAACCCGAGCCGCCCAAAGGTCTGCGGGATGCGTGGGACAAACTGCCGTTGCTGCGCCAGGTGCTGAGCATGCGGCCGCGCGAAGTCGGCAATCCCCCCTGTCAGGAAACCGTGTGGGAGGGCAGCGACGCCGATCTGGCGCGCCTGCCGATCCAGACCTGCTGGCCCGGTGACATCGGTCCACTGATCACCTGGGGTCTGACGGTGACGCGCGGGCCGAACAAGACGCGGCAGAACCTCGGCATCTACCGCCAGCAGGTGATCGGCCGCAACCGGCTGATCATGCGCTGGCTGGCGCATCGCGGCGGCGCGCTCGATTACCGCGATCACTGCCTTGCCCATCCGCGCGAACCGTATCCGCTGGCGGTGGCGCTGGGCGCCGATCCGGCGACGATGCTTGGCGCGGTGACGCCGGTGCCCGATGCGTTGTCCGAATACCAGTTTGCCGGTCTGCTGCGCGGCGAAAGAACCGAAATCGCGCGTTGCCTGACGCACGACCTGAGAGTGCCGGCGCGCGCGGAGATCGTGCTCGAAGGCTTTATTCATCCCGGCGACACCGCGCTCGAAGGCCCGTTTGGCGACCACACCGGCTACTACAACGAGCAGCAGCGCTTTCCGGTGTTCACGATCGAGCGCATCACGCTGCGCCGCGATCCGATCTACCACTCGACCTATACCGGCAAGCCGCCGGACGAGCCGGCGGTGCTCGGCGAAGCGCTGAACGAAGTGTTCGTGCCTTTGCTGATCAAGCAGTTTCCGGAGATCGTCGATTTCTACCTGCCGCCGGAAGGTTGCTCGTACCGCATGGCCTGCGTCAGTATCAGGAAGCAGTATCCCGGCCACGCCAAGCGCGTGATGTTCGGCATCTGGAGCTTCCTGCGCCAGTTCATGTACACCAAGTTCATCATCGTCACCGACGATGACGTCAACGTGCGCGACTGGAAGGAAGTGATGTGGGCGCTGACCACCCGCGTCGACCCGCGGCGCGACACGCTGATCGCCGATGCCACGCCGATCGATTACCTGGATTTCGCCAGCCCGGTCGCGGGTCTTGGTTCGAAAATGGGCATCGACGCCACCAACAAGTGGCCCGCTGAAACCGACCGCAACTGGGGACAGCCGATTGCGATGAGCGAGGACGTGAAGAAACGCGTGGATGCGATCTGGGCTTCGCTGGGTGTGTAAGACCGTGACCGGGAAAACAACATAAGCATTTGTTGTTATTAATATTTTTTTGTTCCCCACTTCATGCAGGGCAGCGGACCGCTCGCGGCCCCTCCACATCGCCGGCCGCTGAAAGGCGTATTTTGAATTCCGTTCTGATCCTCAAACTGGTTCTCGTTCCGGCGCTGATCGCGCTGGTGACACTGGCCGGCCGGCGCTGGGGGCCTGCGGTTGCCGGCTGGCTTTCGGCGTTTCCGGTGGTCGCCGGGCCGATCCTGTTGTTTGTCGCAATCGAGCAAGGGGCGGCCTTCGCGGCCAGTGCCGCGGTCGGAACGCTGTCGGCCGTGCTGGCCATACTGGCCTTCGGCCTCAGTTATGCCTGGGCCGCCATGCGCTACCCGTGGCCACTGAGCCTGCCGCTGGCCTACGTCGGGTACGCAGGAGCTGTCGTGGTGCTGAGCCTGTGGAATGCCACGCTGCTGGTTGCAGGGCTGGTCGTGCTGGTGGGGTTGTGGCTGGCACCGCGCTGCTATCCCGCGTTGCGGGCATCGGTGAAACCACCGGCAAAACATGCCAATGACATGCTGCTGCGTATGGTACTCGGCGCGCTGCTCGTACTGCTGGTCACGCACTTTGCCGCGAGCCTGGGCCCCGCCCTCAGCGGCATATTCGCGATGTTTCCGGTGATGGGTACCGTGCTGGTGCTGTTCACGCACCGCAGCGCCGGTGCGGCGGCCACGATCCAGCTGCTGCGCGGGATGGTGCTGGGGTTCTATTCATTCAGCACGTTCTGCGCGGTTCTGGCATGGGCTCTGTCCGTAACCGGCACCGGGATGGCATTTCTGTGGGCGCTGGCGGCTGCAGCAGTGGTGCAGGTGCTGTCGCGGCTCTGGCTGAGCCACCACGGACTGGCGATCGTGCAACGGGTGCGTTGAGGCGGTGCCGGTGGTGTTGGCGATCCGGCAATTTGCGCCAGCGACGCGCGCGCCAGTGCGTAGTGTTGACTATTTCCTGCCCTGGCGCCGCCGCTCCTGCCGACCACAACAGGTGCTATCGCGGTTGTGTACCCAGCTCAATAACTCATCCTGCGCCGCCTGCGCATTGAACGCGTTGGCGTGGTTGACCATGAACACGACCACGGTGCGGTTGCCGCGTGCATCCAGCACATAACCCGCGATGGAGCGCACGCCGGACAGCGATCCGGTCTTGACATGCGCCTGGCCGGCGACTCCGGCGTTTTTCAGGCGCTTGCGCAATGTGCCGTCGACGGCGGCGACGGGCAGCGAAGCCATCAGTTCCGGCATTACCGGGCTTGCGTAAGCGTTGAGCAAGATGGCACCGAGGTTGCGCGCACTGATGCGCTCGAGGCGCGACAGCCCCGAGCCGTTTTCCAGCACCAGTTCCGGCACGGCCAGGCCCTTCAGCGCCAGCCATTGACGGATGCCGGCCGTGGCCGTGGCCGCAGTCGCGCCGGTGCCGTTGATGCCCAGCGTCAGGAACAACTGGCGCGCCATCACATTGTTGGAGTACTTGTTGACGTCGCGGACAATCTCCGACATCGAATTCGATTTCGCAGTGACCAGCGACCGTGCCGGTGCCGGCACTGCGCCATCGCGGACCTGTCCGGCAAAACTGCCCCCCAGCTCCTGCCACAGTTGCGTGAACAGCGCGCCGACATACTGGCGGTGGCCGAGCACGCTATAACTGCGCGCGCGCTCACCGCAGTCCAGCGCATAGCTGCCGTTGAACGCGAGGCGCGCACTGTCGGCGTTGCCCTGAGCGTCATGGCGCAGGTGGCTGACCCAGTCGCCACAGGCGCCGTCATTCAGCTTCAGGTTGTTGATGATCTGGACCTGGGGCAGCGGCGGGTCGGCAACGATGCGTACCCTGCGTGATGCGGCGTCGGGAATAAACTGCAGCGTGACGGCCTTGAAATTGACCAGCAGCGCGCTGGGTCCGGTGTTGTACGGGCGCGTCGGCTGGTCGTCGAATCCCGCCGGATTGTGGTTTTCTTCGGCAAACAGGCTGCGGTCGAGCACCAGGTCGCCGCGGATCTCGCGCACACCGCGCGCGCGCAGGCCGCGCAGTAGCAGCCAGAAATTCTCCAGGGTCAGCTTGGGATCACCGCCACCCTTCAGGTACAGGTTGCCGGAGAGCACATCCTGCGTGATGGCCCCGTCGGTGAAGATTTCGGTGTTCCAGACATACGCCGGCCCCAGCCGCTCCAGTCCCGCGTAGGTGGTCACCAGCTTCATGCTCGAGGCCGGGTTCAGCGCCCGGTCGGCGCCGACCGCAACCACCGGCTGGTCAGCGCCGATTTCATGCACATAAACGCCGACCGCTGATTCGGAAATGCCGGCCTGCGCCAGCGCACGGGCGACCGGTTCGGGCAGCATGGTTGCAGGCTGCGTCATTGCAGTCAGGGGCAGCAGCAGAAGTGCTGCTGCGGTCAGTGTGCGGTACAGGGGCATGGATATCGGATGTCCGGTGCGCATTCTGGTGGACTTCAAAGGATGACGGCGCTGTGCTGCGCCGGCAGGTCGACGCCGGTCCAGCGCAACCGGTCATGGATGGCGGCGGCAAAAATTTCCGCAGTGGCCTGTTCGCCGTGGACCACGAACGTGCGGTGTGGCGCACGCTTGAAATGTGCCAGCCAGTCCAGCAGCGCAGCCTGGTCTGCGTGCGCGGACAGGCCGCCGATGGTATAGATGTCGGCGCGCACGGCGATCGGGATGCCGAAGATGCGCACATTGCGCGCGCCGTCGACGATGCGCCGGCCGAGTGTGCCGGCGGCCTGAAAACCGACGATCAGGATCGAGCACTCCTTGCGGCCCAGGTTGTGGCGCAGGTGATGCTTGATGCGCCCCGCATTGCACATGCCGCTGGCGGAGATGATGACCGCGCCATGCTTGATGCGCTGCAGGTTGGTCGACTCCAGCACATCCTGCACGAAATGGATGCGCGGGTGGCCGTGGCGGCTTTTCAGCCATTGCAGCAGCGCCGCCGCGTCCTTGTCGAGCAGCGCCCAGTGCTTCGCTGTGATTTCCGTGGCTTTGGTCGCCATCGGTGAATCGACGTAAATGTCCATCTCCGGCAGCCGGCCCTGGCGGTACATTTCGACCAGCAGGTAGAGGATTTCCTGGGTGCGTCCGACCGCAAATGCAGGAATGATCACATTGCCCTTTTTGCGCGTCAGCGTGTCGGTGATCGCGTGTTCGAGCTCCATCAGCGTGTCGTCGAGCGTCTTGTGCAGGCGGTTGCCGTAGGTTGATTCGACCACCAGCACGTCCGCCTCGGTGATGATCGCGGGATCCTGCATCAGCGGGCGGCTCGGCTGGCCGATATCGCCGGAGAACACGACTTTGCGCGTATGCCGGCCCTCGCTGATCCAGATTTCGATGATTGCGGCGCCGAGGATATGGCCGGCATCGCGGAACACGCAGCGCACCAGCGGGTGCGGCTGCACTGCCGTACCGTATTCGACCGCTTTGCACTGGTGCAGTGTCCGGGTGACTTCGGCGACGGTGTACAGCGGCGGCTTGCCGGTACTGCGCGTGCGTGCCTTCTCTGCCCATTCCGCCTCCCGCTCCTGGATATGGGCCGAATCGAGCAGCATGACTTCGAGCAGGTCGCAGGTGGCCGCCGTGGCGTAGACCGGACCGCCAAACCCCTGCGCAACCAGGCGCGGCAGCAGTCCGGAATGGTCGATATGGGCGTGGGTCAGCAGCACAAAATCCAGGGCAGCCGGCGCATGGGCAAAACGCGCGCGGTTCTTGGTGTCGGCCTCGCGTCCGCCCTGGAACATGCCGCAGTCCACCAAGAAGCGCACGTCGTCGGTCTCGACCAGGAAGCTCGAGCCGGTGACTTCGCCTGCGGCGCCGAGGAAGGTCAGCTTCATGGTGTCGCGTCCAGCGCTTCACGCGTGCGCGTGGCGAGCAATTCGATTTCTTCGTCGCTGATCACGTACGGCGGCATGAAATAGACGGTATTGCCGATCGGGCGCAGCAGCAGTTCGCGCGCCAGCGCGGCTTCAAAAAAACGCCGGCTGAAGTCGGCATCCGCGCCATCGACCTCGAACGCCCAGATCATGCCGGTCGTGCGGAAATTGCGCACCCGCGGATGTGCGGCCAGCGGCTCTGCCGCGGCGGTCATCCGCTGTGCCTTGTCGCGATTCGCCGCGATGACCTGATCCTGCTCGAAGATGTCCAGCGTCGCCAGCGCGGCGCGGCACGCAAGCGCGTTGCCGGTGTAGGAGTGGGAATGCAGGAAGCCGCGGGTCACCGAGTCGGCATAAAACGCCTGATAGACGGGCTCGCGCGTCAGCACCACGGACAGCGGCAGATAGCCGCCGGTAATGCCCTTCGACAGGCACAGGAAGTCCGCCGTGATGTCCGCCTGTTCGCAGGCGAAGAAGGTGCCGGTACGGCCGAAGCCGGTCATGATTTCATCGGCGATCAGGTGCACGCTGTAGCGGTCGCACAGCGCCCGCGCCTGCCGCAGATATTCGGCGTCGTACATGGCCATGCCCGTCGCACCCTGCACCAGCGGTTCGACGATCAGCGCCGCGGTGCGGGTGTGGTGTTGTCCAAGGTGCCGTTCCAGTGCCCGCGCGCAATGCAGCGCATGGTCGCGCGGCGACACGCCGGCCGCTGCCTGCCGCCAGTCGGGGCTCGGTACTTGCGCGCTGTGGCGCAGCAGCGGTGCGTAAGTGTCCTTGAACAATGCGACGTCGGTGACCGACAGCGCACCCAGTGTCTCGCCGTGATAACTGCCGGCGAGGCTGATGAACCCGGTTTTGTCCGGCTGGCCGTTGTTGCGCCAGTAATGGAAGCTCATTTTCAGCGCGATTTCGGTCGCCGAGGCACCGTCACTGCCGTAAAAACAGTGGCCCAGCGTGCCGCCGGTCAGTGCCGACAGGCGCTCCGAGAGCGCAACCACCGGTTCATGGGTAAAACCGGCGAGCATCACATGTTCCAGTGTCTGCAGCTGGGCGATGAGTGCGGCGTTGATGCGTGGCTCGGCATGACCGAACAGATTGACCCACCACGAACTGACCGCATCGAGATAACGCCGGCCGTCGCAGTCGTACAGCCAGCAGCCCTGTGCCCGCGCGATCGGCACGATGGGCAGTGTCTCGTGGTGCTTCATCTGTGTGCACGGATGCCACACCGCGGTGCGGCTGCGGTTTAGCAGCACAGTGTTGCGAGTGCTGGTTTGCATGCTGCAAGGACTCTATTTAATACTTCGTGGCATTCAACCGATGCGCATCCCGGCCGTTACAGGTCATGTGCAGCGGGGTCGGGCGTGGCGTGAACCGGTACCGCGCTGTGACACCGACAATGGCATCGAATTTGCTCTGAATGTTTTCGGCAGTGAGTTTAACAGCACACTAAAGGAGATGTTTGCGCATGCAGATCCTCGAACGCATTGAAAGCCAGATGTCCGCCACCGGCCTGCCGCTGGTCGGCATTACCCTTGCCGCAGTGCCCTGTCCCGACACCCCGGTAATCCTGACGCTGCACTGGCACGGTTTCATCAAGCAGAAACTGGTCGAACTGGAAGAAGCCGAAGCCGTGTCCTATGCGCCGATCCCCAGCTCGTCGCTGCAGCTGAATGAGCGCTGGTACGATCTGATCGCGGTGGATCGGGCGGCAATGGATGCGGCGTGGGAACTGGGCGCCTGGGACGTCGCGCGCGCCGAGCGTCCGGGGTGTCTGCGTCCCGGGGCGGACGCGTCCGAGGCGCTGGAGTGCCTGCAGGCATTCGGCGCCTACCCGCACACCGTCAACGGCAGTCATGTTGCGGTATCCGATGCGCCCGATGCCGATGACCTGGTGGAGTTGGCTGCGGCGCGCGGTTACCTGATGTGGGCATTCCGCCCGGTGCGCGGCGGCATCTGGAAGGAGTATGCGGACGATGCCACGTTGTCCGAAGAAGGCCGCCGTGCGCCGCCGTGCCCGCATCTGCCGGTCATCCCGACCTGTGCCGGCAAGCGCAAAACGGTTTACCGGTTTGGTGTCCCCACCCGCCGGGCCCTGCCGGTCGTGCGCCCGGCATCGTAATAAGTATCTGTTTTAATTAATATTTTTAAGTAAGCAAGTACTCACCTCCAAGGGGACCTGATTGCAGGCACCCCTTGAATTCCTCCTCGTACGTCTATATTATTGGCACTCGCTTGAGCCGAGTGCTAGCAACTCGCTCGCGGTTTGTTTATCTGATTGTTTAACCAATCCTTGAGGAGATGTACCCATGAAAATTCGCCCGTTGCACGACCGCATTATCGTGAAGCGGCTGGAAGAAGAGCGCAAAACTGCTTCCGGAATCGTGATTCCTGACACCGCCGCCGAAAAGCCGGATCAGGGTGAAGTCAAGGCCGTCGGTAAAGGCAAGAAAACCGACGACGGCAAAGTCCTGCCGCTCGACGTCAAAGTCGGCGACAAAGTTCTCTTCGGCAAGTACTCCGGCCAGACCGTCAAGGTCCAGGGCGAGGAACTGCTCGTGATGCGCGAAGAAGACATCATGGGCGTCATCGAGTAACCCACAGACCATATCCAGGAGATCTTAAATGTCAGCTAAAGAAGTCAAATTTCACGAACAGGCCCGCCACAAGATCGTGGCCGGCGTCAACGTGCTGGCCGATGCGGTCAAAGTTACCCTCGGCCCCAAAGGCCGCAATGTGGTGCTCGAGCGCAGCTTCGGTGCCCCCACGGTGACCAAGGACGGCGTGTCGGTTGCCAAGGAAATCGAACTGAAGGACAAGTTCGAGAACATGGGTGCGCAGATGGTGAAGGAAGTGGCTTCCAAGACTTCCGATACCGCCGGCGACGGCACCACCACCGCCACCGTGCTGGCGCAGTCGATCGTGCAGGAAGGCATGAAATTTGTTGCCGCCGGCATGAACCCGATGGACCTCAAGCGCGGCATCGACAAGGCAGTGACCTCCATCGTTGCCGAACTGAAGAAACTGTCCAAGCCCTGCACCACCAGCAAGGAAATCGCCCAGGTTGGCGCCATTTCCGCCAACGCTGACGAAACCATCGGCAAGATCATTGCTGACGCGATGGACAAGGTCGGCAAGGAAGGCGTGATCACGGTCGAAGACGGCTCGGGTCTCGCGAGC